>CAZTTC010000073.1:0-13877 GCA_964616015.1 uncultured Methylibium sp. | reverse complement strand
CCAAGAGCAGCGTCATCACCGCCGACTTCGTGCACGGCGCCGACTACGAGGCCCTGGCCAACGCCGGCCTGGCCTTCCGCGGCCTGGTGGCGCGTGACGCGGTGGTGCGCAAGGGCGAGGGCGAGAAGCAGAAGGACGCCAAGGTCGGCGACTTCCGCCAGGCCATGGCCTGGCTGATGCAGCAGGCCGAAAACGCCGTCGGCCGCCAGCGCTACAAGGGCCTGGGCGAGATGAACCCCGAGCAGCTGTGGGAAACGACGATGGACCCCACCGTGCGCCGCCTGCTGCGCGTGCAGATCGACGACGCGATCGAGGCGGACCGCGTGTTCACGATGCTGATGGGCGATGAAGTGGAGCCGCGGCGGGACTTCATCGAGACGAATGCGTTGAGGGCGGCAAACATCGACGTCTGATCAGCTTCACTCGCGCATGACCCTAGCGATCGCCAAGGGAGGCGAGGCATGAAGAAGGAAGTCGAGCTTTGCCGGCATCCGCCCACACGGCTGGCGGGCAGCGCAGAAGGACGCTTGAGCCGACGATGATGGGTGATCGCACCAGGCCGGTCGATGCCTTCATCTTTGATCTCTTCGGCGTAGTCATCACTTTCGATGAGAACCGCGTCTACCGGCGCCTCGCTGGGCATTGTCCAGACCCCGAGTCGGCGTTCGCCGCGATGCGGGGGCTGGGTCTCGCAGGACGCGCTGATTCGCGGGCGGCTGACGCTCGATCAACTGCACCGGCGGCTCGTCGCCGCGCACGGCTTGCGCTTGACCCTGCGCGACTTCAACGCCGTCTGGCGTGAGCCCTACAGTGCACCGATGCCCGGCATGGCCGCGTTGCTCCGCACGCTGGCCGTTCAGTACAGGCTGGTGCTGCTTTCCAATGTCGATCGAGACTACTGGGCGGTCGTACATCGGGCGCATGCCGAACTCGATTGTTTCGATGCGCACCTACTCTCATGGGATCGCGGGCTGGCCAAGCCCGAAGCCGCTTTCTTCCAGCAGGCGATCGCGGCCTGCGGTAGCAGCGCGTCGCGCTGCTTCTTCTTCGACGACAAGTGCGAGAACATCGACGCCGCGCTTCGCCTTGGCCTGCAGGCGCACCGGTTCTCGGGCGTCACCGATCTGCTCGAGGTGCTACAGAGGCTGGGGATCGGGTCCGCATAGCGATCGAGCAGGAACTCCGGTGACCACCCCCACCCACCGCCTCGCCATGACGGGGCTCACCACACCCGACATGGCCAAGCTCGCCGGCAACGTGCACGGCGGCACGCTGCTCAAGCTGCTGGAACAGGTGGCCGATGTCTGCGCCAGCAACTGCGCAAGGACGCACTGGAGCGATTCGAGGCGCTGAAGTCGCGGCCCGGGGGGCTGAGCGGCCGCGCCTCAACCGATCGACCGGGTGCCCCTGCAGGCCGGGTAGCCAGAGCAGCCCCAGAACGGGCTGCCGGCATGGGCACCTCGCTTTGCGGCGCGCCGGATCATGCGCTTCGAACAGATCGGACAAGAAGGCGCCGTGGCGCTCGGCCCAGGCAATGACGGGTCGCCGCTGGGCTCAACAGCCTTCTGCTGGCCCGCTTCTCCGACCTGCTTCATCCGTGCGCGCAGCCGAGGACCGTCGATCAACTGAACGTTTCGTCCTTCGGCAAACTTGCGGGCCTCCTCCGTGAACCGCCCGGAGGTCACCACAAAGCCACCTGCGGCGCCCTTGGCTGCCATCACACCGTACAGCTCGCGCACGATCTCGACACCGACCCGAAACGCTCGCCACTGCTTGCATTGAACGAGGTACTTCTCCCCACTCTTGATCAGCACAAGATCGACGCCGCCATCGGCACCACCACCGCCCGTTTCCTCGACGCGATAGCCCTGACGTCGAAAGCCCTCGCCGACGAGGCGTTCGAACTGCTGCCAGCTCATCCCGTCGAGGGCATCCGCCGCCTCGCTTCGGACCACGTTGTCGACCAACTGCTTGCGCTCATGGCGGCGCCAGGCCGACATGACGGAGCCCGCCAGACAAAGAATGGGGAGCGCGTACTGCCCCACCGATGCCAAGCTGCGCCAGAGCGTCTGCGTCACCATGTCGCCGACCTGCGCCGGTTGCGCCGCGGTCGGCATGGGCTGATTAGCGACGTGGTTGAGCACGACATACGCCAACCCGGCGAGCAGCACACCGACCCACCACGGAAGCCCCGCCACGAGGTCGATGAAGTCGTCAGCTGGACTCGTCTTCCGTCGGGCCACAGGGACTCCTTTCCCGGTCTGTCGATCGGTGCACAAGCCGTGCACAGTTTGCACTCACCCGCCCCACCGCTTGTTCACAGCCTTGTCCCCAGCTTGACCGGGGCGGCGGGCCGGATCCTGAGGTGCCGTTTCTCGCCATCCGGCGCCGCCACTTGCCGCGCCCGCAGCTGCCCGCAGCCGGCATCGACGTCCTGCCCGGCCGACCGGCGCAGCTTGGTCAGCACGCCGCGGCGGTGCAGCGCGCGGGCCATCGCGGCGGCGTGCTCCCAGGCGGGGCGGCGGTAGGGCAGGCCGGGCACGGCGTTGTACGGGATGAGATTCATCACCGCGCGTTTGCCGGCCAGCAGGCGGACGATGCCGTCGACCTCGTCCTCGCCGTCGTTCACGCCTTCGATCAGCGTCCACTGCAGCTGCACCGGGTAGCCGGTGGCGCGGGCGTAGCGCTCGCCGTGGTCCACCAGCTCGTCGGGTGCGATGCGGGGCGCGCGCGGCAGCAGCTGCTCGCGCAGCGCGGGCCGGGTCGAGTGCAGCGACAGCGCCAGTGCCGGCCTCACCGCGCCCGCGCCCAGGGCCTGCAGCCGCGCGAAGGCGCGCGCATCGCCGACGGTCGAGAACACCAGGTTCTTGTGGCCGATGCCGCCGGCCGTGCCCAGCAGCTCGATCGCGTCCATCACCGCGTCCAGGTTGTGGGCCGGCTCGCCCATGCCCATGAAGACCACCTTCTTCACCGCGCGGTGGCTGCGCGCCAGCGCCACCTGGGCCACGATCTCGGCGCTGCCCAGCTGGCGCAGCAGGCCGCCCTGGCCGGTCATGCAGAACACGCAGCCGACCGCGCAGCCGACCTGGGTCGACACGCACAGCCCATCGCGCGGCAGCAGCACCGACTCGACGGTCTGGCCGTCGGCCAGCTCGATCAGCAGGCGTGACGACCCGTCCTCGCCCGGGTGCGCCGATCGCAGGCGTGCCAGCGCAGCCAGGTCCGCCTCGATGGCCGGCAGCGCGGCCTGCAGCGCCTGCGGCAGCACGGCCTCGCGCGGGCTGCGCGGCCACTGCGGCAGGGCGCAGGCCCAGTGGCGCAGCACGCTCTGCGCGTGCCCGGGGCGGGCGCCCAGGTCGCGCAGGCGCTGGCGGAGGGCGTCGATGTGCATGCGCGCAGTGTAGGCAGCGCGGCTCGGCGACACTGCGCGCTAGGAGGTCCTGCCGTGCCCATGGCTCATCGCATCGTGGCGCTCGCGCTGCTCGTCGCCCGTGCGGCCGGGGCGGCCCCGGCCGCCTGCCCACCCGTCGGCCAGACGCGCGATTCGCTGGAGGCGCTGAAAGCCGCGCAGTGGCAGCGGCCCGCCGACGGCGCCGAGGCCGCGCGCGACGCGCTGGCGCTGGGCCTGCTCGACTGCCTGGCCGAGCCGGACCCGCAGCTGCGCGACGAGCTTGCCTTCGAGGCGCTGTCGGCCTGGATGCGCGGCCAGCAGCTCGCCCCGCCTGCGCTGCAGGCGATCCGCACGCGGCTGCTGGCGATGCTGGCCGACCCGCCCGATGCCGCGGGTTTCCGGCAGCCCTTCGCCGCGCTGACGCTGGCCGAGGTGGCGCGCGTCGATCGGCGGCAGCCCTTCCTCACCGACGCGCAGCGCGCCGGGCTCGTCGACCAGGGCACGCGCTACCTGGCCGGCGTGCGCGACTACCGCGGCTTCGACGCGCGCGAGGGCTGGCGTCACGGCGTTGCGCATGGTGCGGACCTGATGCTGCAACTCGCGCTCAACCCGCAGCTGCAACGCGCGCAGGGCGAGGCCATGCTCGCCGCCATTGCGGCCCAGGTGCTGCCGGCCGGCGATCACGCCTGGCGCCACGGCGAACCGGAGCGCCTGATGGCGCCCACTTTCCACCTGGCCCGCCGCGGCTGGTGGACCGCGGCCGAGTGGGAGGCCTGGTTCGACGCGCTCGCCGCGCGGCGCCAGAAGGGCCCGCCCCTCACGCAGACGACCCTGGCGCAGCGCCACAACCTCGGCGCCTTCCTGCAGATCTTCTACGTCGTCGTGCAGGAGAGCGCGGACGCGGAGCAGCAGGCGCGCCTGCTGCCGGGCTTGCGCAAGGCGCTCAGGACGCTGAACTGAGGCGGTCGCCCGGCCCGGCGTGCGCCGCCGGTTGCCGCGCCCGCAAGGCCCGCAGGAAGGCCCGCGTCTCCTCGTCCGGGCGCGCGGCGAGCTTGCGGTACTCGGAGCCGTCGCTCCGGCGCGTCAGCAGTTGCATCGTGACGAGCTCGCGGCGCAGCGTGCAGTGGTCGCCGAACAGGTGCCAGGCGTTGAGCAGCTCGTTGACCTCGCGTTCGGTGTAGCGGCGCCGCGCGTCGAAGCGCAGCCACAGGCCCCACAGCATCAGTCGCTGGACGCTGAACTTGACCGGCCAGCGCAGCAGACGGCCGCGGGTGTCGAACTGGCGCAGCGCCCGGGTGGCGGTCTCGCTCAACCCGCGCTCCGGCTCCTGGGTCGCGGCCGCCGCGGCGGCGCGCGGCAGCGGGGCCTGCGCCTTGAGGCTCTGGAAGTTGCGATGGCCGGCGGCGCGCGCCAGCATGTTCAGCAGCTCCACGTGGCCCGGGGGCCGCGCGAGGCGGTCGTGGGCCGTGTTGAGTTCGCGGCCGAGCGTCCGGGCGAAAGTCGAGATGTCGGCCGCCAGCAGCGGCACCGTTGCGCGAGGCATGTCCTTGGCCTTTCCGTGCGCATGCGCCAACCCTGCATCGAGGCAGGGCGCCGGGGTTGCCGTCTTGCGGCTCGGCGCACGCGGGGCGGGCGTGACCAAGCGGTGTCGTCGTGGCAGGTTTAGCTCGCACCGGGGTGCGCGGCAACGCCTGGGTGAACTGCCGACCGAGCCCACATCTTAGGGCCTGTCAACGCGACCGGAGGGCTCGCGCCCGGGTCGCGCAGGCCCTGGTCAGCGACGCCGGCCTGCCACGCCTTGTGTAAAGCCCGGCAACGGCGAGGACAAGCGCCGGCCCGGCGGCGCAGAATCGTCTCCGACCTCGCAGGGAGGCTGCTTCATGAAGCACAGCGCAATCCGGTTCTCCACAGGCGCCTCGGCCCGCCTCGCCACCGGCCTGGCCGCAGCGGCGTTGCTGCTGGCCATCGCCACGCCCGCCGACGCGCACCGCCGCGGCGGCGGCAGCGTCAGCGTGCAGATCGGCGGCTACTACCCCGCGCCCTATGCGCGTGGCTACGGCTACTGGGGCCCGCGCCGCCACTGGGGCGGCGTCGGCATCGGCATCGGCGCGCCGGGCTATGGCTACTACGGCTCGCCCTGGGTCTACCCGCCCGGCTATGTCGTGGTGCAACCGCCGCCGGTGGTGTACGCCGACCCGCCGCTGGACCCGGCGCCGCCCAAGGGGCCGCCCGATCCGATCTTCTATCCGCGCAACGGCCAGAGCCCCGAGCAGGTCGAGGCCGACCGCCAGGACTGCAACCGCTGGGCGATGACGCAGCCGGGCGCGATCGCGCGCGCGGACGTGTTCCACCGCGCCACGCTGGCCTGCATGGAAGGCCGCGGCTACACCGTGAAGTGAGCCGCGCCGCGCGGGCCGCGGCCGCTCAGCGCACCAGCAGCACCGGCACGCCGCACTTGGCCAGCACGCGCGCGGCCACCGACCCCAGCACCAGACTGCCGACGGCCGAATGGCCGTGCGAGCCCAGCACGACGAGGTCGTAGCTGCCGCTCTCGGCCTCGGCCGCGACCTCGTCGCCGGCATGGCCGCAGCGGTGCTTCGCGTCGAAGGCCCAGCCCTTCTGGCCGACGAAGGCCTGCACCGGGGCCAGCACCTTGCCGGCCTCGTCGGCGTAGTACGACGCCAGGTCGGTCTCGGAGAAGAAGCGCGCCGCGTGCGGCGGGATGCGCGGCACCACTGTCAGCGCGGTGTAGTGCACCTCGCCGGCCAGCAGGTCGTCGTTGGCCGCCAGGAAGGCGAGCATGCGCTTGGTGTAGTCGCTGCCGTCGACGGCGAGCAGCACTTTCTTCTTCATGGCGGCCTCCTTGCGGGATGGGAACGGGGACGGCGACAGCCTACTCCGCCGCGAGCTGGCCGGCCTTGACCGCGCGCAAGCCGCCGGTGGCGCGCTCGCCGGCGCCGTTCACACGCCCGTCATCGACGGTTCACTCAACGTTACCGAGCGTCGATCGGCGTTCGTCGGCCGTTGCCGGGCCGGCCCTAGCCTGAGGGCAGCGAAGAACGAACGCCACTTCCCGGAGCCCCGAATGGTCACCCCTGTCGACACCGCCATCACCCCGTCCCAGCGCATCGGCCAGCTGCTCGCGCTGTTGCAGGAGCAACTGCCCATCCTGCGTCGTGTGGTGCATGCCGGCGAGGCCATCTACACGGCCGGCCATCCGCTCGAGCACCTGTACGTGGTGCACGCCGGCTTCTTCAAGACGGTCAACGGCGCCGCCGACGGCCGCGACAAGCTGGTCGGCCTGCACTTCAAGGGCGACTGGCTGGGCTTCGACGGCATCGCCGACGGCCGTTACGGCTGCGACGCGATCGCGATGGACACCGGCGAGGTCTGGGCCATCCGCTACGACGCGCTGCTGCAGCAGTGCGGCCGCTCGCCGGTGCTGCTGGCGTCGGTGCACGCCGCGATGAGCCGGGAGCTGGCACGCGACCGCGACGCGATGCTGTCGCTGTGCACGCTGCCGGCCGACGCGCGCGTCGCCGACTTCCTGCGTTCCTGGGCCGACGCGCTGGAGCAGCGCGGCCTGCGCAGCGACCAGATCACGCTGCGCATGACGCGCGCCGAGATCGGCAACTACCTCGGCATGAAGCTCGAGACGGTGAGCCGCGCGCTGTCGCGCCTGGCGCGCGACAAGGTCATCGACTTCGCCGAGTGCGGTCGCCGCGACCTGCGCATCCCGGACGTGTCGGCGCTCAGCGCCTTCGTCGCGCGCAGCGTCGCCGCGGCGGTCCACTGATGCCGACGTGCCCTCAGCGCGCGCCCAGCGCGCACACGATCACTCAGCGCGCGCCCAGCGCCCGCACGATGGCCCTCGCCAGCGCGTCGCGCTCGTAGGGCTTGCGCAGCAATTCCCAGGGCAAGGTGCCACCGCCCTCGCCGTGCAGCAGCTCGGCGGCGTAGCCCGACATCAGCAGCACCGCCGTCTGCGGCAGGCGCTCGGTGACGCGGCGCGCCAGCTCGGTGCCGCGCAGGCCGGTGCCCAGCGCGATGTCGGTCAGCAGCAGCCGGCATTCGGCGCCGGCATCCAGTCTGGCGAGGGCCGCTTCGCCGCTCGCGCACTCGACGACGTGGCAGCCCAGCGCGTCGAGGAAGCGCCGCACGACGGCGCGCACCTCGTCCTCGTCCTCGACCAGCAGCACCGGCAGGCCGGGCGGCAGCGCCACCGCCTGCGCGCCCTCGGCGGCCGCCGCGCCGGCCGCGCCGGCCCGCGGCAGGTAGATCGTCACCGCGGTGCCGGCACCGGGCGCGGAGCGCAGGCGCACCGCGCCCTGCGACTGCTTGACGAAGCCGTAGACGGTGCTCAGGCCCAGCCCGGTGCCGCGGCCCAGTTCCTTGGTGGTGAAGAAGGGCTCGAACACGCGCTCGCGCACCGCCTCGCTCATGCCGTCACCGGTGTCGGCGATGACGATCTCGGCGTAGCGCTCGCTGCGTGCGCGCTCGCCCAGCTCGGCGGCCACCTCGACCGGCAGCACCGCGCAGGCGCGGCAGCCAAAGTCGAGCCGCCCGCCGCCCGGCATGGCGTCGCGCGAGTTGATCGCGATGTTCAGCAGCGCCGACTCCAGCTGCCCCGGGTCGGCGCGGCAGCGCAGGCCCTCGGCCACCTCGACCTGGATGCGGATGCGCTGGTCCAGCGTGCGGCGCAGCATGCCGGCCAGCGAGTCGAGCAGCTCGCCGACGTCGACCTCGGCCGGGCTCAGCAGCTGCCGGCGCGAGAACGCCAGCAGCTTGCCGGTCAGCTCGGCGCCGCGGCGGCTGGCGCGCATTGCCGCGCCCACCATGTCGCGCGCGCCCGCGTCGCCGGCCAGCGCGGGGTGATCTTCCAGCACCTGCAGGTTGCCCTGGATCACGGTCAGCAGGTTGTTGAAGTCGTGCGCGATGCCGCCGGTCAGCTGGCCCACGCTCTCCAGCCGCTGCGAGTGCTGCAGCGCCTCCTCGCCCTGGGCGCGCTGCAGGCTCGCGGCCAGCAGGTTGGACAGCGACTCCAGGAAGTGCAGCTCGTCCGGCCCGAAGCGCGCCGCCTGGCGCGAGC
The DNA here is from genome assembly GCA_964616015.1 of uncultured Methylibium sp. GTDB lineage: Bacteria > Pseudomonadota > Gammaproteobacteria > Burkholderiales > Burkholderiaceae_C > Methylibium. The sequence goes on along the minus strand of CAZTTC010000073.1, from coordinate 5,397 downwards.
GCACCGTCAGCGCGCCGATGGTCTGGCCGCGGTCGGCCAGCGGCACCGCCAGCGCGCTGACCAGGCCCTGGTTCAGGTAGCTCGTCGGCACCGCGAAGCGGGTCTCGCTGCGGTAGTCGGTCACCGTCACCGGCCGGCCTTCGCGCAGCAGGTAGCCGGGCGGCGTGTCGGGGCGGTTGGGGATGCGCAGGCCGGGCGCTTCGTCGTCGAGCAGGCCCACGCCGCCGGCGACGCGGAACTCGAGGCGGTTGGGCTCGAGCAGGAAGACCACCGCCGCGTCGACCTGCAGCGCGGCGGCGGCGACGGCGGGCACCTGCTGCAGCAGCAGCTGCGGGTCGCGCGCGTCGACCGCCAGCCGGCCCATCTGCGCGACGAACTCGCTGTAGCGCGCGCGCTGCAGCGCCTGGCGCATGCGCGGGTAGGCCTCGATGTCGCGCACCGCGGCCACCACGTAGGGCGTGCCGGCGATGTGCAGCGGGCTGAGCGCGATCTCGACCATCACCTCGCTGCCGTCGCGCTTGAGCGCCACCAGCTCGGTCTGCGTGCCCATCGGCCGCGGCACCGGCTTGCGCTCGTAGGCCTGGCGGTAGGCCGCGTGGCGCGGGCGGATCGCCGCCGGCACCAGCCGCTCGACGCTGACGCCGTCCAGCTTGCCGGCGCCGTAGCCCAGCATGCGCTCGGCGGCCGGGTTGGCCAGCACGATGCGGCCGGCGGTGTCGGCCAGCAGCAGCGCATCGGGATAGGCCTCGAACAGCGCGCGGTGCACCGCCGCGAGTTCCGGCAGGTCGACGCGCGGTGCGGCCTCGTCCATCGGCGGCCTCAGCCGGCTGTCACCGGCGGCACCAGCACGTAGCCGGCGCCGCGCACCGACTTGATGAGCTGCGGGGCGGCGGGATCGTCCTCGAGCTTGCGGCGCAGCCGCCCGATCTGCACATCGACCGTGCGATCGAAGGGCGCGGCCTCGCGGCCGCGCGTGTGCTCGAGCAGGAAGTCGCGCGACAGCACGCGGCCCGGGTGGCGCGCGAACACGCACAGCAGGTCGAACTCGCCGCTCGTCAGCGCGGCCTCGCGGCCATCGGCCGCGGTCAGGCGGCGCGCGGCGATGTCGAGCATCCAGCCGTCGAAGTGCAGGCGCTCGCGCGGCGCGGTCGGCGGTGTCGCGGGCGGCGCCTCGGCCGGCGACAGGCGCCGCAGCACGGCCTTGATGCGCGCCAACAGCTCGCGCAGGTCGAAGGGCTTGGTCACGTAGTCGTCGGCGCCGACCTCCAGGCCGACGACCTTGTCCACCGCGTCGCCGCGCCCGGTGACGATCACCAGGCCGCAGCGCCAGTGCTCGCGCAGCTGGCGGGCGATCGCGAAGCCGTCCTCGCCGGGCAGGCCCAGGTCCAGCAGCACCAGGTCGGGCGCGTCGCCGGCCATCAGCGCCATCAGCGCGTGGCCGCTGTGCAGCTGGCTGGTGCGCATGCCCTGGCCCTGGAGGTAGTTGGCCAGCAGGCGGGTGATGTCGGGCTCGTCGTCGACGATGGCGATGTGGGGGGCACTCACGCCGGCATTCTGCGGCAGCGTGCCCGGCTCACGGCGCGGCACAGTAGAGCGCGACCTGCTCCCACACGCCGTGGCCCAGCGCGAAGCCGGCCGCTGCGACCAGCGCCGCACCGGCCAGCCGCCAGGCCCAGGCCGTGGCCCGCGCGCCCGCCGGCAGACGCCTGGACAGCACCGCGGGCAGGGCGGCCGGCAGGCACAGGCCCAGCGAGGACGTGGCCGCGAAGGCCGCCATGGCCGCGGCGCCCTGGGCCGGCGTGTCGGCCAGCGACGCGACCAGCAGCGCCGACTGCAGCAGCCCGCAGGGCCAGGCCAGCCACAGCCCACCGGCCGCGCCGGCGCGCAGCGGCGCTGCCACGCGCTGCCAGCCGTCGACGCGGGCGAGCGGCGCGCGCGTGCTGCCCAGCCGCGCCCACCCGGCCGGCTGCCGCCCGGTGACGACGAGCCACAAGCCGAGGCCCAGCACCGCGAGCTGCAGCATCAGCCACAGCGAGCGCAGCGCCGGCGCGGCCTCGGTCAGCAGCGCGAAGGCCGCGACGCTGGATGCGACCACCGCGCCGCCGGCGGTGTAGGCCAGCAGCCGGCCGAGCGTGAAGCCGGCCAGCAACTCGTGACGCCGCGCCGCGCCGCAGCGGCCGGTGACGGCCGCGCAGGGAGCGGCGCACATCGCCGCACAGTGCGGGCTGCCGGCCAGGCCCATGAGCCCGGCGCCGAGGACCAGCGCCGCGTCCATGCTGCCGGCTCAGACGACGCGCGAGTAGCGCTCGCGCTGCATGTCGCTCTGCAGGTGGCGGTCGAAGACCATCGCGATCGCCCGCACGAAGTACCAGCCCAGCGGGGTCAGCTCGATGCGGCCGGGCGCGATGCCGACGAGACCCTGGGCCTCGAAGCCGCGCAGCCGCTCGAGCTCGCCGCGGAAGCGCACCGCGACGTCGCCGCCCAGCGCGTCGAAGTCGACGCGGCCCTGGCACATCAGCGCCATGATGACCTCGCGGCGCAGCCGGTCGTCGGCATCGGGTGCGAGGCCGCGCTCGGTGGCGAAGACGCCGCGGGCCAGCGCCGCCTCGTAGCCGGCCAGGGTCCGGGCGTTCTGCGCGTAGCAGCCGCCGACCTGGCCGATCGCCGACACGCCCAGGCCGATCAGGTCGCAGTCCGGCTGGGTGCTGTAGCCCTGGAAGTTGCGGTGCAGGCGGCCCTGTCGCCGGGCGAAGGCCAGCGGGTCGTCGGGCAGCGCGAAGTGGTCCATGCCGATGTAGGCATAGCCTTGGCGCTGGAAGCCGCTGATCGCCGCGCGCAGCATGTGCACGCGGTCGCCGGCCGCCGGCAGCTCGTGCGCGTGGATGCGCCGCTGCGGCTTGAAGCGCTGCGGCAGGTGGGCATAGGCGTAGAGCGCGACGCGGTCGGGCCGCAGGCCGGCCACCTGCGCGACGGTGACGGCGAAGGACTCCGGCGTCTGCTTCGGCAGGCCGTAGATCAGGTCGATGTTGATGGAGCCGAAGCGCAGTGCGCGCGCTTCGCTCATCAGCGCGCGCACCAGCTCGTGGGGCTGCTCGCGGTGCACGGCGCGCTGCACCTCGGCGTCGAAGTCCTGCACGCCGAAGCTCAGGCGGTTGAAGCCCAGCGCGGCGAGGTGGCGCAGCCGGGCCGCATCGACGGTGCGCGGGTCGACCTCGATGGACAGCTCGGCCTGCGGCGCGACGTCGAAGGCCGCGCGCAGCGTGCGCATCAGGCGGCTCAGCTCGGCGTCGCTCAGGAAAGTCGGCGAGCCGCCGCCCAGGTGCAGCTGCGACACCGCCTGGCCGGGCCCCAGCACGGCGGTGTGCAGCGCGATCTCGCGCTCCAGCGCCTCGAGGTAGGGCCGGGCCTCCTCATGGTGCCGCGTCACGACCTTGTTGCAGGCGCAGTAGTCGCAGATCGACTCGCAGAACGGCACGTGCACGTAGACCGACAGCGGCGCCGCGCCGGGGCCGGCCGCGGTGCGCGCGACCAGGGCTGCGCGGTAGCGCGCGGCGCCGAAGCCGTCGTCGAAGCGGTCGGCGGTCGGGTAGGAGGTGTAGCGCGGGCCGGGCACGTCCAGCGCGGCGAGCAGCTGGCTCACGCGGTCGGGGGTGGCGGCGGGGGCCTCGGAGGGCATGCGCCGATCGTGCCGTGCGGTGCGCGATGCGTCTTGACGATGCTCAAGCGTCGCGCGGCGGATCCGGCTCGACGAGCAGCAGCGCCGTGATGCCGCACGCCACCGCGATGACGCCCCAGAAGATCAGGAAGCTGACCGTGTAAGCGGCGCCGCGCGGCCAGCCGAAAGCCGGGCCGCCGAACCAGCGCAGGTCGCCCGGGTCGACCACGGCGAAGACGAGCATCTCCGTCACGCCCGCCATCACGAAGGCGGGCCAGAGCACCTGCAGACCGAGGCGGACCATGGCCGGGGCGTCGCCGGCTCAGCGCGGCGAGGCGGCGTGGTTGCGCGCCTTGACCGCGGGCTGCAGCGCCGGGTCGATGGCCGCGCGTGCGGCGGGCGGCTCCTCGATCAGGCGGTCGGCGCCCTGCCAGGCGATGAACGCGGTCGCGAGCGCCGCAACGACGACCGTCGCCGGGCCGCCGATGACGAGCCACAGCATCGGCTCGCGCCACCACGGGCGGGCCGGGAGGGGCCAAGCTTCGACGAGGACGGGGTTCATGGCGGGCTCCTGGGAAGGATGCGGCTTCAGCGCGGCACGACGAAGGTGGACGGCTCGCGCACGAGCGCTGCGGGCTCGTCGCCCGCGGCCTCGCGCTCGATGACGAAGGCGATCGGGTGGGCGCCGGGCGCCAGGCCCTGCAGCGCCGCGGGGTCGGCCTGCACCGCCAGCGGCAGCCAGCGCGCCTGCGCCGGGTCGACGCTGAAGTCGGGGCGCGTCGCGACCGTCGCGCCGGGCAGGCCTTCGACGACGACGCGGTAGCGCTGCACCGACTCGGTCGCGTTCATCACCTGCAGGCGGTAGACGTTCTCGATCTGGCCGTCGCCGACCAGCCGCGCCAGCGCGCCGCGGTCGCGCACCACGTCCACGCGGAAGGGGCTGCGCAGCGCCAGGCTGACGACGAAGGCGCTGCAGATCGCCAGCAGCACCACGCCGTAGATCAGCACGCGCGGCCGCAGCACGCGCCGCCAGGCCTGGCGGCGGCCCTGGCGCTGCGCCAGGCCGTTCTGCGTCGCAAAGCGCACCAGGCCGCGCGGGTAGCGCATCTTGTCCATCACGCCGTCGCAGACGTCGACGCACGAGGCGCAACCGATGCAGGCGTACTGCAGGCCGTTGCGGATGTCGATGCCGGTCGGGCAGACCTCGACGCACAGGCCGCAGTCGATGCAGTCGCCCAGGCCCCGCGCGCGCGGGTCGGCGCTGCGCGGGCGCGAGCCGCGCGGCTCGCCGCGCTGCGCGTCGTAGCTGACGATCAGCGTGTCGCGATCGAACATCGCGCTCTGGAAGCGCGCGTAGGGGCACATGTAGAGGCAGACCTGTTCGCGCAGCCAGCCGGCGTTGCCGTAGGTCGCCAGACCGTAGAACACCACCCAGAACCATTCCCAGGGCCCCAGGCCCGGCGCCGCCGGGCCGCCAGGGCTCACCAGGGTGAGCGCCTCGGCCCCCAGCGTGCGGATCGGCGTGAAGTAGCCGACGAAGCTGAAGCCGGTCCACAGCCCGATCGCCAGCCACACCGCGTGCTTGGCGGCCTTGCGCCCCGCCCAGTCGGCGCCGTGCGGTGCGGCGTCGCGCTTCATGCGGGCCTGGCGGTCGCCCTCGATGCGGCGTTCGACCCACAGGAAGATTTCGGTGTAGACCGTCTGCGGGCAGGCGAAGCCGCACCACAGCCGCCCCGCGACGG
>CAZTTC010000072.1:0-14044 GCA_964616015.1 uncultured Methylibium sp. | reverse complement strand
TCGAACATCTTCCTCGACGCGCTGGCGGTGGACATCGAGCGGCTGCAGCGCATCAACCACACGCTGTCGCTGCTGAGCGACGAGCAGCGCGCCCGCACCAGCCTGCGGCCGATCGAGCTGCTGGTGATCGCGCCCAGCCAGCGTCTGGACGACATCGCCGCGCGCCACCTGCAGGCCCTGCCGACGCCGGTGCGGGCGATGTTGCGCTCGGTCGGCGTCAGCGACGTGGCCCAGGACACGCGCCGCGGTGCGACGCTGGCGAGCTACCTGCTGTTCGAGGCGCCTTACACGCGCGAGCTCATCGCGCTGGGCGAGGCCGACACGATGGCGCGGCGCGACGACGTGCTGCGGTTCTTCGGCTGGGCCGGCGACGCCGAGGCGACCGACCCGCCGCCGCAGCTCAGCGACTGGGCGCCTGGGCCTTGACCGAGGCCTCGTAGGCCTTGCCGTTGACGGTGAGGCCAGCGGCCGAGAAGCGCGCCGCGTTGCCGGCGCCGACGCCGGGCACGCGGTCGATCAGGTCGGTCCAGTCCTTGAACGCGCCGCTGCTGCGCTCCTTCATCAGCTTGGCCGACAGCCCCGGGCCGATGCCCTTGACGCCCTCGAGCGCGGCCTGGTCCGCACGGTTGACGTCGACGGCCGCGGCGAGGCTGCAGGACAGGGCGAGCAGGGCGCCCACGATGAGCTTGACCATGGTGATCCTCCTTGAGTGGTCGTCGCCGGACGAGGCGACCGGATCACTCTAGAGGCGACAGGGCGGTGCTGCGACCTGCGTGCGGGGGCGCTGTGGAGCCGTCCCCCGCCGGAGGGCCTGAACCTCAGGCCGCCTGCGCGGACAGCCAGCGCACGTAGCGCTCAACGCCGCTCGCCACGTCGGCGAAGGCGAGGTCGCAGCCGGTGGCGCGCAGCGCTGCCAGGTCGGCCTGCGTGTGGCACTGGTACTTGCCGACCAGGGCCTCGGGGAAGGGGATGTACTGCACCAGGCCGTGCGCCACCTGCTCGGCCAGCGACAGCGGCGCTTCGCCCCTCAGCGCCCGGCAGGCGTTGACCGTGGCATGCGCCACGTCGTTGAAGGGCTGGGCCCGACCGCTGCCGAGGTTGAAGATGCCACTGGCCTGCGGGTGCTGCAGGAACCACAGGTTGACCGCGACGACGTCGTCGACCCAGACGAAGTCGCGCTCCTGCTCGCCGGCCGCGTAGCCGCCATAGTCGCCGAACAGCTTGACCGTGCCGTGCTCGCGGAACTGGTTGAAGTGGTGGAAGGCGACCGACGCCATGCGACCCTTGTGGCCCTCGCGCGGGCCGTAGACGTTGAAGTAGCGAAACCCGGCCACCTGCGAGCGCGCCGCGGGCAGGTGGCGGCGCACGACCTGGTCGAACAGCAGCTTGGAGTAGCCGTAGACGTTGAGCGGCTTCTCGTTGGCCGGCTCCTCGCGGAAGGCGCTGCTGCCGCCGTAGGTGGCGGCCGACGAGGCGTACAGCAGCCGCGTGCCGCCGGCCAGGCAGGCGTCGAGCAGGTCCTTCGACGCGCGGTAGTTGGTCTCCAGCATGTAGCGCCCGTCGTGCTCCATCGTGTCGGAGCAGGCGCCCTGGTGGAAGACGACGTCGACCTTGCCGAAGTCGCCGCGCGCGAAGCGCCCGTAGAAGGCGGTCTTGTCGAAGTAGTCGGCGATGCGCGCCTCGACCAGGTTCTTGAACTTCGGCCCCTGGGTCAGGTTGTCGACCGCGAGGATGTCGTCGATGCCGAGCGCGTTGAGCCCCAGCACCAGGTTGCTGCCGATCATGCCGGCCGCGCCGGTGACGACGACCTTCATGACGGGAACAGCTCCTCGTAGCCGACGCTCGCCGTGCCGGCCTTGCCGACCACGATGCTGCCGGCGCGGTTGGCGATCGGCATGGCCTCGCGCGGCGTCAGGCCGCAGGCCAGCAGCGCGGCCATCGCGGCGATCACGGTGTCGCCGGCGCCGGTGACGTCGAACACCTCGCGGGCCTCGGCCGGGACGCTGGCGTCGCCGGCGGCATCGAAGATCGTCATGCCGTCCTCGCTGCGCGTGAGCAGCAGTGCCTGCAGGCCGAGTTCGGTGCGCAGGGCCTGGGCGCGCTCGCGCAGCTGGGTCTCGCTGCTCCAGGGGCCGATGACCTGCGCCAGCTCGGCGCGGTTGGGCGTGATCACGTCGGCGCCCGCGTAGCGCTGCCAGGAACTGCCCTTGGGGTCGACGAGCACCGGCTTGCCGACCGCGCGGGCCAGTTCGATCATGCGCGGGATGTGCGTCAGGCCGCCCTTGCCGTAGTCCGAGAACAGCAGCGCGTCCTGGTCGGGCAGCGCGCGCTCGAAGTCGGCCAGCATCGCCGACAGGATCTCGTGGTCGGGCTGGTTCTCGAAGTCGACGCGGATCAGCTGCTGCGAGCGCCCGATGACGCGCAGCTTGACGATGGTGAAGAGCTGCGGGTCGCTGCCCAGCAGCGTGGTGATGCCATCGCGTTCCAGCAGCGCGCGGATCTTGCGGGCCGGTTCGTCGTCACCGACCACCGTCAGCAGCGTGGTGCGGGCGCCGAGGGCGCGCACATTGACGGCCACGTTGCCGGCGCCGCCGAGGCATTCCTCCTCGCGGCTGAAGCGCACCACCGGCACCGGCGCCTCGGGTGAGATGCGGTCCACCGCGCCGAACCAGTAGCGGTCGAGCATCGCGTCGCCGACCACCAGCACGCGGGCCGCGGCGATGCGTTGCTTGCTGAGTCGCGGATCGGTCACTGGTCCTCCAGTCGCGTCGGTGGGTAGCTGTCCCAGGTGTGGCAGCCGGGGCATTGCCAGAAGTAGTTCTGGGCCTCGAAGCCGCACGCGGCGCAACGATAGCGCTGCTGGGGCCGGGCCGCCGCGGCCGCCAGCCGTTGCAGCTGCTCGGCGTCGCCGGCCGACGGCAGCTGGCCCTGGGCGAGCTGCTCCTTGAGCAGCGCCGCCGCCCCGGACAGCGCGGCGTGATCCTGCAGGTGCTGGCGCAGGCGGGCATGGCGCGCGGCGGCATCGGGATCGAGCTTGAGCAGCGCCTGCACGAGGTCGAGGCTGGGCAGGCGCTCGTAGGCTGTCTGCAGCTGCGCGCGCGCGGCCGGCTCGTCGTGGCAGGCCAGCGCGCTGGCGGCGTAGTCCGGTGCGATCAGCGCGAAGGCGGCCGGCTGCGCCGCCAGCAGCTCGTCCCAGACGGCTAGGGCCTCGCGGTGACGGCCGGCCTGGGCGTGGCGCTGGCCGGCGATGACGCGCGGCCGCGGCGCCTGCGGTGCCGCCTCGCGGGCCTTGCGCAGGGCCTCGCCGGCTTCGTCGGGCCGCCGCAGGGCGTCGGCCTCGAGCGCGATCTCGCAGTGGTAGTGCGCGATGCGGCCGGCAAAGGACCCGGCGCCGGCGGCCTCGAGCTTGCGCGCGGTGTCGATGGCCGCATGCCAGTCGCGCGAGCGCTCGTGCAGCGTCAGCAGCTCGAGCCGCGCATCGGTGGCGAAGCTGCTGCCCTCGAGCGCGCGGAAGGCCTCCTCGGCGCGATCGAACAGGCCGGCCTTGACGTAGTCCTGGGCCAGCGCATGCTGGGCGCGCTCGCGCTCGGTGGCCGACAGGTCGCCGCGGCCCAGCAGGTGCTGGTGCACGCGCACCGCGCGCTCGTACTCGCCGCGGCGGCGGAACAGGTTGCCGAGGGCGAAGTGCAGGTCCGAGGTCCCGGGATCGTGCTGCACCGCCTCGATGAAGGCGTCGATGGCCTTGTCCTGTTGTTCGTTGAGCAGCAGGTTCAGGCCCTTGTAGTAGGCCTTGGGCGACTCCTGCTGTTCGCGCTTCCACTGCTTCACGTCGAAGCGCGATGCGAGCCAGCCGAGCCCGAAGGCCACCATCAGCCCGAGCAGGGCCAGCGGCAGCGTGGTCTGCAGGTCAAAGTCCATCGCGTGGCGGATGCTCGGGGACGGCGGGGTCGGGCTCGCGCGCGGCGTCGACGTCGAGCATCGTCGTCGCGGTGTCGGGACGGGTGCCGCGCTGCTGCTGCGCGACGCGCTTGTGCTTCCACCAACTGGGCAGCATCGCGAGGATGCCGAGTGCGCAGCCGATGCCGAAGGCACCGAGCACGATGAACACCATCGGGGCGCGCCACTCGTGGCCGAAGAAGCCCTTGAGCGCCGCGTCGTGCTGGTTGTTCAGCGCAAAGGCGAACAGCGCGACGAAGAGGACGACTCGCAGGAGCCAGTTGAGGGCACGCATCGCCGGCGATTCTAGGCGGCCGGCCGTGCCGGAACGTGCGGGAAGGCGGCGGCGCGCCGCGGGGATCAGGCGTCGCCCGTGGCGGGCGGCCGGGTGCCGGCCTCGAGGGCGGCGGTGCGGGCGTCGACGGCTTCACGCAGGGCCTTGCCCGGTTTGAAGTGCGGCACCAGCTTCTCGGGGATCGCGACCTGCTCGCCCGAGCGCGGATTGCGCCCCATGCGCGGCGGACGCCGGTTGATCGAGAAACTGCCGAAGCCGCGGATCTCGATGCGGTGGCCGCGCGCGAGCGCGTCGCTCATCGCGTCGAGGATGGTCTTGACGGCGAACTCGGTGTCGCGATGCGTCAGCTGGCTGAAGCGCTCACCGAGCAGGGCGACGAGATCGGAACGGGTCATGGTGCGGTCGAGCCGAACCGGGGCGGCATCGGCCGCCCCGGCTCATGCCGTCATCAGCTCTTGTCGAGCTTGGCCTTGAGCAGCGCGCCCAGGCTGGTCGTGCCGGCGTTCTCGCGCTCGGACGACTGCTGCAGGCGCTGCATCGCTTCCTGGTTGTCGACGTTGTCCTTGGCCTTGATCGACAGCTGGATCGAACGCGTCTTGCGATCCACGTTGACGATCAGCGCGGTGACCTCGTCGCCTTCCTTCAGCACGTTGCGGGCGTCCTCGACGCGGTCGCGGGAGATCTCGCTGGCGCGCAGGTAGCCGGTCACGTCGTCGGACAACTGGATCTCGGCGCCGCGCGGGTCGACCGTCTTGACCTTGCCCGTGACGGTCGCACCGCGATCGTTGAGCGTCGTGTAGGTCGCGAACGGGTCGCCGTCGAGCTGCTTGATGCCCAGCGAGATGCGCTCGCGCTCGACATCGATCGCCAGCACGATGGCCTCGACCTCCTGGCCCTTCTTGTAGTTGCGCACGGCGGTCTCGCCGGCCTCGTGCCAGGACAGGTCCGACAGGTGCACCAGACCGTCGATGCCCGCGGCCAGGCCGACGAACACGCCGAAGTCGGTGATCGACTTGACCGGCCCCTTGAGCTTGTCGCCGCGCTTGTGGTTCTGCGCGAACTCGTCCCAGGGGTTGGCCTTGCACTGCTTCATGCCCAGCGAGATGCGACGCTTGTCCTCGTCGATCTCGAGCACCATGACCTCGACCTCCTCGCCCAGCGTGACGAGCTTGCTCGGCGCGATGTTCTTGTTGGTCCAGTCCATCTCGGAGACGTGCACCAGGCCTTCGATGCCCGGCTCGATCTCGACGAAGGCGCCGTAGTCGGCGATGTTGGTGACCTTGCCGAACAGGCGCGTGCCGGTGGGGTAGCGGCGCGAGACGCCGACCCACGGATCGTCGCCCATCTGCTTGAGGCCCAGCGAGACGCGGTTCTTCTCGGCGTCGAACTTCAGCACCTTGGCGGTCAGCTCCTGGCCGACCGTGACCACCTCGCTCGGGTGGCGCACACGGCGCCAGGCCATGTCGGTGATGTGCAGCAGACCGTCGATGCCGCCGAGGTCCACGAATGCACCGTACTCGGTGATGTTCTTGACCACGCCGTTGACGAAGGCGCCTTCGCGCAGCGTGCCCAGCAGCTTGGCGCGCTCCTCGCCCATCGAAGCTTCGACGACGGCGCGGCGCGACAACACGACGTTGTTGCGCTTGCGGTCGAGCTTGATGACCTTGAACTCCATCGTCTTGCCTTCGAACGGCGCCATGTCCTTGACCGGGCGCGTGTCGAGCAGCGAGCCGGGCAGGAAGGCACGGATGCCGTTGACCAGCACGGTGAGGCCGCCCTTGACCTTGCCGTTGACGGTGCCGGTGACGAAGTCGCCGGACTCGAGCGAGGTCTCGAGCGACATCCACGACGCGAGGCGCTTGGCCTTGTCGCGCGACAGGATGGTGTCGCCGTAGCCGTTCTCGATCGCGTCGATGGCCACCGACACGAAGTCGCCGACCTGCACTTCCAGGCCGCCGGTGTCGTTCTTGAACTCGTCGATCGGCACGTAGGCTTCACTCTTGAGCCCGGCGTTGACGACGACGAAGTTGTGCTCGATGCGGACCACCTCGGCGGTGATGACCTCGCCGGCGCGCATGTCCGAGCGCTTCAGCGACTCCTCGAACAGGGCGGCGAAGGATTCCATGCCCTGCATGCCTTCCGACGAGGCAGCTGCGGTTTGACTCATTGGGTTTTCCTGATGCCGGCGGACCGGCGCTTGCCACTCGCGTGGCGGTGAAGTTGCAACACCCGACGCTTCGGCGTGCCTGCGGCACTGAGGGGAAGCGTCGGACCCGGGACGCCCGTCGGCTTGCGCTAGGGGCGCGAACCGAAAGGCTGCACCGATTCCCACCAAGTCAGCACCTGCTCGATCGAGGCTTCGATCGAGAGCGCCGAGTTGTCGAGCAACCGGGCCTCTGCGGCAGGCTTCAAGGGAGCGATGCTGCGATTCTGGTCGCGCGCGTCACGCGCTTCGAGGTCTGCACAGAGGTCGCGGATGCTAGCCGGAATTCCCTTTGAAATCAACTGCTTATGCCGGCGCTCCGCGCGCGTTGCGGCGCTCGCCGTGAGAAACACCTTGAGCGCGGCGTCGGGGAAGATCACCGTGCCCATGTCGCGACCGTCGGCCACCAGGCCCGGCAGGCGGCGGAAGGCCAGCTGCAGCTCGACGAGCGACTGTCGGACCGCGGGCAGGGCGGCGATCTGCGAGGCGCGGTTGCCGACCGCTTCCTGGCGCAGGGCGTCGGTGATGTCCTCGTCGGCGAGCAGGGCGCGCTGGCCCTCGAAGCGCAGCGGCAGCGAACGCGCGAGGGCGGCGGTGGCGGGCTCGTCGTGCGGCGCCAGCCCGGCGCGCAGTGCCGCCAGGGCCGTGGCGCGGTAGAGCGCCCCGGAGTCGAGGTGGTGGTAACCCAGCCGCTCGGCCAGCGCGCTCCCGAGCGTCCCCTTGCCCGAGGCGGTCGGGCCGTCGACCGCCAGGACCGGGATGCTGGAGGGCGCGGCCCGCGCCATGCCGAACAGCGCATCGAAGTAGCCCGGGAAGGTCTTGCCGACGCAGCGCGGGTCGAGCACCCGCACCGGCACCGGCACCGCACCGCCGGCGAGCGGGTTGAACGCGGCCAGCGAGGCGCACATCGCCATGCGGTGGTCGTCGTAGGTGTGGATGGCAGCGGCCCGCCAGGCGGACGGTGGCGTGACTTCGATGAAGTCGGCTCCTTCGACCACCCCGGCGCCGAACTTGCGCAGCTCGGTGGCCATCGCGGCGATGCGATCGGTCTCCTTGACACGCCAGCTGGCGATGTGGGTCAGCCGCGACGGGCCATCGGCATAGAGCGCCATCACGGCCAGCGTCATCGCGGCGTCGGGGATGTGGTTGCAGTCCAGCCTGATCGCGCGCAGCGGCCAGACGCCGCGCTTCACGACCAGCGCATTGGCCTCTTCGCGCACGTCCGCACCCATGGCGCGGGCCGCATCGACGAAGCGGACGTCGCCCTGGATCGATGTGCTGCCCACGCCCTCGATGCGCAGCGGCGAGCCCGTGGCGGCGATCGCTCCGGCGGCGACGAAGTAGGAGGCCGAGGACGCATCGCCCTCGACGTGGATCTCGCCGGGCGAGCGGTAGGCGCTGCCGCGCGGGATCGTGAAGCGCTGCCAGCCGTCGCGTGCCACCGCGATGCCGAAGCGCGCCAGCAGCGCCAGCGTGATCTCGATGTAGGGCTTGGAGATCAGCGCGCCCTCGACCTCGACGACCAGCTCGCGCGTGTCGGCCACCAGGGGCAGCGCCATCAGCAGGGCCGTGAGGAACTGGCTGGAGACGTCGCCGCGCACGCGGATCGGCGCTTCGAGCCGCAGCGCGCCGCCGTCCAGGCGCAGCGGCGGGTAGCGCTCCTGCCCGAGGCAGTCGATGCGGCAGCCCAGCGGGCGCAGGGCGTCGATCAGGTCGCCGATGGGGCGCTCGTGCATGCGCGGCACGCCGGACAGCTCGAAGCGCCCGCCCTGCGTGGCCGACAGCAGCGCCAGCGCAGCGGCCAGCGGCCGCATCGCGGTGCCGGCGTTGCCGAGGAAGAGCCGGGCCTCGTGCACACGCAAGCGACCGCCCAAGCCGGTGACGATGCAGGCCCCGCCGTCGTTGGCGATGCCGCAGCCGAGCGTGCGCAGCGCGTCCAGCATCACGCGCGTGTCGTCGGAGTCGAGCAGGTCGTGGATGCGCGTCGTGCCGGCACTCAAGCCGGCCAGCAGCAGCACGCGGTTGGAGATGCTCTTCGAGCCCGGCAGCCGGACGGTCCCGGCCACCGCGTCGAGCGGAGGGATATCGAGAAAGGCCTGGGACACGCTCAGCGCGGATTGCCCGCCTTCGGGCTGCTCATCTGCCAGCCGGCGCGCATCTCCGAGGCGCTGCGGATCAGGTCCTCGAGCGCCTCGTGGTTGCCGAGCTTCATCACATGCTCGAGCGCGTCGAGCGTGTGACGAAAGCGCTGGGACTGCTTGAGGATCTCCTCGCGGTTGCTCATCAGCACGTCGCGCCACATCACCGGGTCGCTGGCGGCGATGCGCGTGAAGTCGCGGAAGCCCGGACCGGCGAGCGACAGGAAGTCGCGGCCGGCCGGCTGCTTGGCGACCGACGAGAAGTAGGCGAAGGCCAGCAGGTGCGGCAGGTGGCTCACGGCGGCGAAGGCGGCGTCGTGGTTCTCCGGGCTCATCTTGAGCACCTGGGAGCCGATCGCGGCCCAGACGTCGGTGGCCTTCTGCACCAGCTCGGGCCGGGTCTGCGCCAGCGGCGTGAGGATGACCTGACGGCCGGCGTAGAGCTGGGCGTCGGCGTGGTCGATGCCGGCGGTTTCCTTGCCGGTGATCGGGTGGGCGGGCACGAAGCAGCTGACCTTGTCCTTCAGCACGCGACGCGCGGCGTCGACGACGTCGCGCTTGGTGCTGCCGACGTCCATCACCATCAGTCCGGGCTCGACGAGGTGGCGGATCGCCTTGAGCGTGGCCTCGGTCGCCGCCACCGGAACCGCCAGCAGCACCAGGTCGGACCCCGACACGGCCAGCAGCGCCGATTCGGCCGCGACGTCGATCACGCCCAGGCGCTTGGCCTTCTCGGTCGTCGAGGGCGACTTGCTGTAGCCGACGACCTTCTTCACCAGGCCGGCGCGCTTGAGCGCCAGTGCGAACGAGCCGCCCATCAGGCCGCAACCGATCACGCCGAGTTGGTTGAACATGCGCCGGAGTTCCTGCGGTCAGTGCGCGTCGAGCGGGTAGGTGCCCAGTACCTTGAAGAAGGAGCACACCGCGCGCAGACCGGCCATCGCCGCCGCGACCTGCGGCTGGTCGGGGTGGCCCTGCAGGTCGACGTAGAAGTAATACTCCCACTGGTCGGCGCTGCGGGCGGGGCGCGATTCGAAGCGCGTCATCGACACGCCGTGTTCCTTCAACGGCACCAGCATGTCGTGCACCGCACCGGGCCGGTTGTTGACCGAGACGACGAGGCTCGTGCAGTCGTGGCCCGATGCCTTGGGCGCCGGGTGGCGCTCGGGGTGGGTGACGATGGCGAAGCGCGTGCGGTTGTGGGGATCGTCCTGGATCGCCGGTGCGACGACGTGCAGGCCGAACTCGCTGCCGGCGCGCTCGCTGGCCACCGCAGCGAGGCCGGCATTCAGCGAGGCCAGCCGCGCGCCCTCGGCGTTGCTGGCGACCGGGCGGCGCTCGACCTCGGGCAGGTGGTAGCTGAGCCAGCCATGGCACTGCGCCAGTGCCTGCGGGTGGGCGCAGATCGCCTGGATGCCGGCGAGCGAGTTCTCCAGGCGCAGCAGGTTGTGGCGCACGAACAGGCTGGTCTCGCCGATGAGGAACAGCGGGGTGGTCAGCAGCAGGTCGAGCGAGCGCGCGACCACGCCTTCGGTGGAGTTCTCGACCGGCACCACGCCGAAATCGGCCGCGCCGGCCGTGGTGGTGCGGAAGACTTCGTCGATGCTGGCGCAGGGCACGCGCACGATGGAGCTGCCGAAATAGCCCAGCGCCGCCAGTTCGCTGAAGGTGCCGGCCGGGCCGAGGTAGGCGACGCGGGTCGGCGTCTCGAGCGCCCGGCAGGCCGACATGATCTCGCGCCAGATCGGCGCCACGCTGTCGGCCTGGAGGGGGCCGGGGTTGACCGCTTTCATGCCGTCGATGACCTGCGCTTCGCGCTCGGGGCGGAACACGACCGAGCCTTCGCGCTTCTTGATCGTGCCGACCTCCTGGGCCAGCGCGGCGCGGCGGTTCAGCAGCGCGAGCAGTTCGCGGTCGACCGCGTCGATCTGCTGGCGCAGGCCGAGCAGGGCGGGATCGACGGTGGGTCGGGAGGCGGTGGAATCAGCCATGGCGTCCGGCAAATTCTCGCATGTAGGTCACGAGCGCCTGCACGCCTTCGAGCGGCATCGCGTTGTAGATCGAGGCGCGCAGTCCGCCGACGCTCTTGTGACCCTTGAGCTGCAGCAGGCCGCGCTCGGCGGCGCCGGCCAGGAAGGGCGCGTCGAGCGCTGCATCGCGCAGGAAGAAGGGCACGTTCATCCGCGAGCGGCAGTCGGCGGCCACCCGGTTGGCATAGAAGCCCTGGCTGCCGTCGATGGCGGCGTACAGCAGCGCGGCCTTCTCGATGTTGCGGCGCTCGAGAGCCGCGACGCCGCCCTGGGACGCGATCCACTCGAACACCAGGCCGGCCACGTAGATCGACCAGGTCGGCGGCGTGTTGAACATCGAGCCGTTCGCGGCCACCGTCGCGTAGTCGAAGGCACTCGGGCAGATGGGCAACGCATGGCCCAGCAGGTCCTCGCGCACGAACACCAGCGTCAGACCGGAGGGGCCGATGTTCTTCTGCGCGCCGGCGTAGGCCAGGCCGATGCGCGACCAGTCGATCGGCCGCGACGCGATGTGCGACGAACAGTCGACCACCAGCGGCGACTCGCTGCCGAGCGCACGCAGGTCCGGCAGCGCATGCATCTCGACGCCGTTGATGGTCTCGTTGCTGCAGACGTGCACGTAGCTGGCGTCGGCCCCGAGCGGCCAGCTCGCGGCCGGCGGCAGCGTCGTGTGGTTGGCCGGGCCGACCGCCGCGTTGCTGGCGACGACGCGGGCCTCGCCGTAGCGGCGTGCCTCCTGGTGCGTCTTGATCGACCACAGGCCGGTGACGACGTGCTCGGTCACATGGCCCGGCCGAAGGCCGACGAGGTTCATCGGCACGATCGCGTTCTCGGCGATCGCACCGCCCTGCATGAAGAGGATCTTGAACGTCGCCGGCACCGCCAGCAGCTCGCGCAAGCGCGTCTCGGCCGCGGCGAAGATCTCGCCGAACTCGCGGCCGCGATGGCTCATCTCCATGACGCCCAGGCCGCAGCCATGCCAGTCGAGCATCTCGGCCGCGGCCTGCGCCAGCACGGACTCCGGCAACGCGGCCGGGCCGGCGCCGAAGTTGTAGGCGCGGCTCACGGGAGGACGGCGTGCAGCGCTGCGGCCCGGGCCGTGGTCATGCGGCGCCGTCCGGCGTCTCGCCGCTTGCCGGCGCATCGCCGACGGCATCGCTGCCGGCGTCGTTCTCGACGATGCGCTGCAGGCCGCTGAGCTGCGAGCCGTCGTCCAGCGAGATCAGCGTGACGCCCTGGGTGGCGCGGCCGAGTTCGCGGATCTCGCTGACCCGCGTGCGCACCAGCACGCCCCGGTCGGTGATCAGCATGATCTCGTCCTCGGGACGCACCAGCGTGGCGGCGACGACCTTGCCGTTACGCTCGCTCTGCACGATGGCGATCATGCCCTTGCCGCCGCGCAGGTGCCGCGTGTACTCGCCGATCGAGGTGCGCTTGCCGTAGCCGTTCTCGGTCGCGGTCAGCACGCTCTGGGCTTCGTCTTCGGCCACCAGCAGCGCGATGACGGTCTGCCCCGGCTCGAGCGTCATGCCGCGCACGCCGCGTGCGGTGCGGCTCAGCGGGCGCACCTCGGCCTCGTCGAAACGCACGGCCTTGCCGCCGTCGGAGAACAGCATCACGTCGTGCTTACCGTCGGTGAGCGCCGCGCCGATCAGGTGGTCGCCGGTGTCGAGGTCGACCGCGATGATGCCGGCCTTGCGCGGGTTGCTGAACTCGTCGAGCGCGGTCTTCTTGACCGTGCCCAGCGCGGTGGCCATGAAGATGCAGTGGTCGGACGGGAAGCTGCGGAACTCGCCCGTCAGCGGCAGCACCACGGTGATCTTCTCGTCGGCCTGCAGCGGGAACATGTTGACGATGGGCTTGCCGCGCGCCGCGCGGCCGCCCTGCGGCACCTCCCAGACCTTGAGCCAGTAGACGCGGCCGCGGTTGCTGAAGCACAGCATCCAGTCGTGCGTGTTGGCGATGAAGAGCTGCTCGATCCAGTCGTCTTCCTTGGTCTGCGTGGCCTGCTTGCCGCGGCCGCCGCGCTTTTGCGCGCGGTACTCGGCCAGCGGCTGGCTCTTGATGTAGCCGGTGTGGCTGAGCGTCACGACCATGTCGGTCGGCGTGATCAGGTCTTCGGTGCCGAGCTCCTGCACGTTGTGCTCGACCACGCTGCGGCGGGCGCCGAGCCGGGTCTGGCCGAACTCCTGGCGCAGCGCCTGCAGCTCGTCGCCGATGATCGTCGTCACCCGGCCCGGCTTGGCCAGGATGTCCAGCAGGTCGGCGATCTCGGCCATCACGTCCTTGTACTCGCCGATGATCTTGTCCTGCTCCAGACCGGTCAGGCGCTGAAGGCGCATCTGCAGGATCTCCTGGGCCTGGTCGTCGGACAGGCGGTACAGGCCGCCGGACTGCATGCCGTAGTGCAGCGGCAGGCCCTCGGGCCGGAAGGCCTCGCGGCCGCCGGGTGTCTCGCCCTCGGCGCGGGCGAGCATCTCGCGCACCAGCGACGAGTCCCAGCTCTTGTCCATCAAGGCCTGCTTGGCCAGCGGCGGCGTCGGCGAGCTCTTGATGATCTCGATGAACTCGTCGATGTTGGCCAGCGCGACCGCCAGGCCCTCCAGCACGTGGCCGCGCTCGCGCGCCTTCTTCAGCGCGAACACGGTGCGCCGCGTGACCACCTCGCGGCGGTGATCGAGGAAGACCTCGACCAGGTCCTTCAGGTTGCACAGCTTGGGCTGGCCGTCGATCAGCGCGACCATGTTGATGCCGAAGCTGTCCTGCAGCTGGGTCTGCTTGTACAGGTTGTTCAGCACCACCTCGGGCACTTCGCCCCGCTTCAGCTCGATGACGACCCGCATGCCGGACTTGTCGGACTCGTCCTGGATGTGGCTGATGCCTTCGAGCTTCTTCTCGTGGACCAGTTCGGCCATGCGCTCGAGCAGCGTCTTCTTGTTCACCTGGTAGGGAATCTCGTCGACGATGATGGCCTGGCGTGCCCCCTTGTCGATGTCCTCGAAGTGGCACTTGGCGCGCATCACCACCTTGCCGCGGCCGGTGCGGTAGCCCTCGCGCACGCCGTTCAGGCCGTAGATGATCCCGGCGGTCGGGAAGTCCGGCGCCGGGATGATCTCCATCAGCTCGTCGATCGTCGCCTCGGGGTTCTTCAGCAGGTGCAGGCAGGCATCGACGGTCTCGTTGAGGTTGTGCGGCGGGATGTTGGTCGCCATGCCCACCGCGATGCCGGCGCTGCCGTTGACCAGCAGGTTGGGCAGGCGGGTCGGCAGGACCAGCGGCTCCTTCTCGCTGCCGTCGTAGTTGGGGCCGAAGTCGACGGTCTCCTTGTCGATGTCGGCCAGCATCTCGTGCGCGATCTTGGAGAGCCGGATCTCGGTGTAGCGCATCGCCGCCGCGTTGTCGCCGTCGACCGAGCCGAAGTTGCCCTGGCCGTCGACCAGCA
>CAZTTC010000071.1:0-14101 GCA_964616015.1 uncultured Methylibium sp. | reverse complement strand
GGGTTGACGTAGTCCTTGCCGGCGTACTTGGGCGCCGTGCCGTGGGTGGCCTCGAAGCAGGCCACCGAGTCGCTCAGGTTGGCGCCGGGCGCGATGCCTATGCCGCCCACCTGCGCGGCCAGCGCGTCGGAGATGTAGTCGCCGTTGAGGTTGAGGGTGGCGATCACCGAGTACTCGGCCGGGCGCAGCAGGATTTGTTGCAGGAAGGCGTCGGCGATCGAGTCCTTGACCGTGATCTCCCGGCCGGTCCTGGGATTCTTGAACTTGCACCACGGTCCGCCGTCGATCGGTTGGGCGCCGAACTCCTTCTGCGCCAGGGCGTAGGCCCAGTCGCGGAAACCGCCTTCGGTGAACTTCATGATGTTGCCCTTGTGCACGATGGTCACGCTGGGCTTGTCGTT
This sequence comes from uncultured Methylibium sp., assembly GCA_964616015.1. GTDB lineage: Bacteria > Pseudomonadota > Gammaproteobacteria > Burkholderiales > Burkholderiaceae_C > Methylibium. Next base: position 13,700 of record CAZTTC010000071.1, on the reverse strand, counting down.
GTCGATCGCGTACTGGAGGGCCTTGCGCACGAGGCGCTCGGTGCCTTCGCGCGACACCGGCTTGACGCCGATGCCCGAGGTGTTCGGGAAGCGGATCTTCTTGACGCCGAAGTCCTCTTGCAGGATCTTGATCAGGCGCTTGGCCTTCTCGCTCTCGGCCTCGAACTCGATGCCGGCGTAGATGTCCTCGGAGTTCTCGCGGAAGATGACCATGTCGGTCTTCTCGGGCTCCTTGACGGGACTGGGCACGCCCTTGAAGTAGCGCACCGGGCGCAGGCAGACGTAGAGGTCGAGCTCCTGGCGCAGCGCCACGTTCAGCGAGCGGATGCCGCCGCCGACGGGCGTGGTCAGCGGGCCTTTGATCGACACCACGTAGTCCCTGAGGACCGCGAGCGTCTCCTCCGGCAGCCAGACGTCGGGGCCGTAGACCTGCGTGGACTTCTCGCCGGCGTAGATCTCCATCCAGTGGATCTTCTTCTTGCCGCCGTAGCTCTTCTCGACCGCGGCATCAACGACCTTGATCATCACCGGCGTGATGTCGAAGCCGGTGCCGTCGCCCTCGATGTACGGAATGATCGGCTCGTCGGGGACGTTGAGCGAGTAGTCGGCATTGACGGTGATCTTGTGGCCACCGGCGGGCACCTTGATGTGCTGGTACATGGGGTCGTGTCTCCGTGCGAGGAAGGCGGGACGAGGAAGGGAGCGAACCGCCGCGAATTCTAGGCGACGCCCGCTGCCGGCTCGGCCCTGTCGCGCGGCGTCGTGCGGTCGGCGACCATCGCGGGCGCTGCGTTAAATTGCCGTCTCCACTGCTGGATCACGCATGCACCGCAAGTCGTCGCCGTGGCTCGTTGCCGGACTCCTGCTCCTGGGCGTGCTGCCTGCCCTCGCCCAGAACGGGCCCCAGAAGCTGCCGGCGCAGCGCCTGAGCGCCGGCATCCACCAGATCCAGGCGGAGATCGCACGCACGCCGCAGCAGCGTGCGATCGGCCTGATGAACCGCCCGACGCTGGGCGGCAACGAAGGGATGCTGTTCATCTTCGACGAAGCGGCGCCGCAATGCTTCTGGATGAAGAACACGCTCATCCCGCTCTCGATCGCCTTCCTCGGCGACGACGGCACGATCCTCCAGCTTGCCGACATGCCGCCCCGCACGCTCGAATCCACGTGTTCGACGCGACCGGTGCGCCTGGTCCTCGAGATGAACAAGGGCTGGTTCGCGCAGCGCAGCCTCCAGGTCGGCAGCAGGCTGAGTGGCCCGCCGTTCCGGCCCTGAGCTGCCGGCGCCGCGCGCCCGTCAGCCGAAGTTGCTGGCCGCGAAATCCCAGTTCACCAGCGTGTCGAGGAAGGCCTCGACGAACTTCGGCCGGGCGTTGCGGTAGTCGATGTAGTAGGCGTGCTCCCAGACATCGATCGTCAGCAGCGGGCGGTCGCTGCCGGTGAGCGGCGTCGCGGCATTGGCGGTGTTGACGATGTCGAGGCTGCCGTCGGCCTTCTTCACCAGCCAGGTCCAGCCGGAACCGAAGTTGCCGATCGCGCTCTTGCTGAAGGCCTCGCGAAAGGCCGCATAACTGCCCCACTTGGCGTCGATCGCCTGCGCCAGCGCGCCGGTCGGCAGGCCGCCGCCAGCGGGCTTCATGCTGCGCCAGAAGAAGCTGTGGTTCCAGATCTGCGCGGCGTTGTTGAACACCGGGCCACTGGACTTGCGGACGATCTCCTCCAGCGACAGCGGTTCGAACTCCGTGCCCTTGATCAGCTTGTTGAGGTTGGTGACGTAGGCCTGGTGGTGCTTGCCGTGATGGAACTCGAAGGTCTCCTTCGACAGGGCGGGGGCCAGGGCATCGGCCGGATAGGGCAAGGCGGGCAGTTGATGTTCCATGGGTGGCGTGGGCTTCCTGGGGGCGGTCGGCGAGCAGCGTCGCCAGCGGTGTTCGATATAGTCTATGGGTCATCGAACAACCCCGGAGGGACGAGGCATGGGCGCAATTTTTCAGTCACTCGGACGCACGGTCGCAGCGGGTCTGCTGCTGCTGGTGGTCATCGTCGTGCTCGCCGGCAACGTGCAGTTCGGCCATGCCTGGGGCGCGTTCGTGATGCGCTGGCTGCACGTGGTCTGCGGCGTGATGTGGATCGGGCTGCTGTGGTACTTCAACTTCGTGCAGATCCCGTCGATGCCGAAGATTCCCGACGAGCACAAGCCCGCGATCAGCAAGGTGATCGCGCCGACCGCGCTGTTCTGGTTCCGCCACGCCGCGCTGGCGACCGTCGTCACCGGCCTGCTGCTGGCCTGGATGAACGGCTACATCGCCGGCGCGCTGGCGGTGCAGAAGCCCTTCGTCGCGATCGGCATCGGCATGTGGCTGGCGCTGATCATGGCCTTCAACGTCTGGTTCATCATCTGGCCCAACCAGAAGAAGGCGCTTGGCATCGTCACCGTGACGCCCGAGGAGAAGGCCAAGGCGGCGCGACTGGCGATGCTGACGTCGCGCGCCAACACCATGCTGTCGCTGCCGATGCTGTACTGCATGGTGGCGCAGCAGAACGCCGGCCTCTGACCCGCGCCGCTCGGCAGAACGAACCGGGCCTGGCGCCCGGTCTCCTCATTCCGGCAGCAAGCGGTCGATGCGCAGCGCGGCGCGTCCGCGCGCGAGCGTGAGCCGCAGGTCCTGGCCGGCCTGCAGCTGGCCCGGCTCGACGATCAGTGCGCCCTGCGCGGTCTCGACCAGCGCATAGCCTCGGGCGACGACACGCTGCGGGTCCAGCCCCTCCAGGCGCGTCTGCAGGTTGTGCAGGGCGTGGTCGAGCCGCTCGCGCCGCAGGCGCACGGCATGGGCCAGGGCCAGGCCGGCCCGCTGCTCCGCCGCGCGCCCGCGCTGGACACTGGCCCGGGCACCCTGGGCGATGCGCTGGGCCAGCGACTCGATCCGGCCGCGTTGCCGCATCAGCCGCTCGGCCGGGCGCCCCAGGCCCCGCCCCAGCCGATCGAGCCGCTGCGACTGCGACTGCAGGCTGCGTTCGACGCGTGCATGCATCGCGCCGGCCAGGTGGGTCAGTTGCTTGAGCAGGTCGTCGCGCGCGACGGCGGCCAGTTCGGCCGCGGCTGTCGGCGTCGGCGCGCGCAAGTCGGCGGCCAGATCGGCCAGCGTCACGTCGGTCTCGTGCCCGATGCCGGCGATCACGGGGATGGTGCTGGCCGCCACGGCACGCACCACCACCGCCTCGTTGAAGGCCCACAGGTCCTCCAGCGAACCGCCGCCGCGGCACAGCAGCAGCGTGTCGGCCTGCGCATGACGACCGGCCGCGCCGATGGCCTGGGCCAGTGCCATCGGCGCGTCAGCGCCCTGGACCGGGCTCGGGTAGACGATCACCCGGACCTGCGGCGCGCGCCTTCGCAGGGCCGTCAGCACGTCGTGCAGGGCCGCCCCGGCGGGCGAGGTGACCACACCGATGCAGCGCGGCTGCCGCGCGACGGCCTGCTTGCGCGCGGCGTCGAACAGGCCCTCGGCCTCGAACTGGGCCTTGAGCCGCAGAAAGCGCTCGTACAAGGCGCCAGCACCGGCCCGTTGCATGCTCTCGACGATGAACTGCAGTTCGCCGCGCGGCTCGTAGACGGCCAGCCGGCCGCGCAGTTCGACCAGATCGCCCTCGCCCGGCGCGAAGGCAACCAGACCGGCGGCGCGACGGAACATCGCGCAGCGCACCGCGGCACTGCCCCCGGCGTCCTTGAGCGTGAAGTAGCAATGGCCGCTGGCCGCCCTCGTGAAGCCCGACACCTCACCGCGCACCGCGACGGCGCCGAAGCGCGCAGTCAGCGCATCGGCCACCGCGTTGACCAGGCCGGCCACCTCCCACACGCGCGGCGCGCCCGGGCCGCCCGCGCGCCCGCCCTCAGCGTCGCTCATCGACCCACCGACCGAGCCCCGGGCCCCTCGATTTGCGGGCCCGGAACTCCACAACCGCGCCAAATAAGGCCTCGCGGCCCATTGCCGGCGTCATCGGCCTGTCAAAATCATGCAAGCCATTGATGTCAAAAGACTTTTTCATGCTCATTGTTTGAGCAATCTGTTCGCGGCCTTGATTGGCGGGCTTTGCGGTGGGTTCACGGCGCAGTTGCCCACAAAGTTGTCCACAACAACGGTGGACGATTGCCGGGGAAGCCCCCTCGCACGCCGTCACCGACGTCCCGCATGGCGGCCGTAGGCCCGGAGCCATAATCGCCGCGACCCGAATCAGGAGAACGTCGTTGCTTTCGATCATACAAGCGGCCGGCTGGCCGATCTGGCCGCTGATCCTGTGCTCCATCGTCGCGATGGCCCTGGTGATCGAGCGCTTCAGCAGCCTGCGCGCCGCCCGCGTGGCGCCGCCCCGGCTGCTCGACGAAGTGATCTCGGTCAGCAGCAAGAGCCTGCCGGCGCCCGAGGTGGTCAACAAGCTGTCCGCGAATTCGGTGCTCGGGCATGTGCTGGCCAGCGGCCTGCGCGCGGTGATCGCCGATCCGCGCATCACCGAGGAGGGCCTGCGCATCGCCTTCGAGACCGCAGGCCGCGCCGCGGTCCACCGCCTGGAGCGCTACCTGAACGCGCTCGGCACGATTGCCGCCGCGGCACCGCTGCTCGGCCTGCTGGGCACGGTGATCGGGATGATCGAGATCTTCGGCTCCCAGGCCCCGAGCGCCACGACGGGCGTCGGCGGCAACCCCGAGCAGTTGGCCCATGGCATCTCGATCGCGCTCTACAACACCGCGTTCGGGCTGATCGTCGCGATCCCCTCGCTGATGTTCTACCGCTACTTCCGCGGCCGCGTCGACGAGTACACGATCGATCTCGAGCAGGCCTCCGAGCGCATGATGCCGCACCTGCTGCGCTTCGCCGTCCGCCAGCCCTGACCTCATCGACCCAGCACGGGATCGCGCCATGACGATGAACTTCCACCATCGCCGCAGCGAAGAGCCGGAGATCAACCTGATCCCCTTCATCGACGTGCTGCTGGTGATCCTGATCTTCCTGATGCTGTCGACGACCTACTCCAAGTTCACGGAGCTCAAGCTCACGCTGCCGATCGCCGATGCGCAGCGCGCGCGCGACTATCCGAAGGAGATCGTCGTCGGCGTGGCCGGCGACGGCCGCTACACCGTGAACCGCCAGCCCCTGACCGGCCGCGACCTGCCCACGCTGACCGCCGCACTGCGCGCGGCCGCCGGCGGCGACACCGAGCGCATGCTGATCATCTCGGCGGACGCCAATGCAGCGCACCAGAGCGTGATCAACGTGATGGACGCGGCCCGGCGTGCCGGCCTCGGGCAGATCAGCTTCGCCACCCAGGCCAGCCGCGGCGGCGGCGACGGCGAGACGCGTTGAGCGCACCCGGCCCGGCATGCCGGCTCGCGCCAGGCTCGAAGCGGCACTGACCCGGACCTGGCTGGGGCGCGGGGTGCTGGCCCGGGCGCTGTGGCCGCTGTCCGTGGTCTATGGCGGCGTCATCGGCCTGCGCCGCCTCGCCTACCGTTGCGGCTGGCTGCGCAACGAGCGCATCGCTTGCCCGGTCGTGGTGGTCGGCAACCGCGTCGCCGGAGGCGCCGGCAAGACGCCGACCGTGATCTCGCTCGTGCGGCACCTGCAGATGCGCGGCTGGCGACCCGGTGTCATTTCCCGCGGGCATGGCCGGTCCGACAGCGAGGCGCAGCCTGTCAGTGCCACTGCGACGGCCGAGGCCGTCGGCGACGAGCCCCTGCTGATGCGCCTGCGCACCGGCGTGCCGGTCGTCGTGGGCCGCGATCGCGTCGCGGCCGCCCGAGCCCTGCTCGCCGCCCACCCCGAGGTGGACCTGCTGCTCGCCGACGACGGCCTGCAGCACCTGCGCCTGGCGCGCGACGTCGAAGTCCTGGTGTTCGATGTCCGCGGCGCCGGCAACGGCTGGCTGCTGCCGGCCGGGCCGCTGCGCGAGCCGATCAACGCACCGGCGGCGGGCCAGCGGATCGTTCTCTACAACGCCCCAGCGGCGACCACGCCGCTGCCCGGCTTCACGGCGCAGCGCGCCCTGGGCGGCGCGGTGGAACTCTCGGCGTGGTGGCGCGGCGAGCCGGCGAGCGCCGCGGCCTGGGCATCGCTGCAAGCGCGGCCGGTCCTGGCCTGCGCCGGCATCGCGCAGCCGCAGCGCTTCTTCGAGCAGCTGCGCGCCCTGGACCTGACGGTCACCGGCCTGGCCTTGGCCGATCACGAGGCCTACGCCGACCTGCCCTGGCCCGTGGCAGCGGCCGATGTCGTCGTCACCGAGAAGGACGCCGTCAAGCTGCTGCCGCAGCGCGTGGCGCGCGAGCGCCCGGGCACGCGCGTCTGGGTCGCCCCGCTAGACTTCGTCCCCGAGCCAGGCTTCTTCCAGGCGCTCGACCAGGCCCTGGCAGCCCTGGCGCCCCGCGCTGCCGCACAGACCGCCCCATGAGCACGACGGACGCACGATGGACACCCGACTGATGGCCCTGCTGGTGTGCCCGATCTGCAAGGGCCCGCTGACCCACGATCACGCGGCGCACGAGCTCCACTGCGCCGCCGACCGGCTGGCGTTCCCGATCCACGACGGCATCGCCGTGATGCTGGAGGCCGAGGCCCGCCCGCTCGAGGATCCGGCGTCGCAACCGCCGCCGCTGTCCGAATGAGCTTCACCGTGCTGGTGCCGGCCCGGCTGGCCTCGACGCGCCTGCCGGACAAGCCACTGGCCGACATCGCCGGGCTGCCGATGGTGGTGCGCGTTGCCCGGCGCGCTGCCGCCAGCGGCGCGCGCGCGGTGGTCGTCGCGGCCGACCATGCGCGCACTGTCGAGGCCTGCCGCCTGCACGGCGTGCGCGCGCTGCTGACGCGCAGCGACCACGCGACCGGCAGCGACCGCCTGGCCGAGGCCTGCATGCTGCTCGGACTGGCCGACGACGAGATCGTCGTCAACGTGCAGGGCGACGAGCCGCTGATCGACCCGGCGCTGGTCGATGCCTGCGCCGCGCTGCTGGCCGAGCGGCCGGAATGCGTGATGAGCACCGCCGCCCACGCGATCGACGACGTCGCCGAGTTCATCAACCCGAACGTCGTCAAGGTGGTCTGCGACGGCCAGGGGCGCGCGCTGAGCTTCTCGCGCGCGCCGATCCCGTGGTGGCGCGACGGCTACGCCGCCGGCATCACGCGGCTTAGCGAGCCGGCCCCGCTGCGCCACATCGGCCTGTACGCCTACCGGGCCGGCTTCCTGCGGCGCTACCCGACGCTGCCGCCCAGCCCGATCGAGGCGATCGAGTCGCTGGAGCAGCTGCGCGTGCTGTGGCACGGCGAGCGCATCGCGGTGCACGTCAGCGCACGGCGCCCGGGCCCCGGCGTCGACACACCGCAGGACCTGGCGCGCGTGCGCGCGCTCTTCGCAGACGCCTGAACCCGCTGCCGCGGCGCTGCGGCGGTCAGGCTCCAGCAAGGCTGCGTGTTATTCTCGTTTCGACCCCAAAAGACGCGCGGCCCGCCGCGCCCCAAGACCGCGAGACAAGCCGCGTCCTGCCCCGTGCGGACCCGCGCCCAGAGCACTGCACGAGGACCCGCAATGAGACTGATCCTGTTGGGCGCGCCCGGCGCCGGCAAGGGAACCCAGGCCGCCTTCATCTGCAAGAAGTTCGGCATCCCGCAGATCTCGACCGGGGACATGCTGCGTGCGGCGGTGAAGGCCGGCACGCCGCTCGGCATCGAGGCGAAGAAGGTGATGGACAGCGGTGGGCTGGTCAGCGACGACATCATCATCGGCCTGGTCAAGGAGCGGCTGGCGCAGCCCGACTGCGCGAACGGCTTCCTGTTCGACGGCTTCCCGCGCACCATCCCGCAAGCCGACGCCATGAAGGCCGCCGGCGTGAAGCTCGACATCGTGCTGGAGATCGATGTGCCCGATGCGGCCATCGTCGAGCGCATGAGCGGCCGCCGCGTGCATGTCGCTTCGGGCCGCAGCTACCACGTCAAGTTCAATCCGCCCAAGGTCGAGGGCCTGGACGATGTCACCGGCGAGCCGCTGATCCAGCGCGACGACGACAAGGAGGCGACGGTGCTCAAACGCCTGCAGGTCTACCAGAGCCAGACGCGTCCGCTGGTCGACTACTACGCCGCCTGGGCGGCGACCGGCGATGCCGGCGCGCCGCGCTACCGCAAGATCGCCGGCAGCGGCAGCGTTGAGGAGATCACCGCGCGCGCGCTGGCGGCCCTGAGCTGAGCCTGCGCGCGTCGAGCGCGGCCGCTGCGGCGGCCGTTTCTCATTCGTCCCCCCGAATTCACCGACTCATCGAAGGAGCGCTCCATGGACATCGCAGGCAAGGTCTTCATCGTCACCGGCGGCGCCTCCGGCCTGGGCGAAGGCACGGCGCGCATGCTGGCGCGCGAAGGTGGCACCGTCGTCGTCGCCGACCTGCAGGCCGACAAGGGTGAGCAGGTCGCCGCCGAGATCGGCGGCGCCTTCGTGCGCTGCGACGTGTCCAGCGAAGCCGATGGCCAGGCCGCGGTGGCCAAGGCCGTCTCGCTCGGCAAGCTGATGGGCCTGGTCAACTGCGCCGGCATCGCCCCGGCCGTCAAGACGGTCGGCAAGGAAGGTGCGCACCCGCTGGCCGTGTTCGCCAAGACCATCACCGTCAACCTGGTCGGCAGTTTCAACATGATCCGCCTGGCCGCCGAGGCGATGAGCAGGAACGAGCCCGAGAAGACCGGTGAACGCGGCGTGATGATCTCGACGGCGTCGGTCGCCGCCTACGACGGACAGATCGGCCAGGCCGCTTACGCGGCCAGCAAGGGCGGCGTGGTCGGCATGACCCTGCCGATCGCGCGCGACCTGGCGCGCAACGGCATCCGCAACATGACGATCGCGCCCGGCATCTTCGGCACGCCGATGCTGTTCGGCATGCCGCAGGAGGTGCAGGATGCGCTGGCCGCCAGCGTGCCCTTCCCGTCGCGCCTGGGGACCCCGGCCGACTACGCCAAGCTGGTGCACCAGATCGTCACGAACGACATGCTCAACGGCGAGGTGATCCGCCTGGACGGCGCGATCCGGCTGGCGCCGCGCTGAGCCGGGCCGCGCAGCCAGCCGTTCTGCGCAACCGGGCGTCGATGACCCTCAGTCCAGGTCGAAGCCCAGTTCGACGGCCGCTTCGCGGGCATCGCGCACCGGCTTGAACTTCCACTGACCGACCGCGGTCAGCACCGGCTTGTTCAGGCGCGGATGCGTGGACTTGAGCACCGACGGCTCGACAACCGTGCCGTCGACCTGGACCTTGAAACGCACCTCCACGCTGCCCTTGCGCAGCTCGACCATCACGGCGCGGGGGAACGACGGCGGCACCTGCTGCACCAGCTCGAGGACCTCGTCGGCCTGCGCATCGGGAGCCGGCGAGTCGGGCAGGTGCAGCAGGGGCGCACTCGGCGCCGCTGGCGCGGCCGCGCCGCTGGTTGGCGCTGGCGTCACGGGCGCGGGCTGCGCCTGCGGGGCCTGGCCCTGCGCTGCCGGCGCCAGCGCGTCAGCCGCCACGGGCGGCTTGGGCAGTGGCGCCGCCAGCCTCGGGGTGCGCGGCGGCGCCGCGGCAGCGGGTGCCGTGCCGGCGGCCGCTCCCGCGCCATCGCGGGCCTTGCGCGGCTTGTCGCTCTGCAGAAGGATCCACTGATAGGGCTTCTCGGCGTCCCGCTTCACGCGCTCGCTCGGGGCGCTGGGCGGTTCGGGGGGCGCCGGCGCCTGACCCCAGGCCGCCGCGGCGAATGCTCCCCCGCCGAGCACGACGACCCCCCACCGGGCCGCGTCGCGCGCCGCCCGCAGGCTGAACCCATCTCGATCCATGCTTCCTTCCCCGACACTGGCGGACCACCGATCGGTGGTCCGTCGACTGGACCGAGCGGCGCCCGGTTGGGGCGGACTCGGTCGGCCTGGGTCGCGACGCGCTGCAACCAACGAGGAGTCTAGCGACCCGGCGCCCGAGCACGGGACGCGCCGAGGCCCGGCCTGGCGGGCCGCAGCGGGCTTTCGTGACGACCTGCACGTCGGCCCATGGGCGCGCCTTCTATAGACTCGGTGCGTGATCCCTCCCGCCTTCATCCAGGACCTGCTGGCCCGCACCGACGTGGCCGAGATCGTCGGCCGCCACGTCCAGCTCAAGAAGGCCGGCATCAACTACAAGGGCCTGTGCCCCTTCCACGGCGAGAAGTCGCCGAGCTTCATCGTCAGCCCCTCGCGCCAGACCTACCACTGCTTCGGCTGCGGGGTGCACGGCAACGCCATCGGCTTTCTGATGGAGCACGGCGGGCTGGGCTTCATGGACGCCGTGCGCGACCTGGCCCAGCAGGCCGGCCTGGCCGTGCCCGAGGACGATCGCAGCCCCGAGGAGCGCGAGCGGGCCCGCGTGGCCAAGGAACGCCAGTCCACCCTGACCGACGTGCTGGCCCAGGCCGGCGAGCACTGGCGCAAGCAGCTCAAGGGCAGCGAGCGCGCCATCGCCTACCTGAAGGGCCGCGGCCTCACCGGCGAGATCGCGGCCCGCTTCGGGCTCGGCTACGCGCCCGAGGGCTGGCGCGGCCTGGCCAGCGTCTTCCCGCGCTACGACGACCCGCTGCTGACCGAAGCCGGGCTGGTGATCGTCCAGGGCGACGAGGGGCCGGAGCAGAAGCGCTACGACCGCTTCCGCGACCGCATCATGTTCCCGATCCGCTCGGTGCAGGGCGAGGTCATCGGCTTCGGCGGTCGGGTGCTCGACCAGGGCGAGCCCAAGTACCTCAATTCGCCCGAGACACCGGTCTTCGTCAAGGGCCGCGAGCTCTACGGCCTGCACGAGGCCCGGCACGCGCTGCGCGATCGCGGCTACGCGCTGGTGGTCGAGGGCTACATGGACGTGGTGGCGCTGGCGCAGCTGGGCTTCCCGAACGCCGTGGCGACGCTGGGCACGGCCTGCACCGCCGAGCACGTGCACAAGCTGCTGCGCTTCACCGACCGCATCGTCTTCAGCTTCGACGGCGACGCGGCCGGGCGGCGCGCGGCCGGGCGGGCGCTGGAGGCCGCGCTGCCTCACGCGACAGACACCCGCAGCATCAAGTTCCTGTTCCTGCCCGCTGAGCACGACCCGGACTCCTTCGTCCGCGAACGCGGCGCCGCCGCTTTCGAGACCTGCATCGAGCAGGCGGTGCCGCTGTCGAGGCAGCTCGTCGAGGCAGCGCGCGAGGGCTGCGAGCGCGACAGCGCCGAAGGCCGCGCCCGCCTGCTGGCCAACGCCAGGCCGCTCTGGCAGACCTTGCCCGACGGCGCCCTGAAGCGGCAGCTGCTGGTCGACCTGGCGACCGAGGGTCACCTGCCGACGACCGAGCTGGCGGCGCTGTGGGGCGCCCAGGCGCCTGCGCGGGGCAGCCCGCCGCCACCGAGGGTCGCCGCATCGCGGCGCCCTCCGCGGGTGGTGATGCGCCGGCCCGAAGACCATGTGGCGCGCCTGCTGCTCCTCAACAGCGCCTGGTGGAGCCAGCTCAGCGATGCCGAGCACACGCTGCTGTGCGAACGCCCGGGCTGGCACGGCGACTTGTTTCGCTGGCTGGACAGCCAGCTGCACGACCTGGGTCCGCAGCCCTGGTCGGCGTGGCGCGAGCCCGTCGGCTCGCAGGAGTGGGGCACGCTGGCCGTCCAGCTGGTCGAGACGATGGACCTGGAGGTCGAGCCGCTGCTCGAGGACCTCCGCTCGGCGGTCGCCCAGGTCGGCGCGGCCGACCCCAAGTTGGCGGCCGAGCGCGTCCTGGGCCGGCTCTAGCGGCGGACTTTGACCTGCGGGGCCGCTTCGCCGATAATCCCGTGTTCGTCAGATCGGCAAGAGTGAGCGCAGCACCTCCGGGCCCCGGCCACCCTCGAACAGGGTTCACAGGCCACCCTTACCCGCCAGGACTGCACCTTCCGGACCCTCACGCGAGCTTGCCCGCCGACGTCGCCGCCGCCCAGCCCTTGTACGGAGAGGCAGCGGCCAGACCTGCACTTCCATGGGACCGCCCGGACCCGTGGCATCGCCGGTCGGCCAAGCGCGTTCGGCCTTCGGCCCCCGAGACACCCATCCTCCGAGGAATCGCATGACCGCGAAGAAGAGCGCTCCCGCCCCGGCGAGCAAGTCCGCCAAGCCCGCCGCCGCTGCCAAGAAGGCGGCCGGCAAGCCTGCCGAAGCCGACCCGAAGAAGGCCAAGGCCGCCGCAGCCGCGCCCGCCAAGGGCGCAGCCGCGAAGCCGCCGGCCAAGCAGCCGGCCGCCAAGGCGCTGGCGAAGGCGGCTGCCGCCGAGGCGCCGAAAGGCAAGCCGGGGCGCAAGCCCAAGGCCGGGGCGGCCGCAGCCAAGCCGGCGGCTCCCGAGATCGAGGAAGACCTGAGCGACATCGAGGCCGACCTCGAGGGCGAGGTCGAGGCCAGCACCGAGGAGACCGCCAAGGCCAAGCCGCTGCGGATGAAGGTCTCGCGCGCCAAGGAGCGCGCGCTGATGCGCGAGTTCGGGCTGGACGAGACGCAGCTGACCGAGGACGAGGTCGCCAAGCGCCGCCAGGAGCTGAAGACGCTCATCAAGATGGGCAAGACGCGTGGTTTCCTGACGCACCAGGAGATCAACGACCACCTGCCCGAGAAGCTGGTCGAGGCCGAGATCCTCGAAGCCATCGTCTCGATGCTCAACGACATGGGCATCGCCGTCTACGAGCAGGCCCCCGACGCGGCCACGCTGCTGATCGCCGGCGGCTCGACCGCGACCTCGACCGACGAGGAGGCCGAGGAAGAGGCCGAGGCGGCCCTCTCGACCGTCGACTCCGAGTTCGGCCGCACCACCGATCCGGTGCGCATGTACATGCGCGAGATGGGCACGGTCGAGTTGCTGACGCGCGAGGGCGAGATCGAGATCGCCAAGCGCATCGAAGGCGGCCTGCAGGCCATGATGCTGGCGATCAGCGAGAGCCCGACCACGATCGCCGAGATCCTGGTGCTGGCCGACAAGATCGCCGCCGGCGAGATGCAGATCTCCGACGTGGTCGACGGCTTCGTCTCGAACGAGGAAGCCGACGACTACGTCGCCGAGGAGGATTTCGACGAGTTCGACGAGGAAGACGACGACGACGGCAACGGTGGCTCCAAGGCGCTGACCAAGAAGCTCGAGGAGCTGAAGGCCGCGGCGCTGATCCGCTTCGGCGAGTTGCGCACGCACTTCGAGCGCATGCGCAAGGCCTACGAGCGCGACGGCTACAAGTCGCCGGCCTACAACCGCGCGCAGATGGGCGTCAGCTCCGAGATCATGAGCCTGCGCTTCACGGTCAAGACCATCGAGCGCCTGTGCCAGATCCTGCGCTCGCAGGTGGACGACATCCGCCGCTACGAGCGCGAGCTGCGCAAGATCGTGGTCGACAAGTGCGGCATGCCGCAGGAACACTTCATCAAGACCTTCCCGCCCAACGCGCTGAACCTGAAGTGGGCCGAACGCGAGGTCGCGGCCGGCAAGACCTACAGCGTGGTGATGGCCCGCCACCTGCCGCCGATCCAGGACCTGCAGCAGAAGCTCATCGACATCCAGTCCAAGGCCGTGGTGCCGATCGAGGACCTGAAGCTCATCAACAAGAAGATGAACCAGGGCGAGAAGGCCAGCCGCGATGCGAAGAAGGAGATGATCGAGGCCAACCTGCGCCTCGTGATCTCGATCGCCAAGAAGTACACCAACCGC
>CAZTTC010000070.1:0-14210 GCA_964616015.1 uncultured Methylibium sp. | reverse complement strand
TCGGCGGCGTTCTCGTTCGCGGCGGCGGGCTTCTTCCCGGCCCTGGTGCTCGGCATCTTCTGGAAGCGTGCTTCCAGCGCCGGCGCCGTGCTGGGCATGATCGCCGGCCTGGGAACGACCATGTACTACATGGTCCACAACCAGCCCTGGCTGCGTGGCGTGTTTGGCGTCACCGACCCGGTGAGCCTGTGGTTCGGCATCCAGCCGATCTCGGCGGCCACCTTCGGCGTGCCGGTCGGCTTTGCGGTCATCATCATCGTCAGCCTGTTCACCCCGGCGCCCAACAAGAAGGTGCAGGAGCTGATCGAGCATGTTCGCTACCCGAACCTGAAGGGCGACACAGTCAAGAGTCTGGCCACCTGACCCAGTGCCGGCTTCGGCCGGCCTGCCAGATTGGCTTGCGGCCCCCGGCAACGGGGGCCGTTTTCATTGGTGCGGCTATACTCTCGGGCTCACCTTGCCGCACCCCACCTCGACGCTCGGGGGCGGCTTCCCTGCCAGACCGCCGTGCCTGCACGGCGGCGAAGCGGAAACCCACGAGGAGTACCCATGCGTCACTATGAGATCGTCCTGCTGATCCACCCGGATCAAAGCGAGCAGGTTCCAGCCATGCTGGAACGCTACAAGGGCCTGGTCACCGCTGCCGGTGGCAAGGTCCATCGTGTCGAGGATTGGGGGCGGCGCCAGCTGGCCTACATGATCAACAAGCTCGCGAAGGCCCACTACCTCTGCCTCAACCTCGAGTGCAGCAAGGAGACGCTGACCGAGCTGGAAACCGGCTTCCGCTTCAACGATGCGGTGCTGCGGCACCTGACCGTCGCGAAGACCAAGGCCGAGACCACCCCCTCGATCATGATGAAGGCCGTCGAACGCGAGGAATCGCGCAAGGCGCCGCAGCCGCAGGAGGCCGCCGCCTGACTTCGGCGAGGCCCCGCGTGTCACGGGCGCTGGCATGAACCGCGTGGTTCTGCAGGCCAAGGTGGCTCAGCGGGGAGCGACACGCTACACGCCCGCCGGATTGCCGGCCCTGGACTTGAGCCTCAGGCACGAGTCCGAGGTCACGCAAGCCGGGCACCCGCGCAAGGTCTCCCTGGAGATCCGGGCGGTGGGAATCGGGGCGGTGGCCGAGCAGCTGGCGGCGCTGGCGGTGGGTGACACCGCGACCTTCGCAGGCTTCCTTGGTGCCGCCCGCAACGGCAAGGGCGTGTTGCTGCACCTCACCGAGTTCGATATGACGGCGCCGACCCGCCCGCTTTGACCCCGTTTCAAGAATCACAGGAGTTCACCATGCCCCCGCCCCGTGGAAAAGGCCGTTTCGGCAAGGACAAGCGTCCCAAGCGCAACGCCCAGTCGCTGCTGTTCCGTCGCAAGCGCTTCTGCCGCTTCACCGTCGCCGGGGTCGAGCAGATCGACTACAAGGACGTCGACACACTGCGCGACTTCATTTCCGAGAACGGCAAGATCACGCCGGCCCGCCTGACCGGGACCCGCGCGTTCTTCCAGCGCCAGCTGACGACCTGCATCAAGCGCGCCCGCTTCCTGGCCTTGTTGCCGTACAGCGACCAGCACAAGGTCTGAGGAGGCCGCGATCATGCAAATCATCCTGCTCGAGAAGGTCGCCAACCTCGGCAACCTCGGTGAGGTCGTCAAGGTCAAGGACGGCTACGCCCGCAACTTCCTCATTCCGTCGGGGGCGGCACGCCGCGCGACCGAAGCGGCCGTCAAGGAGTTCGAGACCCGTCGCGCCGACCTGGAGAAGGCCGCCGCCGCCAAGCTGTCGGCGGCGCAGGCCGAAGGCGAGAAGCTGGCCGGCAAGTCGATCAGCGTCACGCAGAAGGCCGGTGTCGATGGCCGGCTGTTCGGCTCGGTCACCAACCACGACATCGCCGAGGCGCTCGGCAAGGTCGGCTTCGTCGTCGGCAAGGCCCAGGTCCGCATGCCGACCGGCCCGCTGAAGACCGTCGGCGAACATGCCGTGACGGTCGCGCTGCACACCGACGTGGTGGTGGACGTGAACGTGACGGTGGTCGGCGACACCGACTGATCGCCGTCCGTCATCGGCATGCAGGAAGGCCGGCGCAAGCCGGCCTTCCTGCTTTGTGCTGCCGCCCGACTTGTCCTCGGACACCCCCAGGACGCTCACTGCATTTCCACAGGCTTGCCCACAGGCCGGGCTGGCCATGCCCGCTAAGATCGAACGATGTCCGCGATCCTCTCCGGCAGTGATGCCGCCGTGCGCCCCGATCCTCGCGCCGACGACGAAGTGGCGCGGCTGCGCATCCCGCCGCACTCGATCGAAGCCGAGCAGAGCGTGCTCGGTGGCCTGCTGATCGACAACGGGGCCTGGGACCGTGCCGGTGACCTGCTGAACGATGGCGACTTCTACCGCTACGAGCACAAGCTGATCTACGCCGCGATCGGCAAGCTGATCAACGCCGCCAAGCCGGCCGACGTGATCACGGTGTACGAGGCGCTGCAATCTCTGGGCAAGGCCGACGAGGTCGGTGGCCTGGCCTACCTGAACGCACTGGCGCAGAGCGTGCCGAGTGCGGCCAACCTGCGGCGCTACGCCGAGATCGTCCGCGAGCGGGCGGTGCTGCGCAAGCTGGTCGCCGCCAGCGACGAGATCGCCACCAGTGCCTTCAATCCGCAGGGCCGTGCGGTGTCGCAGATCCTCGACGACGCCGAAGGCAAGATCTTCCGCATCGGCGAGGAGGGCTCGCGCAGCCAGCAGGGCTTCCAGCCGATGGACAAGCTGGTGGTGCAGTTGATCGACCGGGTCACCGAACTGTACGAGAACGGGGCCGAAGAAGTGACCGGCGTGCGCACCGGCTTCTACGATCTTGACCGCATGACGGCAGGTCTGCAGCCGGGTGACCTGATCGTGCTGGCCGCTCGCCCGTCGATGGGCAAGACCGCCTTCGCGCTGAACATCGCCGAGAACGTGGCGGTCAACGAGGGCCTGCCCGCGGTGGTGTTCTCGATGGAAATGGGCGCCTCGCAGCTGGCGCTGCGCATGGTGGGTTCGCTGGGGCGCATCGACCAGAGCCACCTGCGCACCGGCAAGCTGGGCGACGACGAATGGGGGCGCCTGACCGAGGCGGTGGACAAGCTCGGCAAGGCCTCGATCTTCATCGACGAGAGCGCGGCACTGACGCCGACCGAGTTGCGTGCGCGCGCGCGCCGCCAGGCGCGGCAGTGCGGCCAGCTCGGGTTGATCGTCGTCGACTACCTGCAGCTGATGAGCGGCAGCGACGGCGGCAGCGAGGAGAACCGTGCCACCGTGCTGGGCGAGATCTCGCGCGGCCTGAAGTCGTTGGCGAAGGAGCTGAAGTGCCCGGTGATCGCGCTGTCGCAGCTCAACCGCAGCGTCGAGACGCGCACCGACAAGCGACCGATGATGAGCGACCTGCGGGAGTCCGGTGCGATCGAGCAGGACGCCGACGTCATCATGTTCATCTACCGCGATGAGTACTACAACAAGGTCGATGGTCCGAACCCGACGAAAGAGCCGGGCGTGGCCGAGATCATCATCGCCAAGCAGCGCAACGGCCCGGTCGGGACGACCAAGCTGACCTTCCTGAAGCCGCTGACCAAGTTCGACAACCTGGCGCCGGGCAGCCTGGGCGGCGACTACTGATCGGCCGCCGCGGCCATGGCCTTGCCGGCTTGACAGCCGGTTGGATGTACATACACTGTCCATGGACATGACCTCTCGGTCATCCGCACCGGAGTCCCCGCCATGGCAGCCGCCGTCGAACGCATCGTGGTCCAGGCCACCCTCCAGGACAAGCAGGCCATCGCCGCCAAGGCGAAGAAGCTCGACCTCCCGGTCTCGGAGCTGATGCGCCGCGGCGCCTTCGCCTACCAGGCCGACGAGGCCGACGCCGAACTCGGCGCCTTGGCCGATGCGGCCAAGGCGGCCGCCGACCGCGCCGGCGCCGCGATCGACGATGCGCTCGCTTTCATCGAGGCCAGCAACAAGCGCATCGCGACGATGGAGTCGAAGGCCGCCCGGGCAGCCCGGGCTCCGGCACGCAAGGCCGCCTGATGGGCGTGACCGATCGCGTCTGGGGCGCGCTGACCTCGATGATCAAGCTCGAGGACAAGGTCAACCGCCAGTCCGAGGCGATGAAGCTGCAGCAGCAGAAGATCGAGGACCTGACCGGCCGCGTGATCCGGCTCGAAGCCCAGATCGAGCTGCTGACCGGCGCGGCGATGATCAAGCGGCTGAAGGGACCCTGAAGCCGCGTGCCGGCGCCGGGACTCAATGGAAGTCCCGCGACGAGGTGCCCAGCCGCCCGAGCCAGGTCGTCACGTCGACGAGCCGGCGTGCGACCAGGTGCATCACGCCCTCGGGGGTTCTCTGCCACTGTCCGGCCACGGCCAGCAGCCGTGAGGCCAGCAGCGCCTGGCGGTACTGCTCGCGCACGTGTCGCCAGACGATCACGTTGACCGAGCCGGTCTCGTCTTCCAGCGTCACGAAGATCGTGCCCTTCGCGGTTTCGGGTTGCTGGCGCATCACGACGATGCCGCAGGCCCAGGCCGTCGTGCCGTCGCGCAGGTGGTTCAGCTCTGCAGCCTTGTGCCAGCCTCGGCGTGCGAGCCGTGGACGCAGCAGCGCGACCGGGTGTCGGCGCAGCGTGAGCCCGGTAGAGGCGTAGTCGAGCAGGATCTCCCGGCCTTCGGGCGCGGGCGGAAGCGCGAGGGGATCGTCCGCTTGCGGTGCATCGGCCAGCAAGGCCGTAGGGTAGGCCTGGCCGGTCGCCAGCCAGACCTGTTGGCGACGATGACCGGCCAGACCGGCCAGCGCATCGGCCCGCGCCAGCCACTGCAGGTCCTGCGGATCCAGCGCTGCGCGCAAGGCCAGGTCGTCGATGCTGGAGAAGGGCGCATGGGCCCGGGCCGTTATCAGGCGCCCGGCCGCGCTGGCGCTGAAGCCCTTCACCAGCCGCAGGCCCAGCCGGACCGCCGGCTGTCGTGCGGCCGGGCCGGGCTCGAGTGTGCAGTCCCAGTCGCTGAGTCGCACGTCGACGGCGCGCACCTCGATGTCGTGGCGCTTCGCGTCCTGCACCAGTTGTGAGGGCGAGTAGAAGCCCATCGGCTGCGAGTTGAGCAAGGCCGCCAGAAAGACCGCCGGCTCGTGGCACTTGAGCCAGGCGCTCACATAGGCCAGCAGCGCGAAGCTGTAGGCATGGCTTTCGGGGAAGCCGTACTCGCCGAAGCCGGTGATCTGCCTGAAGATGTTCTCGGCAAACTCGCGGTCGTAGTTCTTCTCGACCATGCGATCGACGATGCGTTGTCGGAAGTGGTGCACGCCGCCCTTGCGCTTCCAGGCGGCCATCGCGCGGCGCAGCGCATCGGCCTCGCCCCCGCTGAAGTCGGCCGCGATCATGCAGATCTGGATCACCTGCTCCTGGAAGATCGGGATGCCCAGCGTCCGCTTCAGGGCTCCCCACAACGCGGTGTAGGTGGGCTGCGGCAGCTGCCCTCGGCGCTGCAACTCGCGCTGCTTCAAGTAGGGGTGCACCATGCCGCCGCTGATCGGACCGGGTCGCACGATCGCGACCTCGATCACCAGGTCGTAGAACTCGCGCGGTCGCAGACGGGGCAGCATGCTCTGCTGGGCCCGGCTCTCGATCTGGAACACGCCCACCGTGTCGGCGCGGCAGATCATGTCGTAGGTGGGCGCGTCGTCCTGCGGCACGTCGGCCAGTCCCCAGTCGAGGCCGCGCAGCTTGCGCAGGAAGTCGAGGCTGCGCTTGAGCACGGTCAGCATGCCCAGCGCCAGCACGTCGACCTTCAGCAGCCCCAGCGACTCGAGGTCGTCCTTGTCCCACTGGATCACGCAGCGCTCGGGCATGGCGGCGTTCTCGATCGGCACCATGCGCGAGAGCTCGTCGCGCGCGATCACGAAACCGCCGACGTGCTGGGACAGGTGGCGAGGAAAGCCGTGCAGCGTCGCACTGAGTTCGAGCCACTGCCGCATCACCGGCGAGTCGGGATCGAAGCCGTTCTCCAGCAGCCGCTGGTTCAGCATCTGCGGATCGTCGAACCACTGGTGGCTCTTCGCAAGCCGTGCGATGCGCGACTCGTCGAAGCCGAGTGCCTTGCCGACATCGCGCACCGCGCTGCGCACGCGATAGGTGATCAGCGCCGCGGCCAGGGCGGTGCGGTGGCGGCCGTACTTGTCGTAGACGTACTGGATCACCTCCTCGCGGCGCTCGTGCTCGAAATCGACATCGATGTCCGGCGCCTCGTTGCGCTCCTTGCTGATGAAGCGCTCGAACAGCAGCGTGGTCTTCGTCGGATCGACGGCCGTGATGCCGAGGCAGTAGCACACCGCCGAGTTGGCGGCCGAGCCGCGGCCCTGGCACAGGATGCCCAGCGATCGCGCATGGCGCACGATGTCATGCACGGTGAGAAAGAAGGCCTCGTAGCCCTTGAAGGTGATGAGGGCGAGCTCGCGCTCGACCTGATCACGCACCCCGCGAGGCACCCCGCCGGGGTAGCGTTCATGCGCCCCCCGCTCGGTGAGCTGCTGCAGGTGCTCGGTCGCCGTGACGCCTGGTGGCGTGATCTCGGCCGGGTATTCGTACCGCAGTTCCGTGAGATCGAAGCAGCAGGCCCGCGCCAGGGTCACGCTGCGTGCCATCCATTCGCTGCGGTAGAGCCGCGCCAGGCTCAGCCGAGAGCGCAGGTGCTGCTCACCGTTGCGCGGCAGTGCCAGGCCACAGTCCGCGACCGGGCGCTTCAGGCGGATCGCGGTCAGTGTGTCCAGCAGGGCCTTGCGCGAGCGCGTGTGCATCAGCACATCGCCGGCCGCCGCGAGCGGCAGGCCGCTCGCGGCCGAGACCGCGAGCAAGCGCGCGACCAGCGCATCGTCATCGGCCCAGCGCAGCAGCTCGACGGCGATCGACGCATGGTCGCCGAAGCGCCGAGCCAGCGCACCGGCCTGGGCGAGCAGCATCGCCTCGTCGTCCTCGCGACGCGGGAGCAGCAGCGCCAGGCAATCGGGCAGGCCCCGCGGGTGGCCGGCGCCGGCCAGCGGGGCATCGAGGTCGTCCACGGCCAGCCGGTAGCAGCCCTTGGTCTCGCGCATGCGCCCCCGCGTGATCAATCCGCACAGCTGGGCATAGCCTTCGCGGTTCATCGCGATCAGCACCAGCCGCAAGCCGGGGTCGTCCCGGGTGGCCTCCAGTGTGAAATCGGCGCCGATCAGCAGCTTCAACCCCCGACCGTCGGCGCGCAGCTCCTTGCACGCCTCGTGGGCGCGCACGACGCCAGCCACCGAGCACTCGTCGGTGATCGCGATCGCTTCGTAGCCGAGTTGGGCGGCGCGCCGGACCAGCTCGCTCGGGTGCGAGGCGCCGGTCAGGAAGCTGAAGTTGCTGCGGCAGTGCAGTTCGGCATAGGCCGGCAGCCCCGGTGCATTGGCCTGTTGTGGCGGCTCGGGCGGCGGCGCCGGCTTCGGTGCCTTCGGATGGGCGGGCTGGGGCATGGACGAGGTCGCCGGTCATCCGAACCAGCCGTGCAGGAACCAGCCGCCACCGCTGCCCGGGCGATGCTCGCGGTAGATCCAGCGCAGCCGGTGGTCGATGCCCTCGGCCACGTGGTAGTCGCGTCGCACCAGCGCGCCGTCGTGCCAGCCGGCTTCGATGCGCTCGGCGCGCGAGCGCAGCCGCAGCGGCCCGTCGTGCAGCGGCTGCTCCATCGCGGTGTCGCAGGCCAGCGGCAGCGGGGCCGGCAGGAGCCAGACCGGTCGAGGCATGCGCGTGACCTCGGCCGGCGGTGGCCGGGCCGCGTGGGTCGGCTGCGCTCGCTGCGCTTTCTCGGGCCGGTGATCGGCCACGGGCCACCAGCGCTGCACCCGATCGACGCCCAGTCGGGCCACCAGCCGGTCGAGCAGGGCGGCATGCTCGTCGTCGGCCTGACCGGGGAGCGGCAGCAGCTCTCCGGGGCAGCCACCCTGTGGCACGGCCGCCTCGAGCACGAGCTCGACTTCGTAGACCGGCGCGATCAGCGCGTGGCGCTGCAGGCGCTCGCGCCACAGCAGCGCGATCTGCTCCATGTCACGGCTCGGCATGCCGAGCTGCAGCCACAGCAGGGTGTCGGGAGGACGGTCCGGGTCGTGGCGGCTCGGCTCGTGACCCAGCCGCAGCACCAGCGTGGTCGCCGCTTGCCAGCGCCGCTGCAGCCAGCCGATCAGCGCCGGCAGCAGTGCCTGCACGGCGGTGATCAGCACCTCGGCACCGTCGGCGCGCTGCATCAGCTCGCGCCGGCAGGCGAAGCGCTCGGGCGGTTCGAACCAGCGACGTGGATCGGGGGTCTCGCCGTAAGCACGATCCAGGGCCAGGGCCAGTTCGCGGCCGAAGCGCCGCTGCAAGCCGGCGCGCGGCAGGGCACGCAGTGCGCCGAGGTCCTGCACGCCCAGCGCTTCCAGCAGATCGGCCTGGCGCGGCGCCAGCGGCAGCAGCGCGTTCAAGGCGGCGGTCGGCAGGCGATCGAGCTGTCGCGCACAGCCCTGCGGTTGCGGGCGGTGGCGTCGGATGACGCCGCTGGTGGCCAGCAGCCAGGCGGCCGCGGCGGTCGGCGCGCAGGCGCTGCGCACGTGCAGGTCGCTGTCGTGGGCCAGGCAGCGCGCGCGGCGCAGCAACGGCCTCAGGCCACCGAACAGGCGCAACGAGGCCCGCACCTCGAGCAGCACGCCGCTTCCGGTCAGGCAGAGGCTGGGCGAGAGCACGGCCAGCGCGAGCGCCAGTCGCTCGACCAGCGCGGCCTCCCGGTCGAGATCGCGCGGCATCACGACCAGCTGGGGCGCCAGTGCCAGCGCCGTGGCCACGCTCTGCCCGGCCTGCACGCCGCGCGTGCGCGCAGCCCGGTTGGCGCCGAGCAGCCGGTGCTGCTCGGCCACCGCCACCGGCAGCGTGAGCTCAAGCCCGGCTTGCGACCAGGGCAGGGCCTGCAGCGACAGCTGGGGCAGGTGCAGCGCGATCCACAGCATCGCGAAACCTCGTGACGGCGACAGGGCCCCCGGCGGTGCGGCGCGATGCCGAGGCCGGCCAGGGCAGGGACAGGATCAGCGGCGTGGCCATCGGCGGCCCGCGCCGCTTGAAGACATCGACCGAGAACTGGTGGCCGGCCCGCGGAGCGCCGGCCAGGCGCAAGGGGGCGGGACTGCTCTGCGCGCGAGCCTGGGGCGGGCGCAGGGCCATCAACGGCGTGCAGCCGGCCTGGGCCGCCAGATGCAGCCGCCGCAGCGTGGCCGACATCACCGGTCGCTCGTTCCACCACAGCACAGCCGCGCAGCTGCCGGCACGCAGCGCCTGCTCGGCGGCCCAGGCGCCGTCGGCCAGACTGGCCGGCTGGACGCAGACCAGCCGCGGCAGGCCCAGGCCCAGCGCCTGCAGCGCGGCGACGCAGGGCCAGGCGGGTGGCGCGATCCAGAGCAGATCGCGCGAGCCGGCCTCGCGCTGTGCGAGCCCGCGCAGCCAGGGCGCCAGCAGGGCCAGTTCGCCGCTGGCGGCCGGCATCAGCAGCTCGGTCAGGCCGGCGAGGGGCCAGCCGCCGTCGGGCAGCTCGGCGTCGAGGGCGGGCCAGCCGGTGGGCGCGGTCGGCAGACGGCTGCCCGCCAGCTGCCCGGCCCGCCACAACGACCGCTCCAGGCCGGGCGCCAACTCCGCCAGCGTGCGGGCAGCCGGCCGCAGCGGTGGGCGACCGGGGAGGCACGAAGGGGCGAGGGACGACATGGCAGCGGTCGAAGGGGATAAGTACTGTACATAAATACAGTATCAATGTCAGCCTGGATCACCTCCCCGGGTTCCTACGGAATGGCGCCCGTGGGCGTGTCGGGCGCAAGCTGCGCGCTCCGCCCCAACCGTCAGGAGACATCGATGAGCACCCCCGACACCTGCTGCGGCCTCGTGCCCTACTTCAAAGTCCACGCCGGCAAGCTGGCCGAGTTCAAGGCCCTCGGGCCGCGCTTCGTCGAGGCAACGAAGAAGGAGCCGAAGTGCCTGTACTACGGCTTCAGCTACGACGGGGACACAGCGCACTGCCGCGAGGGCTACGAGGATGCCGCCGGCGTACTGGCCCACCTCGACAACGTCGGGGCCATCCTCGGCGAGGCCTTGAAGCTCGCCGACATCGCGCGCCTGGAAGTGCACGGCCCGGCGGCCGAGGTCGACAAGCTGCGCGAGCCGCTGAAGGGGCTCAAGCCGCAGTTCTTCGTGCTCGAGCCGGGCGCCTTCCGGCGCTGAAGCGAACCCTCCCCGTTGCGGCTTCGCCGCCCCTCTCGAGGGGGCCGAGACCTGGACACGAAAGGTCCGGTGAACCTTTCGTGCCAGGCGAGGAGCCGAGTCACTGGCTCGGTGCGGTCTAGCCGCTGATCAGAGCACCTCGGAGGCGTAGTCCGCCAGCCGCGAACGCTCGCCGCGTGCCAGCATCACGTGGCCGCTGTGCGGCCAGCCCTTGAAGCGGTCGACCGCGTAGGTCAGGCCCGAACTGCCCTCGGTGAGGTAGGGCGTGTCGATCTGCGCCAGATTGCCCAGGCAGACGATCTTGGTGCCCGGGCCGGCACGGGTGATCAGCGTCTTCATCTGCTTGGGCGTCAGGTTCTGCGCCTCGTCGATGATGACGAACTTGTTCAGGAAGGTGCGCCCGCGCATGAAGTTCAGGCTCTTGATCTTGATCTTGCTGCGCACCAGGTCGTTGGTCGCGGCACGGCCCCATTCGCCGGCACCGGAGTCGTTCTTGGACAGCACTTCGAGGTTGTCGTCGAGCGCGCCCATCCACGGACCCATCTTCTCTTCCTCGGTGCCGGGCAGGAAACCGATGTCCTCGCCGACCGGCACCGTCACGCGGGTGACGATGATCTCGGTGTAGCGGCGCTCGTCCATCACCTGGGAGAGCCCGGCGGCCAGCGTCATCAGCGTCTTGCCGGTCCCGGCGGTGCCGGTGAGGGTGATGAAGTCGCAGTCCGGGTCCATCAGCAGGTTGAGCGCGAAGTTCTGCTCGCGGTTGCGCGCCGTCACGCCCCAGATCGCGTTCTTGCCGTGCGAGTAGTCCTTCAGTGTCTTCAGCACCGCGGTCTTGCCGGTGATCTCGGTGACCTTGGCGTACAGCGGCGCGGCGCCCGGTTGCTCGAGGTAGACGAACTGGTTGACCATCAGCACCGGCACCAGGGGGCCGGCGATGCGGTAGAAGGTCGAGCCGCCTTGCTGCCAGCTCTCCATGGTCTTGCCATGGCGGTCCCAGAAATCGGGCGGCAGCGGCAGCACGCCGGTGTAGAGCAGGTCGCCGTCCTCGAGCGTCTTGTCGTTGAAGTAGTCCTCGGCCGGCAGGCCCAGCGCGCGCGCCTTGACGCGCATGTTGATGTCCTTGGACACCAGCACGACGTCGCGCTGCGGGTGCTTGTCCCGCAGCGCCTTGACGACGCCGAGGATCTGGTTGTCCGCCTTGCCCTGGGGCAGTCCTTCGGGCAGCTTGATGTCGAGCAGCAGCGTCTGGAAGAAGAGCTTGCCGCCAGCTTCCTTGTGGCCGGTCTTGGCGAGCGGGATGCCGTCTTCGGCGTGCAGCCGGGCAGCGTCCGCACCGCCGGCCAGTGCGTCGAGTTCGCGGCTGACCTGGCGCACGTTGCGCGAGACCTCGCTCAGGCCCTTCTTGTGGCCGTCGAGTTCCTCGAGCGTGATCATCGGCAGGTAGATGTCATGTTCCTCGAAGCGGAACAGCGACATCGGGTCGTGCATCAGCACGTTGGTGTCGAGCACGAAGAGCTTGGCCGGCCCGGTGGGACGCGGCTTGCGCGGCCGGGGCTCCGGCAGCGGCGCCCGGCTGGCGCTCTTGACCGGCAGGTGGCCGGCCATCGGGGCGGCCGGCTGGCGGGCGGCAGGCGCCGGCGTCCGGGCGACCGGCGTCTTGGGATGGGGATCGAACAGGTCGAGCAGGCCGGCGGTCGGCTGGTCCTGCTTGGTGGGGCGATGCCCCGGCTTGGGTGCGGCCTGGGAGTCGAAGTCGCTGGCGCTGAGGAGGGAGGCTTTCGTCGCTGGGGGCTTGGGCAGGGGCATGGACTTCCAGGGCCTTGGAAAACAAAAAGCCGCTCAGTCACCTGGGCGGCTTGGTCGGATGCGGTGAGGAACTCACGAGCATGAGTTCATTATGCACATCGAAAGCCGGGCTTCAACCTCGGCGTGGTGACCGCTGGACGTCGTGGCGTCACGCGGCCTTCTTCAGCGCCTTGACGGCCTTCAGCACCTCGTCGACGTGCCCGGCGACCTTGATGCCGCGCCATTCGGCGACCAGCACGCCGTTCGGGTCGATCAGGAAGGTGCTGCGCTCGATGCCCTTGACCTTCTTGCCGTACATGATCTTGTTCTTGACCACGCCGAACATGTGGCAGAGCTTCTCTTCCGTGTCGGCGATCAGCTCGAAGGGCAACTCGAGGTTCTGCTTGAACTTCTCGTGCGAGGCCATGTTGTCACGCGACACGCCGAAGACCACCGCACCGGCCTTCAGGAAGTCCTTGTGGCGATCGCGGAACTGCATCGCCTCGGTGGTGCAGCCGGGGGTGTTGTCCTTGGGGTAGAAGTAGAGGATGACTGTCTGACCCAAGTAGGCCTGGGGCGTGAACTTCACGCCACCGGTGGCCTGCGCTTCAAATTCCGGGAGGGCTTTGTTGAGGGCGGGCGTCATGAAGGATGCTGCTGGTTGGTGGCCGCTGGCACGGCTAACCACCAATTATAAAGGGACGGTCGTGGCATTCCGGTGCCGCCGTCAGGTCGCGTCGAGGAGCAAGGCGGCCACGACCCGGCGTCCCTCGGCGACCAGCAGGTTGAACGTCCGGCAGGCGGCGGCCGTGTCCATGGTCTCGAAGCCGATGCGTCGATCGATCAGCGGCTGCAGGCAGGCGGCGGGGGGGAAGCGCAGCCGGCGGCCGCTGCCGAACAGCACCAGCTCCGGTGCGAGCGCGGCGAGGCGCTCGAAGTGGCCGGCCGCCAGGTGCTCGAAGCGGTCGATGCCCCAGGGCTCGATCCGGCCCTCCCAGGGCAGCACGAAACTCTTGCGCCAATGCTGCTCGGCCACCTGGACGCCGCCCGGCGTGTAGCCGCTGATCACGTTGGCGTTGGCGACGCGGTCGGGCTGCAGTTTCATGGGTCTCCGATCGGCTGGCGCGAGCGCAAGCATGCGCAATCGCTGTGGTCTAATTTTAGTTTGCGTTGCAGCATGGACGCTGCCGCTGCACTGCCACGCCGGGAGTCCTCGTGTCCAAGCCTATCGTCAAGTCGAGCAAGCTCGCCGATGTCTGCTACGACATCCGGGGTCCGGTGCTGGACAAGGCCCGCCAGATGGAGGAAGAGGGCCACAAGATCATCAAGCTCAACATCGGCAACCTGGCCGTGTTCGGCTTCGACCCGCCCGACGAGATCGTGCAGGACATGATCCGCAACCTGCCGCAGGCGGCCGGATACACCGACAGCAAGGGCCTGTTCGCGCCGCGTCGCGCCGTCGTGCACTACACGCAGGAGAAGCGCATTCCGGGCGTCGCGGTCGACGACGTCTACCTCGGCAATGGCGCCTCCGAGCTCATCGTGATGAGCCTCAACGCCCTGCTCGACAACGGCGACGAGGTGCTGGTGCCGGCGCCCGACTACCCGCTGTGGACCGCGGCGGTGTCCCTGTCCGGCGGCAAGCCGGTGCACTACCAGTGCGACGAGGCCAGCGACTGGCTGCCCGACATCGACGACATCCGCCGCAAGATCACGCCGAACACGCGCGCCATCGTCGTCATCAACCCGAACAACCCGACCGGGGCGCTCTATCCCGAAAGCCTGCTGCTGCAGATCGTCGAGGTCGCCCGCCAGCACCAGTTGATCGTCTTCGCCGACGAGATCTACGACAAGACGCTCTACGACGGCAGCACCCACACCAGCATCGCCTCGCTGGCCGACGACGTGCTGTTCGTGACTTTCAACGGCCTGTCGAAGAACTACCGCTCCTGCGGCTACCGGGCCGGCTGGATGGTGGTGTCCGGCGAGAAGCGGCATGCCCGCGACTACATCGAGGGCCTGAACATGCTGGCCTCGATGCGCCTGTGTTCCAACACGCCCGGCCAGCTGGCGATCCAGACCGCGCTCGGCGGCTACCAGAGCATCAAGGACCTGGTCGCACCCGGCGGTCGCCTGACCCGGCAGCGCGACATGGCCTACGAGATG
>CAZTTC010000069.1:0-14366 GCA_964616015.1 uncultured Methylibium sp. | reverse complement strand
GCCCGGCCGGCCCGACCACCGCGACGCGCATGGACAAGTTCACCGAGATGATGCTCAGTGCCACCGGCCTCATCGGGATGATCGGCAAGGCCGAGCGCGGCCCGGCCGGCATCGAGGCGATCAAGAAGCACCAGTCGGCCTACCTGATGGCGGTCGGCGGCGCCGCCTACCTCGTCGCCAAGGCGATCAAGCAGGCCCGGGTGGTCGGCTTCGCCGACCTGGGGATGGAGGCGATCTACGAGTTCGACGTCAGGGACATGCCGGTGACGGTGGCGGTCGACTCGACCGGCAGCTCGGTGCACCAGACCGGGCCGGCCGAATGGCAGGCGAAGATCGGCAAGGTGCCGGTGGTCGCGGCCTGATCGACCAGCACGGGGGCGGGCGATGTCGGCAGCCCGGCACGGCCTGGTGTTCGCGCTGGCGAAGATCCAGCCCCCGCGGCAGCGTGCGGGTCTCGTCGAACGTCCGCGGCTGCAGCGCGCGCTTGGCGCGGCCCTGCGTGAACGGCGGCTGTCCCTGCTGCTGGCCCCCGCCGGCTACGGCAAGACTGCCGCGCTGACCCAGGCGACCCGGCTTTGGCCGGCCGACGCGGCGCTGGCCTGGATCTCGGCCGACGAAGACGACCAGCTGCCGCGATTCCTCGCCTGTCTGGCGGCGGCGCTCGAACCGCTCGATCTCCCCTGGCGGGTCGCCCCGGACGCGCTGGCGACGTTGGCCGAAGGCGAGCACGGCCTGCGCGATGCGGCCGCCGCGATCGCCAACGCGCTCGGTGCGGGCGAGGTCTCGCGCGGCTTGATCGCGATCGACGACGCGCACCGCATCGCCGACCCGCGCGTCTGGCAGCTGCTGCAGGCGCTGACCGAGCGGCTCGACGACGCCTGGGGCCTCGCGATCGCGAGCCGTGTCGAACCGCCGCTCGGGCTCGCGCGGCTGCGCGCGGCGGGCGAGCTGGCCGAGTTCCGCCAGGCCGAGCTGCGCTTCGACGCCAACGAGATCGAGGCCATGCTCGGGGCCAGCGGGCACGCGACATCCGCCGGGCGCTCGCAGGAGCTGCTGGCGCGCACCGGCGGCTGGGCCGCCGGGCTGCGCCTGAGCCTGTCGGCATCGCCGGAGCGCGGCGCACCGGACGGCACGGACCGCACGCAGCGCCATCTGTTCGACTACCTCGCCGACGAAGTCCTGCGCGACATGCCGGCCGAGCTGCGCGACTTCCTGCTGCGCTGCGCCATCCTGCCCGAGCTCACCGCGGCGCGCTGCGCGCATGTCACCGGCCAACCGAACGCGGCACGGCTGCTCGACGAGATCGAGCGCCGCGGGCTCTTCGTCACCGTGCTCGAGGCCGACGAGCCGACGCTGCGGCTGCACGACCTGTTCCGCGACTTCCTCGAAGACCGCCTCCAGCGCGACCACGCCGCCGAGCTGCCCGCGCTGCTGCGCCGCGCGGCCGAACACGAGCCCGACCTCTCGCGCGCCATCGGCCTGCTCGCCCGCGCCGGCACCTGGGACGAGGCCACCGCGCTGCTCGCGGAGCGGGCGCAGGAGCAACTGAGCGTCGGCGCGGGCGGCGAACTGGAGCAGATGCTCGCGTCGTTCCCGCCGGCCGAGCTCGAACGCCGGCCCGACCTGCAACTCGTGCGCGGCTTGATCGCCTGGCCGCGCTACGACTGGGACACGCTGTCGCTGTCCATGCAGCGCGCCGCCGACGGCTATGCGCGCGAAGGCCGTGCGCGCGACGCCGCGCTCACCCGCACCAACCTGTGCTCCGGCCTGCTGCACGCCGGCCGGCTCGACGACGCCGGCCGCGAGCTCGAAGCGCTGCGCGCGCTGCCGCTCGACGACGCGGTGCGCGCCTTCGTCTGCTACAGCAGTGCCTGGGAGGCCTTCGCCGCCGCCCGCAGCGAGGCGGTCGCGCCGCAGTTCGCGGCGATGCTCGAAGCGCTGGAACGTCTGCCGATCGCCGCGCTGTGGCAGCAGTTCCCGCTGCACACCGTGTTCACGGGCCTGCCCGGCATGGCGCCGCTGCTGCGGCGCTTCGCCGATGACGCGGACCGCATCGCAGGCGAGACCCCGAGCCAGTTGCGTGCCGGCGTGATGCACCTGCGCTGCTGGATGGCGCTGTCGCAGGGCCGGCTGGCCGAAGCGTGCGACCGGCTCGCGCAGGCCGACGAGGACTGCCGCTGGCTCGGCTCGCCGCGCAACGTCGCGACCGACAACCGCATGACGCACGCCCTGCTGCGCCCACTGCTCGGCGACATGGCGGGCGGCCGGGCCGCCGCCGCCGAGCTGGTGGACGACATGCGGCGTCACAGCACCGCGTCGCACCGCCGCGTGCACCTGAGCGAGGTGCTGTTCGTGCAGGCGCGCACCGCGTGGCTCGCGCAGGACGCCGCCGCGCTGCGCGCGATCGACCGCGCGCTCGACGCCGCTGCCGACCCGGCCGAATGGCGCGCGAGCCCGATGCTGCGGGCGATGTCGCGCGCCTTCGTCGCGCTGGCCGACGAACGGCTCGACGACGCCGCCCGGCTGCTCGCGCCGATCGCCGCGGACATCGACCGCACGCTGTTCTTCGCCGGGGCGCAGGCGCGCGTGATGCTGGCGGCCGTGCACGCCAAGCGCGGCGCCGCCGACGCCGCCGCCGCGGCGCTCGCGCCCTGGCTCGACGCTGCGCAGGCGGCGGGCGAACTCGGCGGCGGCCTGCTCGCCGGGCCCGCGGTGGTCAGCGAGCTGGCGGCGATGCCCTGGGGCTCGCGCCTCACGGCCGCCCAGACGGCACTGCTGCAGCGGCTGCATGCGCTGCTCGAGCCGGCCCGTGGGCCGGACCGCGCGGCCCCGGTCGCCCCCGACTCGCGGGCCGTGCCGCTGACCGAGCGCGAGATCGAAGTCCTGGCGCGCATCGCCGCCGGAGACAGCAACAAGCTGATCGCCCGCGCCTTCGACCTCAGCCCGCACACCGTCAAGCGGCACGTCGCGAACATCCTCGACAAGCTCGGCCTCGCCTCGCGCGGGCAGGCCGCAGCCTGGTACCGCGACGTCCGCTGAGGCCGGGGCGGGCCACGGGCCCCGCACAGGGGTGTGGCCCGCCGCGAGCCGCGGGCATGGCTCCTTCGGCCGATGTGCGGCGCGCACCCGCTCGGCACAGTGTCGGCCTGCCCTCCAGCCCCGCCCATGCACGTCATCCAGCACACCGCCCTGCCCCGCGTCTGCGACGCCGGTGCGCAGCGCCAATCGGTCGCCGGCGCCGCGCTGGGCGGCCTGCCGTTCGACGTCGAGCTGCGCAGCCTCGACGCAGGCGCATGCACCGTGCTGCCGGCCCGCGCCGGACGCAGCGCCGTCGTCGTGCTCACCGGCAGCGGCAAGCTGCGACTCGAAGGCGGCGTGCAGGTCTTCCATGCGCCGTGCACGCTGATCCTGCCGGCCGGCGCCGAGCATCCCATCGTCAACCACGGCGCCCTGCCGATGCAGCTGGTCTGCATCGACGGGGCGGGCACGCCATGAACGCCCTGCTCAACCGCACCGCGGCAGGCTACGCGCTGGCCGTGGCCGGCTTCGCGCTGCTGCTGATCCTTCCCCCACCGACCGCGGCCGACACCGCGGCGGCCTCGCTCGCCTGCGCAACACCCGACCGCGCCACGGCGACTCCCTGAGCGGCGGCGCACGCCGCTCGTCCTTCCCACCCCGAAGAGCACGACCATGAGCACCCTCGCCCTCGACCGCACCGCACACACCCCCACCGCTGCCGCGTCCCGCCCGGCCGACCGCGCGGCCACGCCGCGGTTCGACCTCTACGCGCCGATCCACAAGGCCCTGCGCCTCTTCATGACCGACACACTGGCGCGCGTCGGCCGGCTCGACGTGCACGACGGCGCCGAGATCGTCGCGACGCTCGGCCAGCTCGACGCCCTGCTCGACCTGTGCACGAGCCACCTGCAGCACGAGAACGACTTCATGCACCCGGCCATCGAAGCCCATGCCCCCGGTGGCGCGCGCACCACCGCCGCCGACCACGAGGAGCACCGCAGGGCGATCGACGCCCTGCGCCGCGAAGCGGCCTTGCTGCGCTGTGCGCCGACCGAGCCCGGCGCACTGCGGCTGTACCGGCAGCTCGCGCTGTTCGTGGCCGACAACCTGCAGCACATGCACGTCGAGGAGACGGTGAACAACGCCACCCTGTGGGCGCAGCACACCGACGCCGAGCTGCACGCGCTGCACGACCGCCTGCTCGCCAGCATCCCGCCGCAGGAGCACGCCCAGGTCGCGCACTGGATGCTGCCGGCGCTGACCCCAACCGAGCGCGCCGCCGTCGTCGGCGGCATGCGCGCCCAGATGCCGGCGCCGGCCTTCGACGCGATGCTCGCCACGCTGCGCCAGCGGCTCGACGACACCGCCTGGCGCAAGCTCGCCCGGGCGCTGGCGATCGCGCCGGTGCCGGGCCTCGTCGCGTGCGCCTGACCCGCAAAGGAGCCTCGACATGAACCGATGGATCCGCCGCACGGCCGTGGCCGTCGCGGCCCTGGTCGCCGCCGGCGCCGCTGCCGTGGTGGCCGGCCAGCTGATCGCCGAGCGCAAGGCGCAGCGCCGCTTCGAGCTGCCGGCCTACGCGGTGGCCGTGCGCGCCGATGCTGCCGGTCTCGAGCGCGGGCGCTACCTCTACGAGTCGCGCGGTTGCGCCGACTGCCACGGCAGCGACGGCGCCGGGCGCGTCTTCATCGACGACCCGAAGTCCGGCCTGAAGGTGCGCGCCGCCAACCTGACCGATGGGGCCGGCAGCGCCGTGGCCGGCTACACGCCGGCCGACTGGGAACGCAGCATCCGCCACGGCGTGCGGCGCGACGGCACGCCGCTGCGGGTGATGCCGAGCGAGGACTACAACCGCCTCACCGACGCCGACCTCGGCGCGCTCGTCGGCTACCTGCAGCAGCTGCCGCCCGCGGCCGGCGAGCCGGTCGAGCTGCGCATGCCGCTCGTCGTGAAGCTGCTGTATGCGGCCGGCATGATCGAGGATGCCGCGGCGAAGATCGACCACACGCGGCCGCCGTCGACGCCAGTTCCGGAGGGCGTGACCGTCGCACACGGTGGCTACGTCGCCGCCATGTGCATCGGCTGCCATGGCGCCGGCCTGTCGGGCGGCAAGATCCCGGGCGGTCCGCCCGACTGGCCAGCCGCCTCGAACCTCACGCCCGGCGCGGGCAGCGCGATGCCGGCCTACGCGAACGCCGAGCAGTTCACCCGGATGCTGCGCACCGGCCAGCGACCCGACGGCTCGGCGGTGAGTCCGGTGATGCCGTTCGGCGCGCTGGCGAAGATGAACGACGTCGATGCCGCCGCCCTCTACGCCTACCTGCAGACGGTGCCGGCGCGGCCCGCAGGGCAGCGCTGATCCGCCGCCTGCGGCGAAGGAAGGGACAAGGGGGCGGCTCGCGCAGCCCCCCGTTCATCGGCGCGCCGCCGGCCTCACTTCTTGGCCAGCGGACCCGGGTTGGCCTTCAGATAGGCCTCCATCTCTTCGGGCGAGACGTGGTGGTCCTTGTTGGTGTCGACCTGCGCCCAGTCGCGCGTGGCGGGGCGATGGGCCGGGCTGGTCATCGTGCGGTCCGACGAGCCAGCCGGCTTGGCCGGCATCTCGGCCCTGGCCTTGTCGCTCGCGGCGGGCGCCTGGGCTTGTGCCGATGCGAGCTGGGCGGTGAAGGTCAGCACGGCCACGACGGGCACGACGAAGTGACGCGACTTGAACGCTTGCATGTCGAGAACTCCTTGGTGTCGAGGGCGCCGCCGCACCATGCGGCGGCGCTGTCGCGCCGGAGGTCTTGCCGGCACGGCATCCGCCGCTGCCGACCACACCGGAAGCCTCACGGCCTCGTGCTGACGATGTGGCCGCGAAGCCTGGGCTTCGTGGCTACTCCCCTCATCAACGCAACGCCCGCATGGAAGCGCGGCGCGGGCAAAAGTTCGCCAGGATCGCGCCGCCCCGGGTAAATCCGGAGCCGCACGCCGCGGCACCGGCCCTCAGGTGACCTTCACGCCCTTCCAGAAGGCGACGCGGCCCTTGATCTCGGCCGCGGCCTCCTTCGGATCGGCGTAGTACCAGACCGCGTCCGGGTTCAGCTCGCCGTCGACCAGCAGCGAGTAGTAGTTCGCCTGGCCTTTCCACGAGCACATCGTGCGGTGGTTGCTGCCGACGACGTACTCGCGCTTGAGCGCGCTCTCGGGGAAGTAGTGGTTGCCTTCGACCACGACGGTGTCGTCGCTCTCGGCGATCACGACGCCGTTCCAGACTGCCTTCATGCCCTGCTGCCTTTCCTGGGGTGCGTCAGGCCGGCAGCGCCAGCCAGTGGATGCTGAAGAGCCGCTGCGCGTCGGTCCACACCGGCCCGGGCTCGTAGCCGGCCTGCGACGCCAGCGCGCGGAAGCCCTCGACGCTGTACTTGTACGAGTTCTCGGTGTGGATGGCGTCGCCCTCGGCGAAGTCGAAGTCGTGGCCGCAGCAGCGCACGCGCTGGTCGCGCCGGCTGGTCAGGTGCATCTCGATGCGGCGCAGCCGCGGTTCGTAGAAGGCGTAGTGCGCGAAGCCCGCGAGGTCGAAATCGGCCCCGAGCTCGCGGTTCGCGCGCGCCAGCAGGTTGAGGTTGAAGGCGGCGGTCACGCCGGCTGCGTCGTTGTAGGCGGCGTGCAGCCGCGCCGGGTCCTTGACCAGGTCCACGCCCACCAGCAGCCCGCCGCCGCGCAGCAGCCCCGACACCTGGCGCAGGAAGGCCATGGCCTCGTCGGGCGTGAAGTTGCCGATCGACGAGCCCGGGAAGAAGCCGACGCGCGGCCGGCCCAGCGGCGCCGGCAGCTCCAGCGGGCGCGTGAAGTCGCCGCCGATCGGCAGCACCTCCAGGCCGGGGAAGTCGCGGCGCAGCGCCGACGCGGCGCCTTGCAGGTGATCGGCCGAGATGTCGATCGGCACGAAGCGCTGCGGCCGCTTCAGCGCCTCGAGCAGCACGCGGATCTTGCGGCTGGAGCCGGCGCCGAACTCGACGATCTCGGCGTCCGGCCCCAGGCAGGCCGCGATCTCGCCGGACTTCGCGGCCAGCAGCGCCAGCTCGGTGCGCGTCGGGTAGTACTCGGGCAGCGCGCAGATGCGGTCGAACAGCGCCGAGCCGGCGGCGTCGTAGAAGAACTTCGGCGCCACGCTGCGCGGCTGGCGGGCCAGACCGGCGAGCAGTTCGCGCGCGAAGTCGCTGCTGACCACGGGCGCCATGGCGACCGGCGCCGGATGGGCGAGCCGCTGCGGCCCCGTCATCGTGCGTCCCGCGCCAGGCGCAGGCCCGAGAACTGCCAGCGCGCGCCGGGCGGGAAGAAGTTGCGGTAGCTCGCCCGCGCGTGGCCCGGCGGCGTCGCGCAGCTGCCGCCGCGCAGCACCAGCTGGCCGATCATGAACTTGCCGTTGTATTCGGCCACCGCGCCGGCCATCGGCTCGAAGCCCGGGTAGGGGTCGTAGGACGAGCGCGTCCACTCCCAGACCTGGCCGGTGGCCTGCAGCAGGCCGTCGGCCGCCGCCGACTCCCACTCGGCTTCGGTCGGCAGGCGTGCGCCGGCCCAGGCGGCATAGGCCGCCGCCTCGTAGAAGCTCAGGTGGCAGACCGGCTCGTGCAGGCGCAGCGGGCGCAGGCCCTGCAGGCCGTGGACCTGCCAGCCGGCGGGGTCGGCTTCGATCCAGTAGAGCGGCGCGCGCCAGCCCTCGGCCTGCACCGCGGCCCAGCCGTCGCTGAGCCACAGCTCGGGCCGGCGGTAGCCGCCATCGGCCATGAACTCGAGGTAGTCGCCGCAGCTCACCGGGCGCTCGGCGATGCGATGCGCAGGCAGCAGCACGCGGTGGCGTGGCCGCTCGTTGTCGAAGGCGAAGGGCCCGCCCTCGGCCGCGCCGATATGGGCGATGCCCTCGCCGCGCTCGAGCCAGCGCATCGGGCCACCGGCGACGGCGGCCGGGTGCAGGGCGATGCCCGGCAGCTCTGTCGTCGCATAAGCGGGCCGCAACGGGTTCAGCGACAGCAGGTGCTTGACGTCGGTCAGCATCAGCTCCTGGTGCTGCTGTTCGTGCTGCAGGCCCAGCTCGATCAGCGGCGCGGCCGCAGCCCAGGCGGCATCGCCGGCTTGCGCGACGAAGGCCTGCAGCGCCGCGTCGACGTGGTGCCGGTAGGCCAGCACCTCGTCCTGCGCCGGCCGCGTCAGCAGGCCGCGCTGCGGCCGCGGGTGCCGCGGGCCGAGGGACTCGTAGTAGGAGTTGAAGAGAAAGGCATAGCGCGCGTCGTGCACGCGGTAGCCGGCATCGTGCGGCTGCAGCACCACGGTCTCGAAGAACCAGCTGGTGTGCGCGAGGTGCCACTTGACGGGGCTCGCGTCGGGCATCGACTGCACGCACTGGTCCTCGGCGCCGAGCGGCGCGGCGATCGCCAGCGAACGCGCGCGCACGGCCGCGATGCGACCACGCAGTGCGTCGCGCGCATCGGCGATCACGGGATCGCCCTCGGTCATGAGTGCTTGAACGAGCTTCAAGTGCGCCTCCGCAGCCCCGGGTGAGCAGGCATTGTGGCCCTCGCGGCAAGCCTGAGGCTCCCGCTGCGGGATGTCCGGTCCGGGACCGGCAGGAGCCGGTCGGTCGGTGGCGCAGGCGATAACTTACGCGGGCGTCGGCACGCCAGCCTCAGGCACGAAAAGACGGGGCCCGCCCCGATGGTGCGAGCCCCGAAAAGGAAGCCGGCGCCGTTGGCGGGCGCGTCTTCCAGCTCGACAGAGACTCAGAACTGGTACTGCGCCGACAGTTGCAGTCGATTCAGGCTGCCGGAGCGGCCGTCCTCGACTTCGCGCTTGCCGTAGATGTACTCGGCGCCCAGGTTGACCTTCGGCTCGGGGCTCCAGATCAGGTTGAGGTGCGCCGACTCCGAGGCCTTGTTGACGCCGCCGAAGGTGGCGGTCGGGTTCTTCGCGCGCGCGGCCGCCAGCACCAGCGACGAGCGCAGCGTGTCGCTCCAGTAGTGGCGGTAGGCCGCATAGCCGCTCACGACGTCGGCCAGCTGGATGCGACCGCTGGCGTCGATGTGGCCGTCGGGGAAGAAGCCCAGTTCCTGGTAGCGACCGATCACATTGCCGGCGTTGATGTTGAAGCGGAAGTCATCCTTGCCAAAGGCCGGCACCACGCCCGAGATGCCGATCGCGCCGCCCCACCGGGCATCCAGCACTGCCGGTGCGGCAGCCGAATCGGCGCGGATGTGGCGCGCCAGCACCTGCACCGAGTAGCGGCCGTAGTCGCCGCCGAAACGCACGCGCGCGGTGAGGTCGGGCACTTTGTCGTCGTCGGCGCGGAAGGTGGTCGCGGTGCCTTGCTGCGTCAGGACCGATTCGGGGTTCTCCGCCGACACCGACCACTCGCCACCGGTGAAGGCCTGGGTCCACCGGATCTGCGCCTGGCGCACGAAGAGCGCGCCGAAGGCACCGCCGAAGTCCAAGGTCTCGGCGTAGGCGGCCTCGTTGAAGAAGTTCGTCCAGGTCTGCCCTGCACCCAGGCTGCCGATCGTGCCGTAGGCGCTGCGCACGCGGAAGCTGTGGCTGTTGCTCACGCTCTCGTTGCCGTCGGCACCGAAGAAGTCGCCGTCGAACAGTGTGGTGATGGGCCCGAAGCGCGACGGCGTGCTGGTGCTGACGAAAAGGCGACTCTGGCGCGCGTGCAGCGTGACCTGCTTCTCCTCGTTGGCCCCGGCGGTCGCCCCGACCGGAATCTGGCTCGGCAAGGTGAACTGGTCGCCGAGCTGCCCGGTGCCGGCGCTCTTGGAGCTGAACACCGCGTCGAGCTTCACATGGCCTCCGATCGTCACAGAGGTCTGTGAACCCGGCAGCTTGAACGAGCCCTTGGTTGCGCCGCCGGTCACGGCCTGGTCACCGGCCGGCGCTGCCTTCTGCGCTTCCTGCTGCTTCTTCAACTCCTTCAGCTGCGCATCCAGCGCATCGATCTTGGCCTTGAGGTCCGACAGGTTGTCGGTTTGCGCCATCGCGGGGCCGGCACTGAATGCCAGCACGGCGAAGCTGGCGAGAGCGCCGCGGAGCGGGAAGGTGGATCGGTGGTGCATGTCTCGTTCCTTGTCGTTGTGATCGCTGGCGACGTGCCGCGACCCGACTTACTCGACAAGGAAGGCTGCAACTTACCCCCGGGCCCCGGCCGTCAGTCCGGGGCAATCCGACGGTCATCTGGCGGTAATCTGCGCGCCGATGGCTGGCCTGCCCGACAGGAATCGAACCTGTAACCCCCAGCTTAGAAGGCTGGTGCTCTATCCAGTTGAGCTACGGGCAGAGGGCCGGCGAAGTGTACGGCCGGGCCTGCCGCCCCGGGGGTGGCGCCGGGGCCTCGGGGCGCTGCCGGCTCAGGCCTTGGGGCGCTGGTCGATGACCCGTCGCGCCTTGCCGACGAGCGTGCGTTCGATGGCGTCGGGCGCCAGCACGCTGACCGTGGCGCTGACGCCGATCAGCGTCTTGATGCGCTCCTGCAAGGCGCGACCCACGGCGGCCGCGTCGGCTTCGGGCAGTTGCGGCTGACGCTCGCAGCGCACCTCCAGCGCGTCGAGCGGGCCGTCCTTGCTGACCACCAGCTGGTACTGGCCGCCCAGGCGGCCGTCCTTGAGGATCAGCTCCTCGATCTGCGTCGGGAACAGGTTGACGCCGCGGATGATCAGCATGTCGTCGCTGCGGCCGACGATCTTGCCCATGCGCCGCATGCTGCGCGCCGTGGGCGGCAAGAGGCGCGTCAGGTCGCGCGTGCGGTAGCGGATGACCGGGAAGGCTTCCTTGGTGAGCGTCGTGAACACGAGCTCGCCTTCCTGGGTGCCCGCGGTGTCGTCGTAAGGCCGCACCTCGCCGGTCAGCGGGTCGATGATCTCCGGGTAGAAGTGGTCTTCCCAGATCACCGGGCCGTCCTTGGCCTCGACGCACTCGTTGGCGACACCCGGGCCCATCACCTCGGACAGGCCGTAGATGTCGACCGCATCGATGCCGGCCCGGGCCTCGATCTCGGCACGCATCGCCTCGGTCCAGGGCTCGGCGCCGAAGATGCCGGTGCGCAACGAGGTGCTGCGCGGGTCGATGCCTTCCTTCTGCAGTGCCTCGATCAGCACCTGCATGTAGCTCGGCGTGACCATGATGATGTCGGGCTTGAAGTCGAGGATGAGCTGCACCTGCTTCTCGGTCTGCCCACCCGACATCGGCACCACGGTGCAGCCCAGGCGCTCGGCGCCGTAGTGCGCACCCAGGCCGCCGGTGAAGAGCCCGTAGCCGTAGGCGATGTGCACGATGTCACCGGCGCGCCCACCCGACGCACGGATCGAGCGCGCCACGAGCTGCGCCCATCGGTCGATGTCGCCCTGGGTGTAGCCCACCACCGTCGGCTTGCCGGTGGTGCCGGAGGATGCGTGCACGCGCACGACCTGCTCGCGCGGCACGGCAAACATGCCGAAGGGGTAGTGGGCGCGCAGGTCGTGCTTGGTGGTGAACGGGAACTTCGCCAGGTCGCCCAGCGACCTCAGGTCCGAAGGCCGCACGCCCTTCGCGTCGAAGGCGCTGCGGTAGTGCGGCACGTTCTCGTAGACGCGGTCCAGCGTCGCGCGCAGGCGTTGCAGCTGCAACGCGGCGATCTCGTCGCGGCTGGCGGTCTCGATCGGCTCCAGCTCGTGCTTCGCCGGCACGCGGGGCGGGACGCGGGGGTGCATGGTGTTCGTCTCCTGTCGCTGAGGTTCGGCCGCGGTCCGGGCGCACCGGCATCGTCACACCGGCGCGCCGGAGGCGTGGCTCGAGAAGAAGGTGATCACGCGCCCGGCCGGCTCGCGGACCCGGAAGACCTCGTGATCGATCGCCGGCCGGGCTTCGATCGCCGACGGCGCCAGCCCGAGCGCGGTGTAGCGGCGGTGGGTCTCGTGCAGATCGTCGACCATCAGGTCAAAGGGCGCGTCGCCGGGGCTCACTTGCTCCTTGTGCATCAGGATCAGGTGCGTGGCGCCGCGCAGCTCGTAGACGCTGACCTGCGGCCCTTCGAAGATGGGCCGCATGCCGATCGTGCGCATGAAAGCGGCGGTCGCCTCCATGCGGTCCGCTTCCAGCACGACATGCGCGACGCCGACGGGCGGCGGCTGCGCGCCGGCTGCCGCGGCGGTCATCCGATCACCCCGCCCTTGATCTCGTGGCTCTTGCCGCGAAACAGCGCGACGGTGCGGCCGTCGTCACCGCTCACGACGATGTCGTAGACACCGCTGCGGCCGCTGCGCGTGCGCTCGACGGCCTCGGCGCGCAGCAGCTCACCCTCGCGCGCCGGCGACACGAACTCGATGCTGCAGCCGGCGGCGACCGTCGCGCGGTCGTGGCTGTTGCAAGCGAAGGCGAAGGCGCTGTCGGCCAGCGCAAAGATCAGGCCACCGTGGCAGGTCTTGTGGCCGTTCAGCATGTCGGGCCGCACGCGCATCACCAGCACCGCGCGGCCCGGCCCGATCTCGTCGATGCGCATGCCCAGCGCCTGCGAGGCGGCGTCGCCCTTCCACATCGCGCGGGCGCAGTCCTCGGCCAGCGTCTGCGCCGCCTCGTCCTGAGACGCCCCTTCGGGCTCGACAACGCCGAATGCACGCGGGTCGATGCTGCGAGGGTCTGTGGTCATCGGTTCAACGTCCCGTGAAGCGCGGCGTGCGCTTGTTCATGAAGGCGCTCACGCCCTCGGCGTAGTCGGCGCTTCGACCCAGCTCCTGCTGCAGGTCGCGCTCGAGGTCCAGCTGCTGGTCCAGCGAGTGGCCCCAGCTGGCGAGCAGCGCCTGCTTGGTGCGCGCCAGGCCGCGCGTCGGCGCGGTCGCCAGCTGCGCGGCCAGCGCATCGACTTCGGCCGCGAAGCCGGCGTCGTCGACGCACCTCCAGATCAATCCCCAAGCGGCCGCCTGCTCGGCACTCAGCCTGTCGCCCAGCATCGCCAGGCCGACGGCACGCGCGGCGCCGACCAGCCGCGGCAGCATCCAGGTGCCGCCGGCATCGGGCACCAGGCCGAGCTTGCAGAAGGGCTGGATGAAGCTGGCCGAGCGCGTGGCGATCACCAGGTCGCAGGCCAGTGCCAGGTTGCAGCCGGCGCCGGCCGCGACGCCGTTGACCGCTGCGATCACGGGCTTGTCCAGCGCGCGCAGGCTGCGCACCAGCGGCGCGTAGTAGGTCCCGATGGTCTCGCCCAGGTCGGGCGGTGCGGCGCCGGGGGCGGTCTGGCGGTCGCTCAGGTCCTGCCCGGCGCAGAAACCCTTGCCGGCGCCGGTCAGCACCAGCACGCGCACCTCGGGGCGGGCGGCAGCGGCGAGCGCGTCGCGCACCTCCAGGTGCATCGCGACATTGAAGCTGTTGAGCTTGTCGGGCCGGTGCAGCGTCAGGCGCGCGATGCCGTCCAGTTCCTCGTAGCGGATGTTCTCGTAGGCCATCGCGGTCTCCTGCTATCAACCGTTCTTCGTTCGATGCAAGGGTGCCAGGTCTTCGCTGGCGATGCGCGGCCGGCTGCGGTCGTCGCTCGCCAGCGGCACGACCTCGCGCAAGGTCTCGCGGCAGCGCACGCTCAGGCGCTGGTAGGTCCGTGTGCCCTCGAGCTTCCAGGCCAGCTCGGTGTCGGACAGCTCGCGCACCAGCTTGCCCGGCACGCCGGCGACCAGATGCCGTGCCGGCACCTCGAAGCCCGCGCGCACGAAGCACATCGCGGCGACGAAGGCGCCCTCGCCGATGCTGGCGTTGTCCATCACCACCGCATTCATGCCGACCAGCGCATTGCGTCCGACGCGGCAGCCGTGCAGCACGGCACCGTGGCCGATGTGGCCGTCTTCGCCCACCACGGTGTCGGCACCGGGAAAGCCGTGCATCGTGCAATGGTCCTGGAGGTTGCTGCCGGCCTCCAGCACCAGCCGGCCGAAGTCGCCCCGCAGGCTGGCGCAGGGCCCGACATAGACGCCCTCGCCGATCCACACGTCGCCGATCAGCTCGGCGCTAGGGTGCACGAAGGCGCTGGGATGAACCACCGGCACGAGGCCGTCGATGGCGTAGCAGGGCATGGTTGGGGGGCGATCCGTTGTCGGTGATCGGTGATCGGTGGTCGGTGGTCAGTGATCGGTGTCGAAGTCCACGGTCAGCGTCGCGCTGGCGGGGAAGCTCTGGCAGCTGAGGCGAAAGCCGCGCGCGATCTCGTAGTCCTCGAGCGCGTAGTTGGCGTCCATGTCGACCTCGCCGTCGACCAGCTTGCAGCGGCAAGTGGCGCAGACGCCGCCCTTGCAGGAGTGGCGCACGTCCAGGCCGGCCTGCAGCGCGGCGTCCAGCACCGAGACGCTGCCGTCGCGCGGCAT
>CAZTTC010000068.1:0-14604 GCA_964616015.1 uncultured Methylibium sp. | reverse complement strand
GGCGCCTGCGCGACTGGGGCATCAGCCGCCAGCGCTACTGGGGCACGCCGATCCCCATCATCCATTGCACCGGATCAGGACCGGGGTCCGACAACCCCGGATGCGGCGACGTCCCGGTGCCCGAGCAGGACCTGCCGGTGCTCCTGCCCGAGGACCTGATCCCCGACGGCTCGGGCAACCCGCTGAACAAGAGCGCCGCCTTCCTGAACGTGGCCTGCCCGAAGTGCGGCGCCCCGGCCCAGCGCGAGACGGACACGATGGACACCTTCGTCGATTCGTCGTGGTACTACATGCGCTATTGCTGCCCCGACAGCGACGCGGCGATGGTCGACACGCGCAACGACTACTGGATGCCGATGGACCAGTACATCGGCGGCATCGAGCACGCGGTCCTGCACCTGCTGTACGCGCGCTTCTGGACCAAGGCCATGCGCGACCTGGGCCTGGTGAAGTTCGACGAGCCGTTCACGAAGCTCTTCACCCAGGGCATGCTGCTCAACGAGTGCTACTACCGCGAGGACGCGACGGGCAAGCGGCGCTGGTTCTACCCGAGCGAAGTCGACATCACCTACGACGACAAGGGCGCGCCGGTGTCGGCCAAGGCCCGGGACGACGGCCAGCCGGTGATGCTGGGCGGCATCGAGAAGATGTCGAAGTCCAAGAACAACGTCGTCGAGCCGCGCGACATCATCGCGAAGTTCGGCGCCGACACGGCGCGGCTCTTCACGATGTTCGCCGGGCCGCCGGACCAGAGCGCGGCGTGGTCGGACAGCGGTGCCGAGGGGAGCTTCCGCTACCTGCGGCGGCTGTGGTCGTTCGCGGTGAAGCAAGGCGCCGCCTTGTCCGCCGCAGATGGCCCGGGTGCCGGAACCTCGCGTGCCGCCATCGACCTGCGCCGCGAGGTGCACCTGCTGCTCAAGCAGATCACCCACGACTACGACCGCCTCCAGTACAACACCGTGGTCTCGGGTGCGATGAAGCTGTTGAACGCGCTGGAAGCTGCGCCGCTGGCCGACACGCCGCCCGATCGCGCGGTGCTGCGCGAGGGCCTCGGCATCCTGCTGCGCACCCTCTACCCGGCCGCCCCTCACATCACCCACGCGCTGTGGACCGAGCTCGGCTACGCCGCGCGCCTGGGCGACCTGGTCGATGCGCCCTGGCCCGCCGTCGACGAGGCCGCGCTGGTGCAGGACGAGATCGAGTACGTGCTGCAGGTCAACGGCAAGCTGCGCGGCGCCATCACCGTCGCCGCCTCGGCCGACAAGGCGGCGATCGAGGCGGCGGCGCTCGCCAGCCCCGAGTTCGCCAGGTTCGCCGAGGGCCGCACGCCGAAGAAGGTCGTGATCGTGCCGGGCCGCCTGGTCAACGTGGTCGTCTGATGCCGCTGGACCGCCGCCGCGCCCTGCAGTTCGCGGCCGCGGCGCTGGTCGCGCCGTTGGCGGCCTGCGGCTTCCAGCTGCGGCGTCCGCCGCAGCTCGCCTTCGCGACGGTGCAGCTGGTCGGGTTTCCGCAGCGT
Source organism: uncultured Methylibium sp. (assembly GCA_964616015.1). Taxonomy (GTDB): domain Bacteria; phylum Pseudomonadota; class Gammaproteobacteria; order Burkholderiales; family Burkholderiaceae_C; genus Methylibium. Next base: position 13,088 of record CAZTTC010000068.1, on the reverse strand, counting down.
TCACCCTTCACCGAGCAGCTCAAGCGCGCCATCGAGGCCAGCGGCAGCACCCGCGTCGTCGAGACGCCGGCCCAGGCCCAGGCAGTGCTCGAGGCGCTGGAGGACGTGCGCGACAAGTCGGTCGCCGCCCAGACCGCCGCCGGCCAGGTGCGCGAGTTCACGCTGCGCACACGGCTCAAGTTCCGGCTGCGCACGCCGGCGGGCCGTGTGCTGATCCGCGACACCGAGTTGCTGCTGAGCCGCGACATGAGCTACAACGAGAGCAACGCCCTCGCCAAGGAACAGGAGGAGGCGATGCTCTACCGCGGCATGCAGAGCGACATCGTCGACCAGGTGATGCGCCAGCTCGCCGCCGTGCCGCCGCTCTGAGCGCCGCGCATGCAGCTCAAGCCCGACCAGCTCGACGCCCACCTTCAGCGCGGCCTGAAGCCCCTGTACACGCTGCACGGCGACGAGCCGCTGCTGGCCCTCGAGGCCGCCGATGCGATCCGCGCGGCCGCGCGCAGCGCCGGTCACACCGAGCGCGAGGTCCATCATGTCGCCGGCGCGCACTTCGACTGGAGCTCGCTGCTCGGCGCCGCCAGCTCGATGAGCCTGTTCGCCGAGGCCAAGATCGTCGAGATCCGCATCCCCTCCGGCAAGCCGGGCAAGGACGGCTCGCAGGCGCTGCAGCACTACTGCGGGCACCTGCCCGAGGGCGTGGTGACGCTGGTCACGCTGCCGCGGCTGGACCGCCAGCAGTCCACCAGCGCCTGGTTCACGGCCCTCGATGTCGCCGGGGTGACACTGCGACTCGATCCGGTCGAGCGCGCCGCGCTGCCGCAGTGGCTGGCGCAGCGCCTGAAGGCGCAGGGCCAGCGCGTCGCTGCCGGCGAGGAAGGGCAGCGCACGCTCGCTTTCTTCGCCGACCGGGTCGAGGGCAACCTGCTGGCCGCCCAGCAGGAGCTGACCAAGCTCGGCTTGCTCTACCCGCCCGGCGAGCTGAGCCTCGAGCAGGTCGAGGCCGCCGTGCTGAACGTGGCGCGCTACAGCGTCTTCAAGCTCGGCGAAGCCGTGCTGGCCGGCCAGGTGCCGCGGGTGCTGCGCATGCTGGAGGGCCTGCGTGCCGAGGGCGAGGCGGCCGTGCTCGTGCACTGGACGCTGGCCGAGGACATCCGGGCCCTGAAGCGCTGCAAGGACGCCGTCGCCGGCGGCAAGCCGCTGCCGATGGTCCTGCGCGAGAACCGCATCTGGGGTGCCAAGGAAAGGCTGTTCGAGCGCGCCTTGCCGCTGCTGACCGCCGGCGCGCTCGAGCACCTGCTGGCCGCGGCGCATGTCTGCGACGGCCTGGTGAAGGGGCTGAAGCACCCGCAGTGGCCGACCGACCCCTGGGCGGGGCTGCAGCGGCTGGCCTTGCAGCTCGCCGCACCGATGCAGCCGGCCGGCGGAGGCAGCCGCCGCCTCGTGCTGCAGGCCTAGGTGGGACCATACCGGACGCCCCCGCGTGCGATTTGCGCGTCGTATTCGTGCAGCAATGCGGACTCCGGTTGATCCCCTGATCGACACGGCATGGGCCTTGCCGCGATCATCGGGGCCACGCGGGCCGCTACAGCGGCCCGTCCCCTTGTCATGCACCCGATGCAGCCGATCCTGCCCCTCCCCCGTCGTCTCGCCCTGCTGGCCGCGCTGTGCGCGCTGGCTGGGTCGGCCGTCCAGGCCGTCCCCTCGGCGTCGGTGCCGCTGACGGTGGTGGTCAGCGACGAGAACGGCCAGCCGCTGGCCGATGCCGTCGTGGCGGTCCAGGTGCAGGGTGTGGCGGCCCGGGCCGCCAGCAGCGCGCGGGCGCAACTGGCCCAGCGCGGCAGGCGCTTCGTGCCATCGGTGCTGGTGGTGCAGACGGGCACGGCCGTGCACTTCCCCAACTTCGACACGGTGCGGCACCACGTCTATTCGTTCTCGCCGATCAAGACCTTCGAGCTCAAGCTCTATGCCGGCACGCCGGCAGCGCCGATCGTCTTCGACAAGCCGGGAACGGCCATCCTCGGCTGCAACATCCACGACCAGATGGCGGCCCACGTGCGCGTGGTCGACACGCCCTACTTCGCCACCACCGACGCCAGCGGCCGCGCCCAGATCGACCTGCCGCCCGGCGAGCACACGCTGTCGACCTGGCATCCGGATCTGCCGGCCGGGCTGCCGGCGCCGAGCCAGTCGGTCCGCATGGGCAGCGAAGCCACGACCCTGACGGTGCAGCTGAAGGCCTCCTGAAATGAACGCCCCCGTTGCGGCTTCACGGCGCCCCCTCGAGGGGGCGCGGCTGGCGGCCCGGCGAGGCCGGCCCGCGGCGGCGGCTGGGCTCGCCGGTTCATGCCGCAGGGGTCGCGCGAAGCGCGCTGGAGCCACTGAGATGGCTGCGCATGCCCGCGCGGTCCGCGGCGCCCCGCGCGGTCCCTCCACCGCCTCGGGGCGAACCGTCGGCGACTGACATGGCGCTGCCGGCCTTCCTGTCGCCGAAGAGCCTGCAGTTCCGCATTGTCGGGCTCTTCCTCGGTCTACTGCTGCTGGTGCAGATCGCCAGCCTGCTGCTGATCGGCAACAGCATCAACGTCAACGCGCGCGCCTCGGTCAACGCCGAGCTGCGCACCGGCGAACGCGTGTTCGAGCGCCTGCTGGCTCAGAACGCCAGCCAGCTGACCGAGGCCGCCCGCCTGCTGGCCGCCGACTTCGGCTTCCGCACGGCAGTCGCCAGCAACGACGACGCCACGCTGATCTCTGCGCTGGCCAACCAGGGCGAGCGCATCGGCGCGAACCTGGCCCTGTTCACCGATGCGCAGTTCCGCCTGAAGGCCGCCACGCGCCCGGGCTCCGACCGCTTCCTGCCGGCGCTGACCCGCGCCGCCAACGCCAGCGCCGCCGACGGCGCGCAGAAGCTTGTGCTGCAGGACGGTCAGGCCTACCAGCTGGTGGCCGTGCCGGTGAAGGCCCCGCTGACGATCGGCTGGGTGGGCATGGGATTTCGCGTCGAGGCGCCGCTGCTGCGCGAGATGCGGCAGCTTTCATCCATCGAGGTCGCCCTGATCCGCCAGCGCGAGGACTCGGGGCGCTGGGAGGTCATCCAGTCCACGCTCGGCAGCGACGCCGTCGAGGCCTTCACCGCCAGCTGGCTGCGCGCTCGCACCTCAGCCGGTGCCGGTGACGCCGCCGTCAGCGATCGCAACCTCAAGCTGGCGCTGCCGACCACGGAGCACGGCTCGCTGAGCGGCCAGGTGCTGGCGCGCGAGATGCTGCTCGGGCGCGACGGCGATCGCCAGACCGTCGCGGTGCTGATGCGCTCGCTCGACGAGGCCACCGCGCCCTACCAGCGCCTTCAGTACATCCTGCTGGCCTTCACGCTGGTGGCGATCGCGGTGTTCGCGGTCGGCAGCGTGCTGACCGCCCAGCGCATCACGACACCGCTGCGCGCGCTGACCCGCTCGGCGGGCCGGCTGGGCCAGGGGCACTACGAGGCGCCGATGCGCGTCAAGAGCGGCGGCGACGAGATCGACGAGCTGGCGCGGACCTTCGAGGCGATGCGCCAGGCCGTGCGCGAACGCGAGCGCGAGGTCAACCGCCTGGCCTACGAGGACGGCTTGACGCAGCTGCCCAACCGCGAGCGCTTTCGCGCCGACCTGCGCGAGGCGCTCGACGAGGCACGCGACGAGCGGACTTCGTTCGCGGTGCTCATGCTGGACCTCGACCGCTTCAAGCACGTCAACGACGTCCTCGGCCACCGTTTCGGCGACCGGCTGCTGCGCCAGGTTGCGCTGCGGCTGTCGCGCGAGGTGCGGCCCAGCAGCGACGTGCTGGCGCGCCTCGGCGGCGACGAGTTCGCGCTGCTGCTGCCGGGCGCCGATGCCGACATGGCGCGCGACGTGGCGCATCGCATCCAGCGCGCCTTCGAGCTGCCGATCACGCTGGACGACCACACGGTGGACCTCGGCGCCGGGATCGGCATCGCCTGCCATCCGGCACACGGCCGCGAGGCCGACCTGCTGCTGGCCCACGCCGAGGTCGCGATGTACGCCGCCAAGCAGCGCCAGCTCGGCGTTGTCGTCTACGACCCGGTGCTGGACAGCGCCAGCGATGCCTCGCTGTCGCTGCTGAGCGAGCTGCGCGTCGCCGTCGAGCAGCAGCAGCTGCGCCTCTACCTGCAGCCCAAGATCGCGCTGGCCTCCGGCGCCGTGATCGGCGCCGAGGCGCTGGTGCGCTGGCAGCACCCGACCCGCGGCCTCGTGCCACCGGCCAAGTTCATCCCCTTCGCCGAACAGACCGGCTTCATCCGCGTGCTGAGCGCCTGGATGGTGGAGCGCAGCGCGCAGATGCTGCGACAGCTCAACGGCAGCGGCTCGACGCTGAAGCTGTCGGTCAACCTCTCGACGCGCGACCTGCTCGACCAGGACCTGCCGGGCAAGCTGCAGCGCCTGCTCGAGACCGAGGCCGTCGATCCGCGCACACTGTGCCTGGAGATCACCGAGAGCGCGATCATGGACGACCCGCAGCGCGCGCTGCAGACGCTCGAGCGCCTGCACAGCCAGGGCCTGCGCCTGTCGATCGACGACTTCGGCACCGGCTACTCGTCGCTGGCCTACCTCAAGCGGCTGCCGGTGCACGAGCTGAAGATCGACCAGAGTTTCGTGATGAACATGGAACGCGACCTCGACGACGCGAAGATCGTGCGGTCCACGGTCGACCTGGCCCACAACCTGGGTCTGAACGTCGTCGCCGAGGGCATCGAGACGCCCAAGGCCTGGAAGATGCTGCAGGCCCTCGGCTGCGACGAGGCACAGGGCTACTACGTCGCCAAGCCCATGCCCGAGGCGCTGTTCGCCGGCTGGATCCGCGACTGGACCGCGCCACAGCTGCAGTCGGTGCGGCTCGACTCGGGCTTCAGCCGGCTCGCGACCTGAGGCAGCGCGCCCCATGACCCGCCAGGTCATGGACCCGCCGCGGGCCGGCCCCGATGATGGCGGCGTGGGTCGATGAAGGCAGCGTCGCTGCCGCGGCCTGCGACCGAAGGAAGGACCTCACCATGAACGGCACCCCCGAACTCCTGCCGCTCGCCGTCGGCCACCTGATCGGCCTGGCCGCCATCGGCTCGTGCATCGGCATCGGCGTGATGGGCAGCAAGTACCTGGAGGCCTCGGCGCGCCAGCCCGAGCTGATGGACAAGCTGCAGGGCAAGATGTTCCTGCTGGCTGGCGTGACCGACGGCGCCTTCATCATCAGCACCGGCATCGGCCTGTGGTTCGCGACCGCCAACCCCTTCCGCTGAGGCGGGGTCAGTAGCCGCGCGCGCGATCGACCCGGTGCGCGAGCGGGCGTCCGTCGCGCAGCGCGCGCAGGTTGTCCGCCACCACCCGGGCGGCGCTGCGCGGGTCGGTCTGCGCGGCGGCATGCGGCAGGACCGCCACGCGGGGATGCGACCAGAACGGATGGCCGGCCGGCAGCGGCTCGGTCGCGAACACGTCGAGCACGGCCTGGCGCAGCTGGCCGGCATCGAGCGCCGCCAGCAGGTCGGCCTCGACCACGTGCGCGCCGCGCGCCAGATTGACGAGGCCCGCCCCGGGCTTCATGCGCGCCAGGCGCGCCGCGTCGAAGAGTCCGCGCGTCGCGGGCGTCAGCGGCAGCAGATTCACGACCACGTCGGCCTGGGCCAGCACGCCGTCGAGGGTTTCGTCGCCCGCATGGGTCTCGACGCCGTCCAGGGCCTGCGGCCGCGCGCTCCAGCCCAGCACGCGATAGCCCTGGGCGGCGATGCGCAGTGCGGCACTCCGCCCCATCTGCCCGAGGCCCAGCACCGCGACGGTGGTCGCGTCGGCACGCCGCTGCGCATGCGGCGACCAGCGCCCTTCGCGCTGCAAGCGTGCGTAGCGGAAGTAGCCGCGATGCAGGGCCAGCACGGCCCACAGCGCGGTCTCGGCCATGGCTGCATTCATGGCCGGGTCGACCATGCGCGCGACCGGCACGTCCGCCGGTAACGTGGGGTCGGCCAGCAGACGCTCGACCCCGGCCCACAGCGACTGGACCAGTCTCAGGCGTGGCAGGCCGGCCAGGGCGCCGGCCCGGGGGTTGGCCACGATGGCGACCTCGACCTCACCGTCGTCGGCATCGACCAGCTGCTCGGCCGTCAAGGCGTGCTCGAGCGCCGGGCGCCACTGCGCCCATTCCGCCGCGTCGAAGTCGCAGGCGAGCAGGACGCTCACGGCGCCTCGGCCGATTCGATCAGGCGCTGCAGGGCATGCCGCACCGTCTGGCCGCGCACGGCGGCGCGATCGCCGCCGAGCTGCAGGCGCTCGGCCCGCGTCGGCCGGCCTGCGGCCGCCAGACCCAGCCACACCGTGCCGACCGGCTTGTCGGCGCTGCCGCCGCCGGGACCGGCGATGCCAGTCACGCTGAGCGCGATCTCGGCATGCGCGTGCTGCAGCGCCCCCTCGGCCATCGCGCGCGCGACTTCTTCGCTGACGGCGCCATGCGTCGCGATCAGCGGCGCCGGCACGCCCAGCAGCTCGGACTTGGCCTCGTTGCTGTAGGTGACGAAGCCGCGCTCGAACCAGTCGCTGGAGCCGGCGATGCTGGTGCAGGCCGCGGCCAGCAGGCCGCCGGTGCAGCTTTCGGCCGTGACGAGGCGCCAGCGCCGCGCGCACAGCGCGGCGGCCAGGCGGGCCACCAGGGCTTCGTTCATGCGCCGCGTCCCCTCGTCAGGCGCCGAAGCGCCACAGGGCGATCAGCAGCAGCACGCACAGGGCCGCGACCGCGTCGTCGAACAGGATGCCGAAGCCCTGGGCCCAGCCGATGCCACTGCCGGAGCGACGGCGTTTGAACAGCGCGTCGGCCCAGGCCACCGGGCCGGGCTTGGCGGCGTCGAAGGCGCGGAACAGCGCGAAGGCCAGCAGCTGCCCGAAGAAGCCGGTCGGCATCACCAGCCACAGCACGGCCCAGAAGGCCAGCACCTCGTCCCAGACGATGGCGCCCGGATCGGCGGTGGCCAGGTGGCGCGCGGTGACGGTGCAGGCCCACCAGCCGACGGCCGTGCCGGCGAGCAGCAGCCAGCCCCATTGCGCATCGTCGAGCCAGCGGTCGAGCACGACGAAGCTGAGCCAGGCCCACAGCGTGCCGACCGTGCCCGGGGCCACCGGGCTCAGGCCGGCGCCGAAACCGAGCGCGATCGCATGGGCCGGATGGGCCAGCAGGAAGCGCGCGCCGACGCGGCGAGGCGTGTCGGCGCGGGCCGGTGAAGCAGCGGGCGCCGCGTCCATCGGCTCAGTCACGGAAGTGGTCGAACGAGGGCCATGCCTCGTCGAGCCGGCGTCCGCTGCCGTCGGTCACCTGGAGCGTGGCACCGGCTTCGACGCAACCGATGCGCGTCGCCGCGACGCCGGCAGCGCGCGCGGCGGCCAGTACCGCGTCGCGGTGGGCGGGCGGCGCGGTGAAGACCAGTTCATAGTCGTCGCCGCCCGACAACGTGCACAGCTGCTGCAGGTGCGCCGGCTGCGCCGCGAGGTCGGTGCTGCGCGGGACCGCGTCGGCGTCGACGATGGCGCCGACGCCCGAGCGCCGCAGCAGGTGAGACAGGTCGCCGAGCAGGCCATCGGAGACATCGATCGCCGCGCTGGCCACCCCGCGCAAGGCCAGGCCCAGGGCCACGCGCGGCTCGGGGCGCTCCATCGCCAGGCGCACGCGCTCGAAGGCGGCGCTGCCGAGCGCGACGCGGCCGCGAAAGACCTCGAGGGCCAGTCGCGCATCGCCGATGCCGCCGCCGATGGCGTGACTGACCCACACGTCGTCGCCCGCTTGCGCGCCGCTGCGCAGGATCGCGCCGCCCGCCGGGACTTCGCCGAAGACCGTGATGCACAGGTTCAGGGGCCCGGCCGTCGTGTCGCCGCCGACCAGCCGGCAGCCCTGCGCGTCGGCCAGTGCGTAGAGGCCGCTCGACAGGCCCTCGAGCCAGGCCTCGTCGACACGCGGCAGCGACAGCGCCAGCACGCACGCCAGCGGGCGAGCGCCGCAGGCCGCGAGGTCGCTCAGGTTGACCGCCAGCGCCTTGTGGCCCAGCCGGGCCGGGTCCACCGTCGGCAGGAAGTGCCGGCCCTCGACCAGCATGTCCGCCGACACCGCCATGTGCATGCCGGCCCGCGGCGCGAGCACCGCGCAATCGTCGCCGGGCCCGACCGCCACGCCACCACTCGCATCGCGGTGGCGCGAGAAATAGCGCGCGATCAGGTCGAACTCGCCCAGGCCCATGCGGTTCATTGTCGTCGCCGGGGCCTCAAGCAATGTGCCTCAACACATTGGCCAGCTCGACGGCGGACTTGACGCCCATCTTCTCGAACACGCGCGCGCGGTGGACTTCCACGGTGCGCACGCTGATCGCCAGCGCATCGGCGATCAGCTTGTTGGGCCGGCCGTCGACGACGAGCTGCATCACCTCGCGCTCGCGTTCGGTCAGCTCGATCAGGCGGCGCTGCAGCAGCTTGCGCTCGCGCCCCGCCTCCAGGGCGGCGCGGCTGCCCACCAGTGCGCGCTCGATGCGATCGACCAATGCGTTGTCGGAGAAGGGCTTCTCGACGAAGTCGAAGGCACCGCGCTGGATCGCGGCGACCGCCGTCGGCACGTCGCCGTGGCCGGTCAGGAAGATGACCGGCAGCACCGGCAGCACACCCCGCTCGACCAGGCGCTCGAAGAGCTGCAGGCCGCTCATGCCGCCGGGCATGCGCATGTCCAGCAGCACGCAGCCCGGCGCGCCGAGGATGGCGTCGCCGGACGCATCGAGCATGGCCTCGAAGGCCTCGGCCGACGCGTGCGGCTCGGCCAGCAGCCGGCGCGTGCGCAGCAGCCAGGCCAGCGCCTCACGCACCGGCGCCTCGTCGTCGACGACATGGACCACCGGCAGGCCGAGCGGGGCCGTGCTCATGGGTGCATCCTGCGGCCTGCGTCCTGTCGCGCCCAGCGGCAGCCGTCGCGCTGGGGGTGGCCCGGCCGGCTCATGACGTCGCCTCTCGATCGACGACCGCGGCGAGCTCGGCAGGCGCGCGCGGCAGGCTGAAGTCGAAGCGCGTGCCCAGGATCCGTCCCTGGGCGTCGCGCAGGCTGCTGAAGTCGAGCGCGCCGCCGTGCTGCTCGATCACGGTGCGGCACAGGCTGAGGCCCAGGCCCATGCCCTCGCTCTTGGTCGTGAAGAAGGGCGTGAACAGCTTGGTCGCGACGTCGGGGGCGATGCCCGGCCCGCGGTCGGTGACGCTCAGGTGCACCCAGGCGCCGCGTGCGCTGGCACCGAGGGTCACCACGCGCTCGGCCGGCGGCACGCCCTCCATCGCCTGGATGGCGTTGCGCGTCAGGTTCAGCAGCACCTGCTCGACCATCGTGCGGTCGCAGGCCACGCGCGGCGCCGGATCGCCGAGCAGCAGCTCGATGCGCGCCGCGCTCTTGCGCGCCTGCAGCCGCAGCAGGGGCAGCACGCCCTCGACGAGCTGGTCGCAGCCGAGCTGCTCGCGGCTCTGCTCGCGGCGCCGCACGAAGTCGTGGACGCTCTTGATCACCCGGCCGGCACGCTCGGCCTGTTCGGCGATGCGCCGGGTGGCGTCGCGGATCATGGCGATGCTGGGACTCGCATCGGACAGCAGGTTGAGCGAGCCGCTGGCGTAGCTGGCGATCGCGGCCAGCGGCTGGTTGAGCTCGTGGCTGAGCAGCGACGCCATCTCGCCCACCGACGCCAGACGCGCCGTGGCCTGCAGCTGTTCCTGCTGCTGGCGCGACAGCTCCTCGACGCGCCGCTGCGCGCTCAGGTCGAGCACCGCGCTCATCCAGCCGCTCTGGCGGCCTTCGACGGCGATCAGCGGCGCCTCGAAGATCAGCACCGGGAAGCGCTCGCCGCCGGCGCGCATGAACGTGGTTTCGTGGCCTTCGCGCTGCTCGTGCGCCGGCACGCCGCGCTCCAGCCGCTGGGCGTGGCGCGCCTCGTAGGCCGCGCGCATCTCCGGTGGCCAATAGGGCGGCACGGTCTGCCCGACCAGCTGCTCGGCGCTGAAGCCGACCATCGCGCAAAAGGCCGGGTTCACGTAGGTGATGCGACCCTGCAGGTCGCGCGCGCGCAGGCCGGTCACGAGCGAGTCCTCCATCGCCCGCCGCAGCGCCAGCTCGTCGGCCAGGCGCGACTCGGCGGCGGCGCGGCGGCGCACGTCGCGCACCAGCAAGGCCACCACCGCGGCCAGCGCCAGCGACAGGCCCAGCACCAGTGAGGTGGTCAGGTTGGGGATCAACCGCGGCGCCTGGCCGGCGCTGTCGACGCGCAGCGCCAGCGTGACCCCCGGCAGGTCGACCAGGCGCTCGGCCACGTAGACCCCGGCCCCGCGCGGCAGGCCGGCGCGGACCAGGCGCGTGCCGTCGCCCTCGACGAAGGACAGCTCATGCGTGCGCCCGAGCTCGGGCGACACCGCTTCCTCGATCACCATGCCCAGCGCGAGCGTCGCGGCCATCGCACCCTGCCCGCCACCGACCGGACCGATCGGCAGGCACACGTCGATCACCTCGAGTCCCAGGCCGCCCGGCTGCGGCACGAAGTAGCTGCGCGACCAGGTCGGCGCCGCGGTGCGCTGCGCGGCCACGCAGGCCACCTGGGTGTCGAGCTCGATCTGGTCGCGCGACAGGCTGCTGAAGAGCCGTCCTCGGTAGGGCGACTCGGCCGCGGTCTGGATCTCGCCACCGGCGCTGCGCCACTCGATGCGCAGCAGCTCGCGGCGCGCCCGCAGCAGCTCGGCCGCGTCGCTGCGCCACTGCGCCTGCGGCGGGTCGTTCCACAGCAGGGCCTGCAGGCGCTGCTGGTTCCGCGCGAACAACTGGCGCACGTCGGCGGCGGCCGAGGCGGCCGCCAGCTCGGCGCGCTCCTGCTCGCGGCCGTGCTCGTAGCGCAGTGTGAAGACGAGCAACAGCGTCTGCGCGACGCCGAGCAGCGTCACCAGCAGCACCCAGGGCAGCACGCGGCGCCACGGCGTCGCGGGCGATGCAGCCATCGGCATGTGGGGAGCGTCGGCCATGACCGGAGTATTGAGACCCTGCGCGCCAAAGAGATACGCAGTTTCGCGCATGGCCGCCGCACCGCGGCTTTGAAACACTGCCTGCCTGCGCGAAACTCGTCGCGCCGGCGCGGCGCCCGCGCCCGTCACCGAAGGTCAGATCATGCCCACCTACGAAGAAAGACGTGCCGAGCTGCGCAAGCAGGCGCTCGAGTACCACGAATTCCCGACCCCCGGCAAGATCGCGATCGCGGCCACCAAGCAGCTGATCAACCAGCGCGACCTGGCGTTGGCCTATTCGCCCGGCGTGGCCGCGGCCTGCGAGGAGATCGTTGCCGACCCCACCAACGCCTACCGCTACACCTCGCGGGGCAACCTGGTGGCCGTGGTCACCAACGGCACGGCGGTGCTGGGCCTGGGCAACATCGGCCCGCTGGCCGCCAAGCCGGTGATGGAAGGCAAGGGGGTGCTGTTCAAGAAGTTCGCCGGCATCGACGTCTTCGACCTCGAGCTCGCCGAGAACGACCTCGACAAGCTGGTGGACTGCATCGCCGCGCTCGAGCCGACCTTCGGCGGCATCAACCTCGAGGACATCAAGGCACCAGACTGCTTCTACGTCGAGCGCAAGCTGCGCGAGCGCATGAAGATCCCGGTCTTCCACGACGACCAGCACGGCACGGCCATCGTCGTCGGCGCCGCGCTGATCAACGGCCTCAAGGTCGTCGGCAAGGACATCCGCGAGGTCAAGCTCGTTACCTCGGGGGCCGGCGCCGCGGCGCTGGCCTGCCTGAACCTGCTGGTCAAGCTGGGCCTGCCGCGCCACAACATCTGGGTCACCGACCTGGCCGGCGTCGTCTACCAGGGCCGCACCGAGCTGATGGACCCCGACAAGGCCGAGTTCGCGCAGCCGACCGCCCACCGCACGCTGGCCGAGGCCGTGGCCGGCGCGGACGTGTTCCTGGGGCTGTCGGCGGGCGGCGTGCTGCGGCCCGAGATGGTCGCGAAGATGGCGAAGAAGCCGCTGATCTTCGCGCTGGCCAACCCGACGCCGGAGATCATGCCCGAGGAGGTGAAGTCGGTGCGCGACGACGCCGTCATGGCGACCGGCCGGACCGACTACCCGAACCAGGTCAACAACGTCCTGTGCTTCCCCTACATCTTCCGCGGCGCGCTCGACTCCGGCGCGACCACGATCACGGCGGAGATGGAGATCGCCGCCGTGCACGCGATCGCCGAGCTGGCGCAGGCCGAGCAGAGCGAGGTGGTGGCGGCCGCGTACGCGGGCGCGACCCTGTCCTTCGGGCCCGAGTACCTGATCCCCAAGCCCTTCGACCCGCGGCTGATGATGAAGATCGCCCCGGCGGTGGCCCGCGCCGCGGCCGACTCGGGCGTGGCCACGCGGCCGGTCAAGGACTTCGACGCCTACCGGGAGAAGCTGCAGACCTTCGTCTATGCCTCCGGCACGACGATGAAGCCGATCTTCAACGTCGCCAAACGCGCCAAGAACAAGCGCGTGGCCTTCGCCGAGGGCGAGGAGGAGCGCGTGCTGCGCGCGGTGCAGGTGGTGGTGGACGAGGGGCTGGCCCATCCGACCCTGGTCGGCCGGCCGGCGGTGATCGCCCAGCGCGCGGAGCGCTTCGGCCTGCGGCTGGTGGCGGGACGCGACTACGAGGTGGTCAACGTCGAGAACGACCACCGCTACCGGGACTACTGGCAGACCTACCACCAGCTGATGGCGCGCAAGGGCGTGACTCAGCAATTTGCCAAGATCGAGATGAGGCGGCGCCTGACGCTGATCGGCGCGATGCTGCTGCACAAGGGCGAGGTCGACGGCATGCTGTGCGGCACCTGGGGCACGACGGCGATGCACCTCGCCTTCGTCGATCAGCTGATCGGCCGGCGCCCCGGCGTCAACAGCTACGCCTGCATGAACGGCCTGATCCTGCCGGGCCGGCAGGTCATGCTGGTGGACACCCACGTCAACTACGACCCGAGCGCCGCCGAACTGGCCGAGATCACCGTGATGGCGGCCGAGGAGATGAAGCGCTTCGGCCTGGTGCC
>CAZTTC010000067.1:0-14752 GCA_964616015.1 uncultured Methylibium sp. | reverse complement strand
GTCCGGAGCGCAGCGACCGGGTCGCTCCGGCCAGATGGCTGGCGTTCGGGCTCTTTCTTTGCCTACTTTCTTTGAGCCAGCAAAGAAAGTAGGTCGCCCGCCGGGGCGAGACCCGGCGCACGGCCTCAACAAGCTCAACCTCCAGTCAATTCGGCAATCGCCACCTCGACCACCTGGTCCCCATCCCCCAGCCAGATGTGGCCATCCTGCACTGTGCACTGCAGCCTCATCGTCCGCTTCGCCAGCGCGGCCAGTGCCGCACTCGCCTCGGCCGGGATCTGCCGCGCCCGCAGCTTGCCCAGCTTGGCGAGGGCCGAGCGGTTCTGCGTCCACCACAGCGTCGCGTTGCGCCCGTAGAGGTAGAGCAGCAGTTCGCGCGAGCGGTGCGAGGCCTTGCGCAGCCACTTCTCGTCGGGCTGGCCGACGTCGATCCAGAGCTCGATGTCGCCGACCAGGCTGCGGCGCCACAGGTCGGGCTCGTCCATCTCGGTCATCGCGTTGGCGAAGGCCAGCGGCGCCGGGTCGTCGTCGGCCACGGCGTGCAGGGCATAGGCCAGCAGGCGGACCATGAGGCGCTCGTCGTTCTCGGACGGATGCTGGGCCAGCGTGAGGGCGTGGGTGCCGTAGTAGCCGCGATCCATGTCGGCGACCTGCAGCTCGGCCTTGAAGACGGTGGACTTGATGGCCATAGCCGGCGAGCCTATCAGCAGCGCCGCCGGGGCGGGTACCATGCCGTCTTACACCGCAAGGAGGGCTGATTGGCCACCCCCAACTACTCCTATGAAAAGCGCCAGCGCGAGCTGGCCAAGAAGCGCAAGAAGGAAGAGAAGGCGCAGCGCAAGGCCTCCGGCAAGGGCCCCGACGAGCCGGGCGCCGAGCCGACGCCGAACGACGCCGCGCTCGGCACACCCCCGGCCGGCGGCAGTGCACCGGGCGGCAGCAGCGGGAGCTAGGCCGCCTCAGGCCGCCGGGGCGAGTCCCTCGGCCTCCTCGCCGCCACTCTGCTGCAGGGCCCACATCTCCGCATAGCGCCCGGCCCGGGCCAGCAGCTCGGCATGCGTGCCGCGCTCGACGATGCGGCCCGCCTCCATCACCAGGATCTGATCGGCGTCGACCACGGTCGAGAGCCGGTGCGCGATGACCAGCGCGGTCTTGTTGCGCGCGGCCGTCTGCAGCTCGCCCTGGATCGCGCGCTCGTTGGCGGAGTCCAGCGCCGAGGTCGCTTCGTCGAAGATGACGATCGGCGGATTCTTCAGCAGGGTGCGCGCGATCGCGACCCGCTGCTTCTCGCCGCCGCTGAGCTTGAGGCCGCGCTCGCCGACCGGGGTGTCGTAACCCTTGGGCGTGCCCGCGATGAAGTCGTGGATGCGCGCGGCCTGCGCCGCCGCCTCGACCTCGGCCTGGCTGGCCCCGGGCCGGCCGTAGGCGATGTTGTAGGCCACGGTGTCGTTGAAGAGCACGGTGTCCTGCGGCACGATGCCGATCGCACGGCGCAGGCTGTCCTGGGTCAGCTGGCGGATGTCGTGGCCGGCGATCGTGATGCAGCCGGCGTTCACGTCGTAGAAGCGGTACAGCAGCCGCGCCAGCGTGCTCTTGCCAGCACCCGACGGGCCGACGACGGCGATGGTGTGGCCGGCGGGGATCTCGAAGCTGAGGCCGTGCAGGATGGGTCGCGAGGGCTCATAGGCGAAGCTCACGTCCTCGAAGCGCACGACGGGCGGCGCGTCCGCGTGCAGCGCCACCGCGTCGGGCGCATCGCGCACCTCGCGCTCGCGCTCGAGCAGGCCGAACATCTTCTCCAAGTCGGTCAGCGCCTGCTTGATCTCGCGGTAGATCACGCCCAGGAAGTTGAGCGGGATGTAGAGCTGGATCATGAAGGCGTTGATCATCACCAGGTCGCCCAGCGTCATGCGCCCCGTGACCACGCCGTCGGTGGCGCGCCACAGCATCGCGATCAGCGCCACCGCGATCAGCAGCTGCTGGCCGGTGTTGAGCATCGACAGCGTGGACTGCGACTTGAGCTTGGCGCGCCGCAGCTTGTCCAGGCTCTCGTCGTAGCGCTTCGCCTCGAAGGCCTCGTTGTTGAAGTACTTGACGGTCTCGTAGTTCAGCAGCGAGTCGATGGCGCGGGTGTGCGAGCTGGAATCGAGCTCGTTCATCGTCTTGCGGAACTTCGTGCGCCACTCGGTCACGACGACGGTGAAGGCGATGTAGATCACCAGCGCGGCCAGCGTGATCCACGCGAAGGCGGCATCGAACTTCACGCCCAGCAGCACCAGCACCAGACCGACCTCCACCAGCGTGGGCAGGATGCTGTACAGCGAATACGAGATCAGCGACTGCACGCCGCGCGTGCCGCGCTCAATGTCGCGCGTCATGCCGCCGGTCTGGCGCTCGAGGTGGAACCGCAGGCTCAGCGCATGCAGGTGCTGGAAGACCTGCAGCGAGATCGAGCGCGACGCGCCCTCGGTGGCCTTGGCGAAGACCAGCTCGCGCAGCTCGGTGAACAGCGAGGTCGACAGCCGCAGCGCGCCATAGGCCAGCAGCAGGCCGACCGGCACGACCAGCGCGGCGCGCGGATCGCCGAGCGGGATGGACAGCGCATCGACCAGTTCCTTCAGCAGCAGCGGGACGCCCACGTTGGCGACCTTGGCCGCGATCAGGCAGGCCAGCGCCAGCACGACGCGGCCCTTGTAGGCCCACAGGTAGGGCAGCAGCCGCGCCAGGGTGTGCCAGTCGGAGCGCGGCGCGACGGCGGCCACCGTCGCAGGCGACGCGGCCGGCAGGGCGGTACTCAGACTCTCGGCTCGACGCATGATCGACAATCTCTCCTCGGAACGACGCACCACCGATCGCGGCACGCCTCATCATGACCGACAACGCCCCCAGCCATCGCCCCGGCCTGCTGGCCGCCAACCTGGCCAGCCTGCCGCCGGGCCTGGAACTGGTGCTGCGGGTGATGCCGATGCCGGCCGACTCCAACAGCAACGGTGACATCTTCGGCGGCTGGATCATGGCCCAGGTCGACCTGGCCGGCGCTGTGCTGCCAGCGCGCATCGCCAAGGGCCGCATTGCGACCGTGGCGGTCAACCAGTTCATCTTCAAGCAGCCGGTGTCGATCGGCGACCTGCTGAGCTTCTATGCGCGCGTCGAGCGCATCGGCCGCACCTCGATCACGGTGCACGTCGAGGTCTATGCCGAGCGCAATCCGGCCGACCCGGTGGTGGTGAAGGTGACCGAGGCCAGCCTGACCTACGTGGCGATCGACCACCAGGGCCAGCCGCGCGAACTCCCGCCGCGCTGAGGCGCCAGCGGGCGCCTCAGGCTTTCGCCCGCAGCCGGCGCTGCAGCCGCCAGCCCAGCAGCAGCGCGATGACGACGGCGTAGATCGCAACCTCGCCGAAGTGGTTCTTCGCCGCCTTCATCCAGAAGAAGTGCAGCAGGCCCAGCAGCACGACGGCGTAGACCAGGCGATGCAGCGCCTGCCAGCGCGCCGCGCCCAGCGCCTTGATCGCGCGGTTGAACGAGGTCGCGGCCAGCGGGACCATCAGCAGCAAGGCCAGGAAGCCGACCAGCGCGAACGGGCGCTTGGGGATGTCCTTGGCGATCGTCGCCAGGTCCAGGCCCATGTCCAGCCAGGCGTAACTGAGGAAGTGCAGCACCGCATAGAAGAAGGCGAACAGGCCCAGCATGCGCCGAAAGCGCGCCAGCGCCGGTTGCCGGGTCCAGGTCCGCAGCGGCGTGACGGCCAGCGTGATGCACAGGAAGCGCAGGGTCCAGTCGCCGGTCGCGCGGATCAGGGCCTCGGCCGGATTGGCACCCAGCGTGTTGGCGATGGCGCCGTAGAGCAACCAGCCGAAGGGCAACAGGCACAGCGCGAAGAGCAGCGGCTTGGCAGCAGGATGCAGCCACGGCGACGCGGGGCGACGCGCAGCCCGGGCCACGCCAGTGTCGGGCAGGACGGCGCTCATCGCGGGTGAGGATCAGTAGTTCTTCGCCAGGTCCATGCCGGCATAGAGCTGCCCGACTTGGGCCTCATAGCCGTTGAACATCTGCGTGGGGCGCTTCTTCTGGAACAGGCCGTCCTCGCCGATGCGGCGCTCGGTCGCCTGGCTCCAGCGCGGGTGGTCGACCTTGGGGTTCACGTTCGAGTAGAAGCCGTACTCCTGCGCGGCGGCCCGGGTCCAGGCCGACACCGGCTGCTTCTCGACGAAGCGGATCTTGACGATGGACTTGGCGCTCTTGAAGCCGTACTTCCAGGGCACCACCAGGCGCACCGGGGCGCCGTTCTGGTTGGGCAGCACCTCGCCGTACATGCCGAAGGCCAGCAAGGCGAGCGGATGCATCGCCTCGTCCATCCGCAGGCCCTCGACATACGGCCAGTCCAGCACGCCGGAGCGCAGGCCGGGCATCTGCTTGGGATCGGCCAGGGTCACGAACTCGACGAACTTGGCGTTGCCCGTCGGCTCGACGCGCTTGATCAGCTCCGCCATCGAGTAGCCGACCCAGGGGATCACCATCGACCAGCCCTCGACGCAGCGCAGTCGGTAGATGCGCTCTTCCATGGGGCCCAGCTTGAGCAGGTCGTCGATGCCCAGCGTCTGGGGCTTCTTCACCTCGCCCTCGATCGCCACGGTCCAGGGCCGGGTCTGCAGCGTGCCGGCGCGGCGGGCCGGGTCGGCCTTGTCGGTGCCGAACTCGTAGAAGTTGTTGTAGCTGGCCGCGTCGGCGTAGGCGGTCGGCTTGTCCAGCGTCACCGCGCCGGCCACGCTGCTGCGGGTGCCGGCCAGCGCGGCCAGCTTGCCCGGCCTCGCGGTCGCCGCGGCCTGGGCCTGGGCCAGCGCGTCGCGACCGGCCCAGCCGGCCAACGCGGCGCCGGCACCGCCGGCGGCGATCAGGCGCAGGAACTCGCGGCGCTGCTCGTAGAGCCCGCGCGGCGTGATCTCGCTGGCGACGGGATGGTTGTGGCCGCTGCGGCTGGCTCGGAGGTTCTGCATGGTGGGGTCAGGACTCGTGGCGGGGGACGAAAGTTCCGGGTTGCAACGTCATCGCCTCATCGCGTCGACGCCGCCCGGCCCTGTCCTGCAGTCGCCCTGGACAGGCGTCAACTTACAACGGCGCGGCTCACAGCGCCGCGAAGTCCGTCGAGACGATGCCGTCGTCGTCGCCGTACAGGCGCAGGGCCTGCGCCGGCCGGCGGTCGCGGAAGCTCTTGCGGGCGAAGAGCTTCTCCTGGGCCTGCGCGGGCAGGTCGGTGATGCGGATCACCTGGCGTGCGATCAGCACATCGATCAGGTCCTCGATCACGCGCACGAAGTCGGCGTCGAGCTTGCCGAACTCGTCGCTGCCGAAGCCCGACGGGGGTTGGGCGTGGCCGCCCAGGAAGGCCTGCACCGCAGGGTCGTCCCCCGCGACGAAGTCGGCCCCCGCCTCCGGGCTGCGATGCAGGCTCAGGATGCGGCCATCGGGATGGCGCAAGGCATAGGGCATGGTGATTTCGACTTTACGCCGGCCTGCGCGGCGGCGCACGCCACCGCGCTTCGACCGGGCCGCTGACCCGGCAGCTGTTCACGCCGCAAGGCCCCACAACGACGAAGGCCGGCAGACGCCGGCCTTCGCAGGAGCCGCAAGCAGCCAGCCGCGTCAGCGCAGCCCGGCGATGTAGTCGGACACCGCCTTGATTTCCTTGTCGCTCAGGTTGGCGGCGATCGCGCTCATCTGCGCGTTGTTGGCACGCGCTCCGCTGCGGAAGGCCACCAGCTGGGCTTCGGTGTAGTCCGCGTGCTGGCCGCCCAGGCGCGGGTAGGCGACCGGGATGCCGGCGCCGGTCGGGCTGTGGCAGCCGGCGCAAGCCGGCACCTGCTTGGCGACGATGCCGCCGCGGTAGATCTGCTGGCCGAGGGCCACGCTGTCCTTGTTCTTGGCGAAGCCCGGCTTGGCCTGCTTGCTGGCGTAGAAGCCTGCGACGTTGCGCATGTCGTCGTCGCTCAGGGTCGTGGCGAAGCCCTTCATGATGGCGTTGTTGCGCTTGCCGGACTTGAACTCGGCCAGCTGTTTGGCGAGGTACTCGGGGTGCTGGCCGGCGAGGATGGGGTTGGCCGGGCTGCCGCGCGAGCCATCGAAGCTGTGGCAGGCGCCACAGACACCCGCGGCGATCGCCTCGCCCTTCTTCAGGTCAGGCTTGGCCGGGGCTTTGGCGTCTTCGGCCAGGGCCGGAGCCAGGAAAACGGCGGCCAGCAGGAGCGTCAGGGCAGACTTCATGAGCGGGTGGAGAGGGTTGGAGGGGCAGTGCAGGCAGGGGCATCCGGCGCACAGCCGAAGATTTTACAATGGCACATGTCCTCGCCCACCCTGGCGGCTGCAGATCCCGCCAAGCTGGCCTTGGCCTGGACGCACACCGCCCGCTTCCTGACCACCGCGGCCCAGCTGAACCAGCTGCCGCCCACCGAGCTGCCGGAGATCGCCTTCGTCGGCCGCTCCAACGCGGGCAAGTCCACGGCGATCAACCTGCTGACGCAGCAGAAGCGCCTGGCCTTCGCCTCCAAGACGCCCGGCCGCACCCAGCACATCAACCTGTTCGCGCTGGGCCCGAAGGAGGCGCCGAACGCCCTGTTCGCCGACCTGCCGGGCTATGGCTACGCCGCCGTGGCGCGCGGCGCCAAGCTGCGCTGGCAGCAGGTGATGGCGCAGTACCTCGAGCTGCGCCGCAGCCTGTCGGGCGTGGTGCTGATGGTCGACTCGCGGCTGGGCCTGACCGAGCTCGACCAGCAGCTGCTGGCCTTCGTCGCGCCGCGCGTCGGCACCGGCGAGGTCAAGCTGCTGGTGCTGCTGACCAAGGCCGACAAGCTGAATCGCCGCGAGGCCGATGCCGCCGTCGCGACGGCGCGCGAGGTGCTGGGGCAGTTGGCCACCGACACCGCGGACGTCAGCCTCGCGCTGTTCTCGGCCCTGAGTCGGCGGGGCGTCGGCGATGCCGCCGAGCTGCTGCACGGCTGGGTGCAAGCGGGCGCGCCGGCCCCTACCCTGACGGATTGAAGCGGCCCGGGCGGGCTTGGATACTGGGACGAGGGGGCCACACCGGCCGCCCGCCAGCCCAGCGAGCCGCCATGGACCTGAAGATCTACTACGCCACCAACCGCGCACACGAAGGCCCGGAGCAGTTCCGGCCGACCGGCTACGGCACGCGCTTCTCGTCCGACGGCATGGAGAACCTGCGCTTCGGCCGCGTCACCTTCACCGCGGACGACGCCAAGGTCGCGCAGTTCCTGAGCCGGCCCCGCGCCGCCAGCGGCCGCGGCGACGGCGAGGGCCTGCAGGACTACCTCTCGCAGTGCATCGCCAGGACGCAGCGCATCGAGGCCTACGAGGAGTCGATCCCCAGCACCGCCGTGGCCGAGACCGCGCAGAAGCACGTCAAGCTCGGCTCGCTGGCGATGTTCGCCGACCTGCAGGCGGACATGCAGGAGTCGCGCGACATGCTGCTCTTCATCCACGGCTTCAACGTGTCGTGGACCGAGGCGGTGGGCTCGGCCGCGGCCCTGGAAGCGATGCTCAACCGCCCGGGCGTGAGCGCGGGGCAGCGCGCGGTGCGCGTCGTGCTGTTCACCTGGCCGTCCAACGGCAAGGCCCTGCCCTTCGTGTCCTACAAGTCGGACCGCTCGGATGCGCAGGGCTCGGCCGGCGCGGTGGGCCGCGGCCTGCTGAAGGTGCGCGACTTCCTGCACGAGCTGGGCCGGGAGGCGCGCCAGGACAACGCCCGCGTCAAGGAACTCGAGTCGAAGCTGACGCGCCAGGGCGTGCGGCCGAGCGAGATCGCCCGTGCCGTCGCCCAACTCGAGGCCACCGAGCTGTGCGGCCAGAAGATCCACCTGCTGTGCCACTCGATGGGCAACTACCTGCTCGAGAACGCGCTGCAGCGGCTCTACGAGCACACGCCGGGCTCGGCGCTGCCGCGGCTGTTCGACCAGGTGCTGCTGTGCGCACCCGACGTCGATGACGATGTGCTCGAGGCCGGCAAGCCGATGGAGCGCGTGCACCAGATCGCCAACCGCGTGACGGTCTATCACAACGCCAACGACACCGCGCTGCGCGTGTCGGACTACACCAAGGGCAACCCCGACCGCCTGGGCCAGCGCGGCGCGGCGCGGCTGCCGCTGGTGCACCAGAAGATCCAGCAGGTCGACTGCCAGCGCGTGGTCAGCGGCCTGACCCAGCACAGCTACTACGCCAACGGCGTGGTCAACAACGACATCGTCAAGAACATCCAGGGCCTGAACGCCGGCACGGCCGAGCGCCTGCTCGCCGCGGCGGGCGGCCCCAACGCCTGGCGCTTCGACGCGCCGGCCTGATCCCCCGTTGTCGCTCGCGCGACGGCCGGCGGCGCGGGCACGACCGCATACTCGATCGACGACATCGAGGAGACGCGCATGACGATCGAGAGCTTCCGCGCCGAGCTGCCGCACGGCATCACGCTCGAGGGCCGCGCTTGCGGCCCGCACGACGCGCCCGTGCTGGTGTTCCTGCACGGTTTTCCGGAGGCGGCCTTCATCTGGGACGAGATGCTGGCGCACTTCGGCACACGCCATCGCTGCATCGCGCCCAACCTGCGCGGCTTTGCGGGGTCGTCGGCGCCCACCGAGGTCGAGGCCTATCGCGCCAAGCCGCTGCTGCAGGATCTGGCGGCGCTCATCGGCCAGCTCGGCGCGCCGGTCGAGGCCGTGATCGCGCACGACTGGGGCGGCGCCGTGGCCTGGCACCTGGGCATCCAGGCGCCGCAGCTGGCGAAGCAGCTGGTGATGATCAACTCGCCGCACCCCGGGCCCTTCCTGCGCGACCTGCAGTCGGACCCGGCCCAGCAGGCGGCCAGCGCCTACATGAACTTCCTCGTGCGACCCGACGCCGAGTCGCTGCTGAGCGAGAACGACTACGCGCGGCTGTGGCCCTTCTTCCGCCAGATCGGCGGCGATGCGCTCTGGCTCACGCCCGAGGTGAAGCAGCGCTACCGCGAGGTCTGGTCGCACGGACTGACCGGGCCGCTGAACTACTACCGCGCCTCGCCGATGAAGCCGCCGACCGCCACCGACGACACGGTGATGAAGCTCAAGCTGGTGGCCGCACAGATCACCGTGCGCCTGCCGACCACGGTGATCTGGGGCGAGGCCGACATCGCCCTGCCGCCGAAGCTCGTCGACGGGCTGGCGCAGTGGGTGCCGCAGCTGCGGCTGGTGCGCGTGCCCGGCGCCAGCCACTGGATCGTGCACGAGCAGCCACAGCGCGTCGCGCAGGAGATCGAGGCCGCGCTCGGCCGCTAAGGCCGACCGAGGAAGAGGTAGAGCCCGGTGTCGCCGCGCGGCGCATGGACGAGGCCGAGGTACAGCGGACCCAGCCCGGTGTCGGCGCCGATGAAGGCGCTCATGCCGCTGCGCAGGTCGCCGAGCGAGACGTCGCCGCGCTCGCGCCAGGCGTTGCCGGCCTCGAGCGAGAAGCCGGCAAAGAAGCCGCGCGTCAGCGCCGGCGGCGTGAGCCGGTAGTAATAGCTCGCGCGGCCGAACAGCAGGTAGTTGCCTTCGACCTGCCCCGGCTTGTAGCCCGACAGGCGCTGGAAGCCGCCGAGCGAGTACAGCCCCTGCGCCAGCACCGACGCCTGCCCGGCGAGTTGCGAGCGCAGCGCGAGGTTGATGGTGTGCAGCCGCCCGAAGCTCAGCGCGCCGATGGCGTCGACGTCGAAGCGGGTGAAGTCCTGCTCGACGCCGACTCCGCCGGCGCGGCTGAGCGCGCGGCCACTGGCCAGCTCGCCGACGAGCCGGTAGCCGCGCTGGGGCAGGAAGGCGTAGTCGAGCTGGTCGACCACCGCGCGCAGGCGCACGCCGGTGAGGTCGAGGTTCGAGGCCACAGGGCCAGCGTCGTCGTCGCGCACGATCAGCAGCTTGTCCTGGAAGCGCGCCCGGAAGACGCCCGCCCGCAGTTCACCGAAGCCCCCCCAGGGCTGGCCCAGGTCGAAGGCGACGACACCGCTGGTGCGACGCAGCCGGCCGCTCTCCGGTCCCTCGGGACCGACGTAGGTGACGACCTCGCGCCGCTCGATCGCGGCCGTCGCGGCGACGAACCAGTCGTTGGACGGCCCGAGGGTCCAGCCGAGCGGTCGGTACAGCTCCGTGTACCAGGCCGGGTCGGAGCCGATGCGCACGCGGTTGCGCCACTCCGTGCCGGCCGCGTCGAGCCAGTGGCTGGTGTGGACGACCTTGACGTTGAAGCTGGCACGACCCGAGAAGTCGGTGGCGAGGTCCAGGCCCAGCTTCAGGTAGTTGGGGCCCCAGGACTTCTCGTCGAGCTTGAAGACGAGGCCGTCGCGGCCGGACTCGTCGCGCACCAGCTGGTAGTCGACGCGCTCGTAGTCGCCGCTGGCGGCGAGCCGGCGCACGTCGGCCTCGGCGCGTGCGACCTCGAAAGGGCGCCCGGGCTGGCTGGCCAGTTCGCGTGCACTGCGCTGCGCGTTGCTGCGCTCCGAGCCCTCGAAGCGCACGAAGGCCAGCGTCGGCGGCGCGTCCTGGGCCTGCGCGCGCGCCTGAGCCCAGGCGCGGTAGCCATCGGCATCGACGGCGTAGTCGGCCAGCTGAACCACCTGGGCCTGCGCCTGCAGCTCGCCCAGCTGCACGAAGTCGCGCATCTTGTCGAAATCGGCCGAGCTCAGCGTGCCGAGCTGGGGGGCGATCAGCAGGTCGCGCTTCGTCAGGCTGGCGAGGCTGCGCTGCACGTTCTGCTCGGTCAGGATCGCGATCATCTGCGCCGTCACGCCGACCAGCGAGCCCAGGGTCTCGCGGCCGGCGATCGGCGTGCCGATGTTGACGACGATCACCACGTCCGCCCCCATCGCTCGCGCCACGTCGACCGGCAGGTTGTCGACCAGGCCGCCGTCGCCGAGGATGCGGCCGTCGACCTCGGTCGGTGCGAAGACGCCCGGCACGCTCATGCTGGAGCGCAGCGCCAGCGCGAGGTCGCCCTCGCTCAGCACGCGGGCCCGGCCGTTCTCCATGTCGGTGGCGACGGCACGAAAGGGCGTCGGCAGTGCGTCGAAGGACCGGATGCCACGCACCGGCAGCGTGTAGCGCCGCAGCAGCGACTCCAGGCCGCGGCTCGACAAGGTCCCGAGCGGGATGCGCAGCGCGCCGTCGCGCAGGCCGAGTTCGAGCGCCGGGGCCACCTCGAAGTCGTCCTCCTTGCGTCGCTGCGACAGCTCCTCGCGCGCGACACGGCTGGCGAACAGCGCGTTCCAGTCGACCTTGAGCAGCTCGCGCTCCAGCGCCTGGGCGCTCATGCCGCTGGCATAGAGCCCACCGATGATGGCGCCCATCGACGTGCCGGCGATCACGTCGATCGGCACCCGCTCGCGCTCCAGCACCTTGAGCACGCCGACATGCGCGAGCCCGCGCGCACCGCCACCCGACAGCACCAGGCCGATGCGGGGGCGCCCGGGCGGCTGGACGGGCCGCGGGCTCGCCGCGGCCCGCTCCGCGAGCGGCGGTGCGGTAGCCGGCTGCGCCGCGAGGCTGCCGGCCAGCAGACACAAGCCCAGGACGGCAAGACAGCGACGCGGCATGCGCAGATTGTGCCGGCCGAGCCCGGCGCCTTGCCTGCGGCCGAACGCCGCTCAGCGCGGCTGCGGCGCCAGCAGGCTGTCGACCGCGCGTTCGATCAGGTTGCGCTCTTCGACGGGCGCGGCCAGCCCGCCCTGCGCCAGGCGCTCGAGCGCGCGGCGCGTCAGGCCGTGTGTCAGACCGAGCTCGGCATCGCTGAACAGCCAGTGTTCGCGCGCCGCGTCGACCCAAACGACGCGTGCCGTGGACCAGCTGCCGCGCGCCACGAGCCGGCACCACTGGCCCACGGCCAGGTGACGCAGCCAGGCGCGTGCGTCGGCCGGGCCGGGCGCATCGGGCATCAGCTCGGCCGGCACGGTCTCGAGCGTACCGATGTCGAACATCGAGTCGCCACTCGCGAGCACCGGGGCGCTCGGCGGCGGCAGCGCCTCGTCGCGCAGGCGCCGCACGATCTCCTCGGGACTCGGGTCGCGCGCGGCCGGTGCGGCACCCGGGCGCAGCAGTTCGGTGTGACGCGCCATCAGCAGCGCCAGCAGGGCCTCGCGCCGCGCCACGGGCAGGCCGCTGCGTGCCATGCCCAGCTGCAGCCGCTGCACCAAGCCCGGCACGCTGGCGACCAGGCGGCGCCGGTCGCCGTCGCTGCGCAGCGGTGCCAGGCTCACCAGCAGGTCGGGCACGACGGCCAGCAGGCCGCGCGTCGACTCTGCATGCTCGCCGTCCTGCAGCACCGCCTGGGCCAGTGTCTCGACCCAGGGGCCGGTGAGGAAGTCCTGCAGTTCGGGATCGAGCGTCACCGCGTCGCTCGCGCCCTGTGACGGTGAAGGACTGCCCTCGACCTGCCACGGCCCGCCGGCCTCCTGGATCTGCAGGCGAACCTGGCGGCGCAGCGCCTCGTTGACCCAGGTGCGGCGAGCCGCCGCCTGCAGCTTGGCGATGGGCGCGGCGGCATCGCGCCGTTCGGCGTCGAGCTCGGCGACCAGCAGCGCGTCGAGCGCGCCCAGTGCCTCGGCATGCTGGGCCGCGTCGGGCCGCGCCGCCGCCTGGAGCGCGTCGAACAGGCGCCTCACGTCGACGAGCAGCGCGCCGAGCCGCGGGTCGGCATCGTCCTGGAAACCCGCCGCGTGCGTGGCCAGGCGGATCATCAGCTGCCAGCTCGGGTGGGTGTGGTCCTCGAGCAGCCGCGGCTCGCGGATCGCGATGCGCAGCAGCGGGCCTTGCAGCAGGCCGATGGCGTGGCGCACCGACGGCAGCAGCAAGGCGTCGTCGAGCACGGCGTCGAAAACATGCGCGACCAGCAGCATGACCTCGCGGTCGCCGTCGTTGCGCGCCATCGGCTCGAGGTCGGGCAGGCGTTCGATCAGGCGGCGCGGCGCCGGATCGGGGCCGGCCGGCGCGGGCGCGTCGAGCGCCTGCGCCAGGCCCAGGTCGAGCTTGAGCAGGGTGTCGGGGGCCGGCGGCGGCGCGGCGCGCCCACTCAGGCGGCCGCGCAGCTCGTCGAGTGCGCCCGGCCGCGTCAGGTCGACACCGGAGTTCGGCGCCGGCCGGCGGCGTGCGCCCGGCAGCGCGCTGGCCTGCCAGGCCGCCGCGGCCACGCCCCAGTCGGCCAACCGCCGCTCGGCGTCGATCGAGACCTGCTGGAGGGCGCGGCCCAGCGGTGCGCTGCTCGCGCGCATCAGGGCCCTGCGGGCCGGCGCCTCGAGGCCCAGCACCTCGCTCGCGTCCCACACGGCCTGCACGACGAGCTGGGGCCGCAGCAGGTTGGCGTGGCGCCCCACGGTCGCCTCGCCGCGCAGCGTCGCGCTGCGGGCCTGCAGGTCGTGCACATGGTTCTCGACCAGGACCTCGACCTCCTGCACCGCCCGCAGCAGCTCGATGTTCTGGTCGGCCGCGTCCTCGTCGACCAGGGTCAGCGCCTGCTCCGACCAGGCCGCCCGACCGGTCGAGGCCGCGGTCAAGGGTGAAGGCCCGGCCAGATCGTCCTGCCAGCCGGCGGCCAGCAGTTCGCCGACCCGCTGCGCCCAAGCGGCCTGCCGGTCGCGCAGCGCGGCATCGGCATCGGCAGCGGGCCGGCCGGCCGCGTCGCGCGCTGCACCGCCGCAACCCGGTGCCCCCAGGGTCTGCCGGGCATCGCGAGCGACGCGCGCCATCCACTGCGGCACCTGCGCGAGCTGGTCGTCGAGATAAGCCTGCAGCAGCGGCGAAGCAGCCATGCTGGCGATTATCGGAGCCCGAGCGGCGTGCCTCGCCACCATCGGCCGCAGCGCCAAAGAAAAAGGGCCACCGTGTGGTGGCCCTCTTCCAGCAGGGGTCGGCGCGACGAGCGGCAGCGCCGCCCGAATGCACCGCCTCAGCGGCCCGGCATCACATGTCCATGCCCATGCCGCCCATGCCGCCCATGCCGCCACCCCCCCCCATCGAGGGCGTGTCGTCCTTGGGCGCCTCGGCGACCATCGCCTCGGTGGTCAGCATCAGCGCGGCCACGGAAGCGGCGTTCTGCAGCGCGGTGCGGGTCACCTTGGTCGGGTCCAGGATGCCCATCTCGATCATGTCGCCATAGGTGCCGTTGGCGGCGTTGTAGCCGTAGTTGCCCTTGCCGGCCACGACCGCATTGACCACCACGCTGGCTTCGTCGCCGGCGTTGCTGACGATGATGCGCAGCGGCTCTTCGATGGCACGCAGGATCAGCTTGACGCCGGCGTCCTGGTCGGGGTTGTCGCCCTTGATGGTGCCGGCCGCCGCGCGGGCGCGCAGCAGCGCCACGCCGCCGCCGGCCACGATGCCTTCTTCCACCGCCGCACGCGTGGCGTGCAGGGCGTCTTCGACACGCGCCTTCTTCTCCTTCATCTCGACCTCGGTGGCGGCACCGACCTTGATCAGCGCCACGCCGCCGGCGAGCTTGGCCACGCGCTCCTGGAGCTTCTCGCGGTCGTAGTCGCTGGTGGCTTCCTCGATCTGCACGCGGATCTGCTTGACGCGCGCTTCGATGTCGCCCGCAGCGCCGGCGCCGTCGATGATGATGGTGTTCTCCTTGCCCACCTCGACGCGCTTGGCCTGGCCCAGGTCGGCCAGCGTGACCTTCTCCAGCGTCAGGCCCACCTCTTCGGCGATGACCTTGCCGCCGGTCAGGATGGCGATGTCTTCCAGCATGGCCTTGCGGC
>CAZTTC010000066.1:0-14833 GCA_964616015.1 uncultured Methylibium sp. | reverse complement strand
CGCTGCGCGCCAGGTCCACCAGCAGCGGATGCTCCTGGCGGCAGGCCACGCACCAGGACGCCCAGACGTTGAGCAGCCACACTTGGCCGCGCAGGTCCTGCTCGGTCAGGAAGCGCTCGGGCGCCGACAGAACCGGCAGGCTGAAGGCCGGTGCCGGCTTGCCGATCAGCGGCGAGGGCACCTCGCGCGGATCGAGCTTCAGGCCCTTGGCCAGGAAGCCGACCAGTAGCAGGAAGATCGCCAGCGGCAGCAGGTAGCGCAAGGACCGCGTCATCGTGCGGCGACCTTCGCAGCCAGCGGGCGGGCCGTCGCGGGATCCGGCGCGCCGCCGTCGGGCTGTGGCGCATCGGCGCGGCGGCGCACCGCGCGGTAGCGGCGGTCCAGCACCGCGAGGAAGCCGCCGAGGGCCATCAGCACGCAGCCGCCCCAGATCCAGCCGACGAAGGGCTTGTAGTACACGCGAACGCTCCAGGCCGACACGCTGAGCGGCTCGCCGAGCGAGACGTAGAGGTCGCGCGTCAGGCCGCGGTCGATCGCGGTCTCGGTCATCGGCATGCGGCTCACGGTGTAGAGGCGACGCTCGGGCTCGAGCGTGCGCACCGTGCGCCCCTCGCGGCTGACGGTCAGCGCGCCGCGTGCAGCGTCGTAGTTGGGGCCGCGGGCCTCGCGCACGCCGTCGAAGCGCAGCGTGTAGTCCTGCAGCGTCGTGGTGTCGCCGGGCTCCATGCGCAGGTCCTTCTCGACCTGGTAGCCGCCGACGATGGTGACGCCGACGACGAAGACGGCCACGCCGAAGTGAGCCAGCAGCATGCCGTACCAGGACAGCGGCTGGCGCCGCAGCGCCTCGCCGACGCCGGCCGAGTGCTCGCGCACGCGCGTGACCAGGTGGTGGACCGTGCTGCAGGCGATCCACGCCGCCATCAGCAGGCCGAAGCCGATCATCGGCGACCAGCGGCCCAGCAGCAGCGGCGCGACCACGGCGGCGAGGGCGCTGACCGCCAGCGCCCAGCGCAGCTTGCGCGCAAGATCGATGGCCCCGGCCTGGCGCCAGCGCGCGATCGGACCGATGCCCATCAGGAACAGCGCGGGTGCCATCAGCGGCACGAAGACGGCGTCGAAGTAGGGCGGGCCGACCGAGATCTTGCCCATGCCCAGCGCGTCCAGCACCAGCGGGTAGAGCGTGCCCAGCATCACCGCCGCCGCGGCCACCAGCAGCAGCACGTTGTTGGCGAGCAGCATGGCTTCGCGCGACACCGGCTCGAAGCTGCCACCGACGCCGACCTTGGGCGCGCGCCACGCGAACAGCGCCAGCGAGCCACCGATCACCAGGGCCAGGAAGCCGAGGATGAAGACGCCGCGCGCCGGGTCGGTGGCGAAGGCGTGCACCGAACTCAGCACGCCCGAGCGGACGATGAAGGTGCCCAGCAGTGACAGCGAGAAGGCCAGGATCGCCAGCAGGGCGGTCCACATCTTGAAGCCGCCGCGCTTCTCGGTCACGGCCAGCGAATGGATCAGCGCGGTGCCGACCAGCCAGGGCATGAAGGAGGCGTTCTCGACCGGGTCCCAGAACCACCAGCCGCCCCAGCCGAGCTCGTAGTAGGCCCAGAAGCTGCCGAGCGCGATGCCCAGCGTCAGGAAGCACCAGGCCACCGTGGTCCAGGGTCGCGACCAGCGCGCCCAGGCCGCATCGAGGCGGCCCGAGATCAGCGCCGAGATCGCGAAGGCGAAGGCCACGACGAAGCCGACGTAGCCCATGTAGAGCATCGGCGGGTGGATGATCATGCCCGGGTCCTGCAGCAGCGGATTGAGGTCCTTGCCATCGGGCGCCGCGGGCAGCAGGCGCACGAAGGGATTGCTGGTGAGCAGCGTGAACAGCAGGAAGCCGCAGCTCACCAGGCCCATGATGCCGAGCACGCGCGCGACGCTGCGGTCGTCCAGCGACTTCGAGAAGGTCGCGACCGCGACGGTCCAGCCGGCCAGGATCAGCGCCCACAGCAGGATCGAGCCCTCGTGGTTGCCCCAGACCGCGGTGATGCGATATTGCAGCGGCAAGCGCGAGTTGGAGTGCTCGGCCGCCAGCAGCACCGAGAAGTCGTTGGTGACGAAGGCGTAGGTCAGGCAGGCATAGGCGATCGCGACGAACAGGAACTGCCCGCGCGCCGAGGGGCGGGCCAGCGCGATCCAGGCGGCATGGCCGGTCGAGGCGCCGATCAGCGGCAGCACGCTCTGCGCGAGCGCCATCGCCAGCGCCAGGATCAGCGCAAGATGACCGATTTCTGGAATCATGGCTTGGCTCCGCTCATCTTCGGCTCGACCGGCAACTGGCCCTTGCGGGCCTGCTCAAGCGCCGCCGCGGCCTCTGGCGGCATGTAGTTCTCGTCGTGCTTGGCCAGCACCTGGTCGGCGCGGAACACGCCGTCGCTGCCGAGCTTGCCCTGGGCCACGACACCCTTGCCCTCCTTGAAGAGGTCGGGCAGCAGGCCGGTGTAGGTGACGGGCGTCTTCTGGGCCATGTCGGTGACGACGAACTTGACCGTCAGCGACTGCGGGTCGCGCTGGATGCTGCCGGTCTCGACCAGGCCACCGAGCCGGAAGCTGCGCTCCAGCGGCGCTTCCTTCGCCATGACCTGAGAGGGGCTGAAGAAAAACACCAGATTGCTCTGGAAGGCGTTGAGCACGAGCGCGGCGGCCGCACCCAGCGTGGCCAGCCCCCCGACGATCGCCATGGCGCGTTTGGTTCTAGCCTTCATGCGTCGCTGCTTCCCAGTCCTGTGTGTCGGTCATGCGCTTCTGAGCGGCGCGGCGCGAAAAAAGTTGCCAGACCTCGACCGCGATCGTCAACGCGACCGCGCCGAAGGAGCCCCAGACGTAGAGGCCGTAGCCGCCCATCGCCAGGAAGTCCGAGAGATTCGTCCAGTTCATGCGGCTTCCATCGCCTCGCGGGCCCAGCCGGCGTGCGCCTCGCGCTCGAGGATGACGATCCTGAGCCGCGCCAGCACGACCGCGAAGCAGTAGGCCCAGAAGGCCAGCGCCATGATCAGCATGCCGGTCAGCATCGTCGTCGCCATGCTGGGCGCGCGCGTCAGGCTGACCGAGGCACCCTGGTGCAGCGTGTTCCACCACTGCACCGAGAAGTAGATGATCGGCACGTTGACCACACCCACGATCGCCAGCAGCGCGGCGGCCCGGTCGGCGCGCCTCGGGTCCTCGATGGCGGCATGCAGCGACAGGAACCCGATGTAGAGGAAGAGCAGGATCAGCTCCGAGGTCAGTCGCGCGTCCCAGACCCACCAGGTGCCCCAGGTCGGCTTGCCCCACAGCGCGCCGGTCCACAGCGCGAGGAAGGTCATCAGCGCGCCGGTGGGCGCGATGGCGCTGGCCAGCATCGAGGCCAGCCGCGCATTGAAGACCAGGCCGACAGCGGCCCAGAAGGCCATCGCCAGATAGAGCACCATCGACATCCAGGCCGCCGGGACGTGGATGAAGATGATGCGGTAGGCCTCGCCCTGGGTCGCGTCGGTCGGCGCAACGAAGAAGCCGATGTAGAGCCCGGCGGCCGTCAGCAGGACGGCGGCGATGGCAAACCACGGGATCGCCTGGCCGGCCAGCGGGTAGAAGCGCTGGGGCGCTGCGTACTTGAACCAGTTGATCGGGCTGCTCATGGGCGGGTCGGGGTCGGGAGGCCGGCGTTCAGGCCGGCATTGTGCAAGGCCTTCAGTCCAGGGCGATTCGCAGGGCTGCCGCGCAGGCCCAGGGGGCGAGGAAGAGTGCCAGCAACAGCATCGCCCCCAGCAACGAAAAGTGTCCGGCATGGCCGAGGCCGGCGGCGCTGGCCTCGACCGCGCCGGCACCGAAGATCAGCACCGGCACAACCAGCGGCAGCACCAGCAGCGACAGCAGCACGCCCGCGCCGCGCACGCCGACCGTCAGGGCGGCGCCGATGGCGCCGATCAGGCTGAGCAGCGGCGTGCCCAGCAGCAGCGACAGCAGCAGCACGCCGGTGGCCTGCAGGTCCAGGCCGAACTGCAGCGCCAGCAACGGCGAGATCAGCGCCAGCATCAGCCCGGACACCAGCCAGTGCGCCGCCACCTTGGCCAGCACCAGCAGCGGCAGCGGGCAGGCGGCCAGCAGCAGCTGCTCGAGCGTGCCGTCGTGGTGGTCGTCGGCGAACAGGCGGCCGAGCGACAGCATCGAGGCCAGCAGCGCGGCCACCCACAACACGCCCGGCGCCATCGTGCGCAGCTGCTGCGGCTCGGGGCCGACGCCCAGCGGGAAGAGGCTCACGACAATGACGAAGAAGAACAGCGCGGCGGCCGTGTCGGCGCGGCGGCGCACGGCGATGCGCAGGTCGCGCGCGAGCACGCAGCGCAGGGTGCGCAGCACGCCCGCCGGGGCGTCGTGCGGGGAGGTCGGGAGAAGGCGGGCGGCGCTCACAGGCTCACCGGAATCTGGGGCAGGCGCTCGTCAAGCGCGACGGCCTGGTGGCTGGTCAGCACGACGATGCCGCCGCCCGCGAGCTGCTGGGACAACAGGCCCAGCAGCCAGCCCGTTGCATGGGTGTCGAGCGCGTTGAAGGGCTCGTCCAGCACCCACAGCGGGGCCGCGGCCGGCAGCGCCAGCCGGGCGAGGCCGGCGCGGCGTCGCTGACCTTGCGAGAGGACGCGCGCCGGCAGATGCTCGCGGCCGGCCAGTCCCGCGGCCGCGAGGGCGGCCCGGGCCTCGGAGGTGGAGATGCGGCGCCCTCCCAGGGTGGCGGAGGTCTCGAGGTTCTCGAGCGCCGAGAGCTCGTCCTTCAACGCCGGGGCGTGACCGAGGTAGGCGAGGTCGCGTCCGTACTCTTCGCGCAGGCCGCCCACCGGCCGCCCGCGCCACAGCACCTGACCCGCGGCCGGGACAGCCAGGCCGCAGATCATCCGCAGCAGGCTGGTCTTGCCCGCGCCGTTGGCGCCTTGCACGCGCAGCAACTCGCCGGGGCGCGCGGTCGCGCTCACCTGCTTGAAAAGCAGCCGGCTCCCGCGGCGGCAGGCCAAGTCGCGCAGTTCGAGGCCGGCGGTCATGGCGAGGTGGCTGGATCGGACAGTGGGAATGAAGAAGGGGCTACGCCTCGCGACGCAGCCCCTTGTCTTTGTTTGGCTCCCCGACCTGGGCTCGAACCAGGGACCTACGGATTAACAGTCCGGCGCTCTACCGACTGAGCTATCGAGGAATTCAGCCCGGGATTATAGCCACGGTAGTGGCCGGCTCTACAGGTCGGCGCTGAGCGAGACACGCCAGGTGCGCGGCGCCAGTGGGTACAGATAGGCATGACCGAACTGGTAGGGCGATTCGCGCCAGGCGCGACGGTCGGCGAGGTTGTCGATGCCAGCTCGCCAGATGAGGGTGCTGCCACCGGCGCGCTGTTCGTAGCGTGCGCCGACGTCGAGGCGCGCCCAGCCCGCGATGCGGGGCGAGTCCGCCGTCGGCAGCACGGTGCGATCGCTCTCCGCCGTGAGAAGGGCGCTCAGCGACAGGCCGCCCTCGAAGCGATAGCCACCGTTCAGGCGCAGCGTTCGGGCGGGCACGTTGGGCGGGCGCTGCGACTCGAGCGCGGCATCGGCGCTGCCCTCGCGGCGCGCGCGCAGCCACATCGCGCTGGCGCCCAGCGACCATGCGCCCAGCCGCGCCTCGGACCCGGCTTCGAGCCCGCGGTGCCGCGCCACGCCGTCGACGACCAGCGCGCAGGGGCTGACGGCGCAGACATTGGTCGCGGGGCGCTCGATGTCGAACACGGCGAGCTGGGCATCGAAGCGCTCGCCGGCGTGCTTGAGGCCCAGCTCGGCCTGCCGGCTCTTCAGTGCCGGCAAGGCCTGGCCCGGGTTGGTGAAGGAGCCCGGCCGGTTGGGCACGACCTGGGACTCGATGCCCTGGCCCCAGCTGGCATAGGCCAGGTTCCGGGCGCTGAGCGTCAGGCTCGCTGCCAGCCACGGGGTCGTGAAGCTCTGGCGATAGGCCGTGGCCTCGGTCTCGGAGGTGGTGATGCTGTCGCGCGACAGGCGGGTGTGGCGCAGGCCGAGCCACAGGCCCAGGTCCTCGGTCAGCTTCATCGCATCGCGGACGTAGAACTCGGTGTTGCGCTCGCTGCGGTGGGTGTTGTCCAGGACGGCATCGGGGGCGGCCGGCGTGAGCAGCCCACCGTCGACACGGCCCGTCCCTGCATCGTTGAAGGCCTGGCCCTCGAAGCGCGCCTCGAGGCGGCTCGCCAGCACGCCGGTGGTCAGCCGGTGATCGATGCCGCCGAAGCGCAGGCGGCCCTGCAGCGAGGCGTCGGCCGCGTCGGTGCGACGGCGTTCGTTGTCGCTGCGGAAGTCGTAGAGGTCGAACGTGCCGTCGCTGCAATAGCGGTCGTCATTGCCTTCGGCGCCGCAACCGAAGGGGAAGGCGATGCGGTCATCGCTCTTCAGCTGTTGGCTGGCGATGTGCAGGCGAGCGCGCCAACCCGAGGCCAGCGGCTGCGTCCAGCGCAGGCTGGCCGTGCGCCCTTGCAGCACGACGGGCAGCGACCACGGCTGGTTGTTGAGGTTGATGCGCGGGTCGATGTCGCGCGCATCGGGCACCCGGTCGCCGAGCAGGCTGAAGCCTGGCTGGCTGGGTTGCGAGCGGCGGCTGATTTCGACCTCGGCCTCCAGCAGGCTGCCGGGGCCGAGGCGCCAGTCGCCGGCCAGCGCGAGCAGGTGGCGTTGGCCCCTCGCGGCGCGCAGCTCGGGGTCGATGCGGGCCGCCGCAGCGTTGAGGCGCAGGCCGAAGGCCTGGTCCGCACCGAAGCGCGTGCCCAGGTCGACCGCGCCGAGCACGCTGCTGCGGCCCGCAAGCTCCAGCATCGCGCTGCGGACCTCGCCGGCCGGTCGCTTGACGACCAGATTGACCAGGCCGCCCGGCGCGCTGGTGCCGGCCTGCATGCCGCTGATGCCCTTGAGCAGTTCCACGCGCGACTTGTTGTCGAGCGGGATCGAGGTCTCCGCATTGATCGGCAGGCCGTCGCGGCGGTAGTTGTAGCGGTTGTCGATGACGTAGCCGCGCACCGAGAACTGGTCCCAGTAGCCCTCGGAGTTGTAGGCGTCGCTGGTGCTGGCGTCGCGGCGCGTCAGCTCGCGCAGCGTGCCGCCGCCGGACGTGAGCGCGGCTTCGCCGAGGACGCGTGCCTGCAGCGGGCTGCGCTCGAGGGGCACGTCGCCGAAGCCGGTGACGTCGGCCGTGGCGGTGTCGCTGCGGCCCTGCACCGTGACGGGCGGCAAGGTGGTGGACTGGGCCGCGGCGAACGAGGTCGCGACGGCGAGCGGGACGATCAGGAAGGAAGTGCGGGTTGCCATCGTGGATCCGTGGTCGATGGCAGGTGGGCGCCCTGCACAGCGACACGGGGGCGTGGCACTGCAAGACCGCTTCCCTGCGCGAGGATTACCTCAATCAGGTTCAAAGGGACTTTCTCAGTCGGACCACCGGGTCGGCGATCCAACACCCCTAGCGAATGCCGCGCGGCGGGCCGCACGACGCGACGATTATGGCCCAGCCGCAAGCGCCGAGGCCCGCCGAAGCGGGCCTCGCGAGCGCAGGGCGTCGAGCTCAGTCGAAGACGGGCGTCTCCACGCCCAGCACCTTGTGCAGCTTCGGACTCGTGGTCGTGTACTGCAGGTGGATGCGCTTGTCCGGGAAGATGTAGGGCGCCGCGCCGAAGGCCGCCAGCGCGGCCTCGTGGAAGCCCGACAGGATCAGCTTCTTCTTGCCCGGGTAGACGTTGATGTCGCCGACCGCGAAGATGCCGGGGACGTTGGTCTCGAACTTTTCGGTGTCGACGACCAGTTGCTTGCGCTCGATGTTCAGCCCCCAGTCGGCGATCGGGCCGAGCTTGGGGCTCAGGCCGAAGAACACCAGCAGCATGTCCAGCGGCACCACACGCGTGACACCGTCGCCGCCGGTGACCTTGGCGGCGGTCAGCTTGCCGTCCGCCTCCTCGATGCCGGTGACCTGGCCGACGATGAACTGCATCTCGAGCGCTTCGCACAGCTCCTTCATCTTGGCGACGCTGGCCGGCGCAGCCTTGAAGCCGTCGCGCCGGTGCACCAGGATCACGCTCTCGGCCTTGTTGGGACCTTCCTGCACGAAGTTCAAGGTCCAGTCGAGCGCCGAGTCGCCGCCGCCGACGATGACGAGGTTCTTGCCCGCGAACTGCGAGGGGTTGCGCACCCGGTAGTGCAGCTGCGTGCCGTCGAACTTCTCGAGCCCGTCGACCTTGAGCGTGCGCGGCTGGAAGCTGCCCACACCGCCGGCGATGAAGATGGTCTTGGTGATGAAGCGCGTGCCCTTGCTGGTCTCGAGGTCGAAGCGCCCGTCCTCGCGCCGCTGCACCAGCGACACCTCCTGGCCCAGGTGGAAGGTGGCGCCGAAGGGCTCGATCTGCTTGAGCAGGTTGTCGGTGAGTTCCTTGCCGGTGCACACCGGCACCGCGGGAATGTCGTAGATCGGCTTGTCCGGATAGAGCTCGATGCATTGACCGCCCGGGTAGGCGAGCGAGTCGATGATGTGGGCCTTGATCTCGAGCAGGCCGAGTTCGAACACCTGGAACAGGCCGACCGGGCCGGCACCGACGATGACGGCATCCGTCTCGATCGGGCCCTCGTGGCTGGCGGCGGTCTGGGCGATGGCGGGGTTCAGTTGCGGCTCCATGGGTCGTTCAGCGGATCAGCTCGCCGAGCTTGTCCTTCTTGTCTTTCCAGTCGTCGGCGTCGGGCAGCGCGGGCTTGCGCTTCGTGATGCTGGGCCACTTCCGGGACAGCTCGACGTTGATGGCGATGAATTTCTGCTGGTCCTGGGACACGTCTTCCTCGGGGAGGATGGCGTTGACCGGGCACTCGGGGATGCAGACCGCGCAATCGATGCACTCGTCGGGATCGATCACCAGGAAGTTCGGACCTTCGCGGAAGCAGTCCACCGGGCAGACATCGACACAGTCGGTGTACTTGCAGCGGATGCAGGATTCGGTGACGACGTGGGTCATGACGTTGTGAGGCTGGCGGAGTCGGGCCGCTGCGGACTGCGGGCGGCACAAGAACGCGAGATTTTACGGGCTCGGGGTTTGCTCGGGGGTGGCGGGCAGCGCACGCGTTTCGGGGGCTTGCGGCATGCCGGTCGCGACGGCTGTGGCACCGACGCCGACGACCACGACGGTCGGCCGGCCCGCGTGCAGCACGCTGGCCGCAGCCAGCCCGGCCAGGCGGTGCTCGCTGGCCAGCTGGTCGGGCCAGCCGGCGCGCGAGACCACGCAGGCCGGCGTGTCGGCCGGCCAGCCTGCCTCGCGCAGCCGGCGCGACAGCGCGGCGAGTTGTCGGCCGGCCATGTAGAAAATCTCGGTGTCGGCGCTGCGGCTGGCCTGCAGGCGGCCCTCGCGCGTCATCGCGGTGCTGAGGCTGACGCTGCGCCCACCGCCGCGGCGGGTCAGCGGTCGGTGGGTGCCGGCCGCCGCGGCCAGTGCGGCCGTGACGCCGGGCACGACCTCGGACGGCAACCCGGCCTCGGCCAGTGCCGCGAGTTCCTCTTCCAGCCGGCCGAAGACGCTGGGGTCGCCGCCCTTGAGGCGGACGACGCGCGCGCCCTCGTTCGCGAACCGGACCAGCAGGGCGTTGATGCGCGTCTGGCCGGTGGAGTCGGAGAACCCGCGCTTGCCCACGTCGACCCAGCGGGCGCGCGGTGCCAGCGCGCGCAGCGCGGGGTCGGTGAGGGCATCGAACAGCACGACGTCGGCCTCGGCCAAGCGGCTGGCACCGCGCACGGTGATCAGATCGGCCTGGCCCGGGCCGGCACCGACGAAGACGACCGGGTGGGCCATGCGCATCAGGCCGCGGCCACGAGCAGTGCGCCGCTCGTGCGGTTGGTGGTCGGGTCGACGACGATCAGCGCGCCGCCAACGCGGTTGTCCGCATAGGGCTCGACCGGCAGCGGGGACTGCGTCTCGACCTGCACGCGGCCGATCTCGTTGACGGCGAGCTCGTGAGCGTCCTGGTCTTCCAGCGTGTGGATGTCGCGCCGGCTGTCGATGCCGACGATGCGCGCCTGCACCCAGCGGTGGCCATGCCGCACCCAGTACTTGCGGCCGATCTGGGCCGGCTCGGTGTCGAGCCAGGCCAGTGTGGCGGCGAAGCGCTGGGTCGTCGGCAAGGGCTGGACGCTGGCGATCCAGTCGCCGCGCGAGACGTCGAGCTGACGGTCGAGCACCAGCCCGGCCGACTGGCCGGCTTCGCAGGCGTCGACCACCGCGCCGGCACGCCGAACTTCGGCAACGACGGCGGTCTGGCCGCTCGGGAACACCTGGACGCTGTCGCCGGCCCGCACCCTGCCGTGGGCAATGCGGCCCCAGATCGTGCGCGGCTGGTGGCCGGTGCCTGGTTCGCGCTCGTTCGTCACACTCTTGGCGACGTATTGCACGGGGATCAGCAGGTCGCCGTCGTGTCGCTCGTCGCAGGCCGGCAGTCGGTGCAGCAGCTCGAGCAGGGTCTCGCCGCGGTACCAGCGCCACACGCCCGAGTGCAGGGTGACGTTGTCGCCACGCAGGGCCGACACCGGGACGATGCCGGCCACGGCGATGCCGGCCTGGCGGGCGAAGCGCTCCAGCGCCTCGCGCACGGCGTCGTAGGCCGCCTCGGCCTGCGTGTCGACCGCGTCCAGCTTGTTGATCGCGAACACGATGCTGGGCACGCGCAGCAACTGCGCCAGCAGCGAGTGGCGCCGCGTCTGCGGCAGCAGCTGCACCGGGCGCGTCTGCCAGTCGAGCTTGGTGATGTCGACCAGCACCACCGCGGCGTCGCTGCCGGCCGCGGCCGTGACCATGTTGCGGGTGTACTGCTCGTGGCCGGGCGCGTCGGCGATGATGAACTTGCGGCTGCGCGTCGCGAAGTAGCGGTAGGCGACGTCGATCGTGATGCCCTGTTCGCGCTCGGCCTCGAGGCCGTCGGTCAGCAGCGAGAGGTCGACCGCACCGCCGGCAGCGCGCTTCTCGAGCGCGTCCAGCTGGTCGGCGAGGATGGCGCGGCTGTCGTAGAGCAGGCGGCCGATCAGTGTGCTCTTGCCGTCATCGACCGAGCCGGCGGTCAGGAAACGCAGCGCGCGGTGTTGAAGCTCGTCGTTCATGGTCGAAGTGGGTCAGGAGAACCGTTCGGGTCGGGCCCGTCGAAGTCCTTCGACAAGCGCGGGGCGAACGCGGAGGGGGGGTTCAGAAATAGCCTTCCTTCTTGCGGCGCTCCATCGAGGCGTCCGAGGTGCGGTCGTCCATGCGGGTCGCGCCGCGCTCGCTGACCGTCACGGTCAGCGTCTCGGCGACGATGTCGTTCGCATCGGCCGCGGCGCTCTCGACCGGGCAGGTGCAAGTCATGTCTCCGACGGTGCGGAAGCGCACCTGGGCGGTCTCCACCGTCTCGCCGGCCTCGGGCGGCGTCACCTCGGTCAGCGGCACCAGCAGGCCCTTGCGGCGGATCACCTGGCGCTCGTGGCTGTAGTAGAGGCTGGGCAGCGGGATGTTCTCGCGGGCGATGTAGAGCCAGACGTCGAGCTCGGTCCAGTTGCTGATCGGGAAGGCGCGGAAGTGCTCGCCCGGCTTGATGCGGGTGTTGAACAGGCTCCACAGCTCGGGGCGCTGCTCCTTGGGCTGCCATTGGCCGAAGCTGTCGCGGTGGCTGAAGATGCGCTCCTTGGCGCGGGCCTTTTCCTCGTCGCGGCGGGCGCCGCCGATGAGGCAGTCGAAGCGGTGCTCGTCGATCGCTTCCAGCAGCGTCACGCTCTGGTGGCCGTTGCGCGACTCCAGCGGATGCGCCAGGCGCACGCTGCCCCGCGCGATGCTGTCCTCGAGGTGCGCGACAACGAGGCGGTCGCCGCTTTGCGCCGCGCGCTCGTTGCGGAAGGCGATGACCTCCGGGAAGTTGTGGCCCGTGTCGACATGCAGCAGCGGGAACGGCAGCGTGCCGGACCAGCGGCCAGCCGCATCGGTTACGTCAGCGCCTTCGCGCTGCTTGAAGGCCTTGTTGGCCAGGTGGTGCACGACGCACGAGTCCTTGCCGGCCGAGAACAGCAACGCCGGCCGCTCGAAGCTCGCCGCCACCTCGCGCAGGATGAAGAGCGATTCCTCCTCGAGTGCATCGAGGTGGCCATGGTCGATTTCCGGCAGCAGCCGGGCCGGGTCGGTGCGGGTGTTCATGCGGCCACCGTCTCGGTCTCGGGGAGCCGGGGGCCCGGCCCGGCCTGGGGGCCACGGGCGACGTGCAGCCCGCACTCCTTGGCGTCCTCCTGCTCCCACCACCAGCGGCCGGCGCGAGCATCTTCACCGAGCGAGATGGCGCGCGTGCAAGGCGCGCAGCCGATGCTGGGAAAGAAGGCGTCGTGCAGCGGGTTGTACGGTACGTCGTGCGTGTCGATGTAGTGCCACACGTCGGCTTCGCTCCAGTCGGCGAGCGGGTTGAGCTTGAGGCGGCCGTTCTCGTCGAGTTGTTCGAAAGGCACCTCGGCGCGCGCGGCCGACTGCTGGCGGCGCAGGCCGGTGATCCACGCATCTCGGTCGGCGAGCAGGCGAGCGAGGGGTTCGAGCTTGCGCAGCGCACAGCAGGCCTTGCGTTGCTCGATGCTTTCGTACATCGAGCGCTCGCCGTGCCGCCGCACGAACGCGACCACCGCTTCGGCCGGCGGCGACCAGCGCTCGACGGCCAGGCCGTAGTGCGACTTGATGCGCGGCAACAGGCCGAGCGTCTCGGCATGCAGGGCACCAGTGTCAAGCGTAGCGACGGCAATTGGCAGGCCGTGCCGGGCGATGATGTCCGTGATCACCATGTCCTCGGCCCCGAGGCTCGTGGTTTGCACGATGCGCGGGGCGCGCGTGGCGGCGGCCTGGTGCAGGCGGGTGATGGCGGCGGCCACACGCTCGGCATGCCCGGGGGTCAGCCGGGCGTGGCGGCGGGCAGCAGCGCGGTCGGCCGGGCGCCCCATAGGTGCGTCGCCGGGCAATGAGGCGAGGAGTTCGGCAGCGCTCATGTCGGCCTCAGGCGGCGCGGGCCGGCGCATCGGACTGGCGCTCGGACAGCGTGCGCTGGTAGTGAGAGTCGAAATGGCCGAGGGTGCGCTGGGCGGTCTCGATGCGCTGGTCGGCGCGCAGCTGGGCGCTGTCGAAGCCGCAACGGCGCAGCAGCGGTGCCATGTCGGCCACCACGTCGCCGCTGGCGACGATGGCACCAGCGAAGCGCACGCGCCCCCTCAGCAGCACCGCCTGCGAGTAGGCGCGGCCGTCGGTCCACTTGGGGAACTGGAGCACAACGGTTGCGTGGCGTCGGATCTCCTCGGCGCGGGCGAGCACGTCGTCGGTGCTATCCAGCAGCAGGGCGTTGGCCGGCAGGGCGCTGGCGGCGGGGATGAAGTCCATCGAGGAACCTTCGGAGGGCAGGATGTTCATGGTGGTTCAGGCGGTGGCTTCGACGCGCGCGGTGGCGCGGCGCACCGCGTCGGCGGCGGCGCGGACGGGCGCCACGCCCAGGCGCCGTGCGGTGTGCACGAAGCGCTCGTCGCCCGTGCGCTCGCGCAGGTAGGTGTCGATGACGGCCTCGAGCACGTCGGGCACCTCGTCGGCGGCGAAGGACGGACCGATCACCTTGCCGGCCACGGCCGCGCCGGCGCGTGCGCCACCGTCGCTGCCGCCGAGGGTGACCTGGTACCACTCGGCGCCGTCCTTGTCGACGCCGAGGATGCCGATGTGACCGCTGTGGTGGTGACCGCAACTGTTGATGCAGCCGCTGATGTTGAGCGCGATGTCGCCGATGTCGTGCTGCAGGTCGAGGTCGTCGAAGCGCTCAGCCAGGGCGGCCGCGATCGGGATCGAGCGGGCGTTGGCCAGTGCGCAGAGGTCGCCGCCGGGGCAAGCGATCATGTCGGTGATGAGCCCGATGTTCGGGGTGGCGAAGCCCGCCTGCCGCGCGGCGGCCCAAAGCGCCGGCAGCTCTGTCTCGCGCACCCAGGGCAGCACCAGGTTCTGCTCGTGCGTGACACGCGCCTCACCGACGCTAAAGCGCTCGGCCAGGGCGGCGGCACGCTCGAGGTGGTCGGCCGTGGCATCGCCCGGCGGCAGGCCGGGGCGCTTGAACGAGAGCGTCACGGCGCGGTAGCCGGGCAGGCGGTGCCCATGCACGTTGCGCTCCAGCCAACGCTGGAAGGCGGGCGGCAGGTCGGTGGCGCCGAGCGCAGTGCCACCGCTGACGTGCTCGGCGACGACTGGGTCGACGAAGCTCGCGGCCACGCGCGCGAGCTCCGATTCAGGCACCAGCGTCGTGGCCGGATCGGCCAGCAAGGCCGCGAACTCGTCCTGCACCGCCCTGACGAAGCGCTCGCCCTCGGCCTTGACGAGGATCTTGATGCGCGCCTTGTAGGCGTTGTCGCGTCGGCCGTACAGGTTGTAGACGCGCACGACGGCCTCGATGAAGACGAGGATCTGCGTCCAGGGCACGAACTCGGCGATGGGGGTGGCGACGATCGGCGTGCGACCCATGCCGCCACCGACGGCGACCTTGAAGCCCACCGCGCCGGTGGCGTCTTTCAGGAGCGTGAGGCCGATGTCGTGCCATGCCGTTGCGGCACGGTCTTCGCGGGCACCCGAGACCGCGATCTTGAACTTGCGCGGCAGGAAGGCGAATTCTGGATGCAGCGTGCTCCACTGGCGCAGGATCTCGCAGTAGGGGCGCGGATCCACCACCTCGTCCTGGGCGATGCCGGCCAGCTCGTCGGTGGTGATGTTGCGGATGCAGTTGCCGCTGGTCTGGATGCCGTGCATGTCGACCTC
>CAZTTC010000065.1:0-14959 GCA_964616015.1 uncultured Methylibium sp. | reverse complement strand
CGGTGGTGTGGGACGAAGCGGAGAACCGCATGCACGTCCAGAAGGCGCTGATGGAATACCTGCTGATCGGCCGCGTCGGCTAGGCCACCGTCGTCACGGCCCTCACGGCCGCACCGCCGTCACCTCGATCTCCACCTTCGCCCGGTCCTCCATCAGCGCCGTCACCTGCACCGCCGTCATCGCGATGTCGTAGCGGCCGACCCGCTCGCGGAAGGCCTGCCCCACCTCGCGGCCGCGCGAGAGGTACTCGTGCTTGTCGGTCACGTACCAGGTCATGCGCACGATGTGCTCCGGCCCGGCACCCCCTGCGTGCAGCACCGCGATGACGTTGTCCAGCGCCTGGCGCACCTGCGCGACGAAGTCGTCGCTCTCGAACTCGCCCCTTGCGTTCCAGCCGATCTGGCCGGCGACGTGGATGCTCGTGCCCTGCGCGGCCACGCCGTTGGCATAGCCGCGCGGCGCCGCCCAGCCGGGCGGTTGCAGGACTTCCTTGCTCGTCGTCATCGGGTCGTCTCCTGTCGCAGTCGAAAGCGCTGCAGCTTGCCGGTCTCGGTGCGCGGCAGGTTCGTGCGGAACTCGATCGCGCGCGGGTACTTGTAGGGCGCCACGGTCTGCTTCACGTGGTCCTGCAGGCGCTTGACCATCTCGGCATCAGCGGGCTCGCCGGGCTTGAGCACGACATAGGCCTTGACGATCTGGCCGCGCTGCTCGTCGGCGATGCCGACCACCGCGCACTCCGCCACGGCGGCATGCGTCATCAGCGCGGACTCGACCTCGGGACCGGCGATGTTGTAGCCGCCGCTGATGATCATGTCGTCGGTGCGCGCCTGGTAGAAGAAATAGCCGTCAACGTCCATCAGGTAGGCGTCGCCGGTGAGGTTCCAGCCGCCCTGCACGTACTGCGTCTGCCGATCGTCGGCGAGGTAGCGGCAACCGGTCGGGCCCTTGACGGC
Source organism: uncultured Methylibium sp. (assembly GCA_964616015.1). Classification (GTDB taxonomy): domain Bacteria; phylum Pseudomonadota; class Gammaproteobacteria; order Burkholderiales; family Burkholderiaceae_C; genus Methylibium. The sequence goes on along the minus strand of CAZTTC010000065.1, from coordinate 14,006 downwards.
CAGGCGACCGACCTGCCCCGGCGGCAGCGGCTGCAGCGCCTCGTCGACAACGCAGGCGGTGTAGCCCGGCACGACGGTGCCGGTCGCCCCCGGCCGCGCATGCGCCTCGTCGTGCGAGATGAAGATGTGCAACAGCTCAGTCGAGCCGATGCCGTCGATGATGTCGATGCCGGTCGCGTCCCGCCACAGCGCACGCGTCGAGGCCGGCAAGGTCTCGCCCGCCGACACGCACTTGCGCAGCGACGACAGATCGTGCGCTAGGGCGCCACCCTTCATCGCCATCGCGATCGCGCGGTAGGAGGTGGGTGCGGTGAAGCACACCGTCGCGCGATAGGTGTCGACGGCCTGAGGCAGCGTGTCGGGCGTGGCCTTCTCGATCAGCACCGTCGAGGCGCCGACCGACATCGGGAACAGCAGCAGTCCGCCGAGCCCGAAGGTGAAGGCCAGCGGCGGACTGCCGATGAAGCGGTCGTCGCGCGTGGCCCTCAGCACATGGCGCGGCCAGCACGCGCAGGCCGCCATCACGTCGCGGTGGAAGTGCATCGTGCCCTTGGGCACGCCGGTCGTGCCCGAGGTGAAGGCGATCAGCGCCACGTCGTCGGCCGCGGTCGGCACGGCGTCGAACCAGGGTGGCTGGGCCGCGGCTCGCGCTTCGAGTTCTCGGCTGTCGCCGAGGAAATGCAGCACGTGCGCGAGAGTCGGGCACTGCGCCTGCGCGAGCGCCAGCTCCTCGGCCAGCCGCGCATCGCACAGCGCGTGCGTGATCTCGGCCTTGTCGATGATCGCCGCCAGCTCCTTGGCCCGCAGCAGCGGCATGCTGCCGACCGCGATGCCGCCGGCCTTCACCACCGCGAGCCAGCAGGCCGCGAGCATCGGCGTGTTGGCACCGCGCAGCAGCACGCGCTGGCCGGGCACGAGTTCGAGGTCGTCGACCAGCACGCGCGCGATGCGGTTCACCTGGGCCTGCAGTTCGGCGTAGCTCCAGCTCGCGCCGGGACCGATCACCGCCGGGCGCCCGCCATCGCCCTGCTCGACGCGACGGTCCAGCAACTCGCTCGCGCAGTTGATCTGCGCAGCAAACTGCAACTCCGGCAAATCGAAGCGCATCTCGGGCCACTGTGCCACCGGCGGCAGGCGGTCGCGCGCGAAGCGGTCGACGTGCGCGCTCATCGCGAAGCCTCCGCCTCCTTCAGCAGCTCGCGGCCGATGATCAGCTGCTGCACCTCGCTGGCACCTTCGTAGATGCGCAAGGCGCGGATCTCGCGGTACAGCGACTCGACGACGCTGCCGTGGTGCACGCCCTCGCCGCCGAAGAGCTGCACCGCGGCGTCGATGACCTGCTGCGCGCCTTCGGTCGCGGCCAGCTTGGCCATCGCCGCCTCGCGCGTGACGCGCCGGCCCTGGTCGCGTTGCCAGGCCGCGCGATAGGTCAACAGCGCCGCGGACTCGAGGGTGGTGGCCATGTCGGCCAGCTTCGCCTGCGCGATCGGCAGGTCGGCCAGCCGCGCGCCGAACATCGGCCGGGCGCGGCTGCGCGCCAGCGCCTCGTCGAGCGCGCGCCGGCCGAAGCCGAGCGCCGCCGCCGCCACCGAGGTGCGGAAGATGTCGAGTGTGCGCATCGCCAGCTTGAACCCCTGGTCCGCCGCACCGATCTGGTGGGACTTGGACACCCGGCAGCCTGCGAAGCGCAACCGCGCCAGCGGGTGCGGCGCGATGACCTCGATGCGCTCGGCGATCTCGAGCCCCGGTGCACCGGCCTCGACGATGAAGGCGCCGATGTCGCGGGTCCCTCTTGGCGCCTCACCCGTCCGCGCGAACACCACGTAGAAGTCGGCGATGCCGCCGTTGCTGATCCAGGTCTTCTCGCCGTCGAGCACCCAGGCATCGCCGTCGTCGCAGGCCCGGCACTGCATCGCGGCAACGTCGGAACCGGCGCCCGGCTCGCTGAGCGCGAAGGCCGCGATGGCCTGGCCGCTCGCCACCGCCGACAGCCAGCGCGCGCGCTGCGCGGGCGAGCCATCGAGCGAGATCGCGCCCGAGCCCAGGCCCTGCATCGCGAAGGCGAAGTCGGCCAGGCCGTGATGGCGCGCCAGCGTCTCGCGGGCCAGGCAGATCGTGCGGGTGTCGATCGCGTCTGCGGCACCGCCATGCGCCGTGCCGGCGACCGCGTGGCGCAGCCAGCCGGCGCCGCCCAGCGCACCAACGAGCCGGCGGCATGTCGCATCGACGTCGCCGTCGTGCGGCACATCGCCCAGCATCTGCGCGGCCCAGGCGTCGAGCTCCTTCGCGAAGCCGCGGTGCCGCGGCTCGAAGAAGGGCCAGTCGAGGTGATCGAAGTCATGCATGTCACTCCTTCCATCGCCCGGCGCGGCAGGCGGTGCCCGGTGGGGGCGCGAGAGGGGGCGGTCGGCGCTTTGCGCCGACTGCACTGCGGTGCTCGGGCCGGAGGCGCGTCGCGCTTGTCGGAGCGCAGTGAGCGAAGCGGACGTGGCGAGTGGGGCGACGGGACCATGAACCCGAGCACCCGAGGGCAGCCGTAGCGAAGCGAAGGCCGCCGAACCTGCGCCCCCCAGGCCGCCCGGCCCTCGCTTTGCCACGCGCAGGACGGCCTTTTGCGGAGTCCATCTCAATCTCCCTCGAAAGCCGGTTTGCGCTTGGCCGCAAAGGCCTCGTAGGCGCGCTGGAAGTCCTGCGTCACCATGCAGATCGCCTGCGCCTGCGCCTCGGACTCGATCGCCTCGTCGACGCCCATGGACCACTCCTGGTGCAGCATGCGCTTGGTCATCGCGTGGCCGAAGGTCGGACCCGCCGCCAGCTCGCCGGCCCAGGCCAGCGCCGACGCTTCCAGCGCCTCGGGTTCGACCAGGCGGTTCATGAAGCCCCAGGCCAGCGCCTCGTCGCCACCGAGCGACCGACCCGTGAACAGCAGCTCGCTTGCGCGGCCCTGGCCGACGAGTCGCGGCAGGATCGCGCAGGCGCCCATGTCGCAGCCGGCCAGGCCGACGCGCGCGAACAGGAAAGCCGTCTTGCTGCGCGCCGTGCCGATGCGCAGGTCCGAGGCCATCGCCAGGATCGCGCCGGCGCCGGCGCACACGCCGTCGATCGCGGCGATCACGGGCTGCGAGCAGGCGCGCATCGCCTTCACCACGTCGCCGGTCATGCGCGTGAAGGCCAGCAGGTCGGGCATCGCCATCCGCGTCAGCGGACCGATGATCTCGTGCACGTCGCCGCCCGAGCAGAAGTTGCCGCCGGCACCCTGCACCACCACCGCCTTCACGTCGTCGGCATAGGCGAGGTCGCGGAACAGCTCGCGCAGCTCGGCGTAGGAGTCGAAGGTCAGCGGGTTCTTGCGTTCCGGGCGGTTCAAGGTCAGCACACCGACGCCGGCGGCGTCGACACACCAGCCGAAGTGCACGGCACGGCGCGCGGCCAGCGCGCGGCGGTTGCCGGCGGCCAGGGGTTCGGCGATGGGTCGGGTCATGTCGGGCTTCCTTGGGCGAGGTGTTGTTTCAGCAGCGCCAGCTGCTCGTGCATGGCAGTCTTCTGCTCGGGCGACCAGCCGGCGAACAGCTCGACCACCCAGCGCTCGTGCGTGCTCGCCATGCGGCGAAACAGCTTGCGGCCGGCCGGCGTCAGCTGCACCGAGAACGCACGGCGATCCGTCGGATGGGGCGCGCGCACCACCAGGCCTTCGGACTCGAGCTGGTCGGTGATGCCGGTGACGTTGCCGCCGGTGACCATCAGGCGCTTGGACAGCTCGCGCATCGTCAACCCCTCGGGCTGGCGCTCCAGCTGGGCCATCAGGTCGAAGCGCGGCAGCGTGGTGCCGAACTCGGCCGCCAGGCGCTTGCGGATCGCGTCCTCGATGCGCGTGGTGCACGACAGCCAGCGCAGCCAGAGCTTGAGCGCCTGGTGGTGCTCGTCGATGACGCGCGACTCGAGGTCGGTGTCGGCCAGGGACTCGTCGGCGGCCATGCTCACATCACCTCGCCGCCGGCCACCGCGATCGCCTGGCCGGTGATGGATGCGCTGTCGGCCCGCAGCAGCCACAGCACGGCCTGCGCGACCTCCTCGGGCCGCACCAGGCGGCCCTGCGGATTGCTGGCGGCGAGCGCGGCGCGGGCACCGGCTTCGTCGCGACCGGTCTTGCGCGCGATGGTCGCGACGGCTTCCTTCACGATCTCGGTGTCGGTGTAGCCAGGGCAGACGGCGTTGACCGTCACGCCGGTCTTCGCCAGTTCCAGCGCCGCGGCACGGGTCAGACCGACGAGCCCGTGCTTCGCGGCGACGTAGGCCGCGACGTAGGCATAGCCCTTGAGGCCTGCCGTGCTGGCGACGTTGACGATGCGGCCGTAGCCGCGCTCCAGCATCGCCGGCAGCACCTGCTGCTGGCAAAGGAAGGCACCGCTCAGGTTGACGTCCAGCGCGCGACGCCACTGCGCGGCGCTGGTCTTCGCGAGCGGCGCGCTCTCCACCGCGCCGGCGTTGTTGACCAGCAGATCGATCGGTGCGTGTTCGCGGGCCGCCGCGAAGGCCCGTGCCACCGCGGCCTCGTCGGTCACGTCGCAGCTCACACAGGCTGCGGCAGCGCCGAGTTCGGCGGCGACCGCCTGCAGCGCATCGAGGCGGCGCCCCATCAGGCTCACGCGCGCGCCGGCATCGACGAGCGCGCGCGCGATCGCCGCGCCGATGCCGCTGCCGCCGCCGGTCACGACGGCGTGCCGGCCTTGCAGTCCGAAGAGATCATTCATCGCGACGGCTCCACCGACGTGTACGACTCCAGCGCAACGCGCAGGAACCAAGCCAGCAGCCGCCGCGGTGCCGGCTTCGCCGGGTCGCCAGCGGCCCTCCCCAAGGGCCACGAAGAGGCTCCTCCTGGGCCTCGGGGAGCGGCGAAGCCGCAACGGGGGTGGGCCGCTTCGTCATACGCCCAAGGCCAGGTTGGCCTGTTCGAGTGCACCCAGCCCGGCCGTCTGCGCAGCAAGTTGCCGCTCGCGCTCCAGGTTGCGCTCCAGCTGCGCCTTGCCCGACAGGTAGCGCACCGGCCACATCAGGCCCGGGCCGGCGGTGACGCCGAGCCGTGCCGCCTCGTTCAGGGTCCAGGCCGGGTTGGCGAGGTGCGGGCGCGCCACCGCGCACAGGTCGGCGCGGCCGGCGGCGACGATGCCGTTGATCTGATCGCCCTCGGTGATGGCGCCGACCGCCATTGTCGCGATGCCGACCTCGTTGCGGATGGCCTCGGCGAACGGCGTCTGGAACAGCCGCCCGTAGACCGGCCGCTGTGCCTTGCTGACCTGCCCGCTGGAGACGTCGATCAGGTCGCAGCCCGCGGCCTGGAAGGCGCGCGCCATCTCAACGGCGTCGTCGGGCGTGTTGCCGCCCGGCACCCAGTCGTGCGCCGACAGCCGCACCGACATCGGCCGCTCGGCCGGCCAGGCGGCGCGCATCGCGGCAAACACCTCCAGCGGCCAGCGCAGGCGGTTGCCGAGCGTTCCGCCGTACTCGTCGCTGCGCTGGTTGGTCAGCGGCGACAGGAAGGCCGACAAGAGGTAGCCGTGCGCGCCGTGCAGCTCCAGCCAGTCGAAGCCGGCCGCGGCGCCGCGGCGCGCGGCGGCCACGAACTCGGCGGTCACGCGGTCCATGTCGGCCCGCGTCATGGCGCGGGACCAGTCGCCGACGCCGTCAAGGTACTGCTGGGGCGACGCGGCCAGCAGCGGCCAGTTGCCCTGGGCCAGTGGCTGGTCCTCGCCCTCCCAGGGCACGCGGGTCGATCCCTTGGGGCCGGCGTGACCCAGCTGCAGCGCGATCTTCGCGCCGGTACTTCCGTGCACGAAGCCGACGATGCGCGTCCACGCCGCCTGCTGCGCGTCGTTCCACAGCCCGGCGCAGGCGGGCGTGATGCGCGCGTCGGGCGAGGGACAGGTCATCTCGGTGAACACCAGGCCGGCGCCGCCCAAGGCGCGTGCGCCCAGGTGCACCAGATGGTGGTCGGTCGGCAGGCCGTCGACGGCGGCGTACTGCGCCATCGGCGAGACCACCACGCGGTTGGCCAGCGTCAGGCCGCGCAGGCGAAAAGGCGTGAACATCGGCGGCACCGGCGCGGCAGCCTGCGCCGCCGGCACCTCGGCCTGCGTCGCCGCCTGGCCGGCCAGCCAGCCCTCGACGCCGCCGACGTAGCCGGCATCGCGCAGCCGCAGATTCTCGTGCGAGATGCGCTGCGAGCGCGTCAGCAGCGAATAGGCGAACTGCTCGGGCGCCAGCCGCGCATGGCGTTCGACGTTCTCGAACCACTCGGTCGAGTTGCGCGCCGCGTTCTGGATCTTCAGCACCTCGATGCCGCGCGCGGCCTCGTAGGCGGCCAGCGCGCCGGCCAGGTCGCCGGGCCGGGCCTCGATGTCGGCGGCCAGCGCGATCGCGTCCTCGAGCGCGAGCTTGGTGCCCGAGCCGATGGAGAAGTGGGCGGTGTGCGCCGCGTCGCCCATCAGCACCACCGGCCGCTTGCCGTCCGCGCCACCGGCCGGATGCACCCAGCGCTTGCAGACCACGCGCGGAAAGCGGATCCACGAGGCCGAGCCGCGCAGGTGCGCGGCATTGGAGATGAGCTTGTGCCCTTCCAGCACTTCGGCAAAGAGCCGCTCGCAGTACGCGATGCCTTCCTCCTTCTCCATCTGCTCCAGCCCGGCGGCGCGCCACACCGGCTCGGGCGTCTCGACGATGAAGGTCGAGTGCGTCGCGTCGAAGCGGTAGGCATGGGCCTGGAACCAGCCGTGCCCGGTGCGCTGGAAGTCGAAGGTGAAGGCCTCGAACAGCCGCTCGGTGCCCAGCCACACGAAGCGGCAGCGTCGCAGGTCGATGTCGGGCTCGAAGGTCGGCGCGTACTTCTGGCGGATGCGGCTGTTGAGGCCGTCGCTGGCGATGATCAGGTCGGCATCGACGCCGGCGTCGTCGCCCTCGGCCTCGAAGCGCAGTTCGACGCCGAGCGCCAGGCAGCGCTCCTGCAGGATGTTGAGCAGCCGCTTGCGGCCGATGCCGCAGAAGCCATGGCCGCCCGAGCGGATGCGGCGGCCCTGGACGCGCACCTCGATGTCGTCCCAGTGGTTGAAGGCGTCGAGGATGCGCTGCGCGGTCGGCGCGTCGGCGCGCTGCAGTGCGCCCAGCGTCTGGTCGGAGAACACCACGCCCCAGCCGAAGGTGTCGAAGGGGCGGTTGCGCTCGATCACGACCACCTGGCGCGCCGAGTCGGCCTTCTTCATCAGCAGCGCGAAGTACAGCCCGGCCGGGCCACCGCCGATGCAGGCGATGCGCATGGTGTCGTCCTTTCGCGGCCCGGGACGGCCGCACTTGCCGGATCGAATTTAGGCGTGTATTGTTTAAGTGTCAAGTAAAAGACTGTGCCCCCTGCCGTCGGGATGACCCTCGGCGCAGGTCGGTGCTACCGTGCGCGCCATGGTGACGACGACACCGCCTCAGCTCTGGGACATCTCGCCGCCGGTCGACCCGCAGGCGCCGGTCTTCCCGGGCGACACACCCTACTCGCAGACCTGGACCGCCGAGATCGGACCGGGCGGGCCGGTCAACGTCAGCGCCATCACGCTGAGCCCGCACGTCGGCGCACACGCCGACGCCCCGCTGCACTACGACCCCAAGGGCGCGACCATCGGCCAGCTGCCGCTCGACCCCTTCATCGGCCGCTGCCGCGTGATCCACGCCTGGGGCTTCCAGGGACCGGGGGCGAAGCACAGCGACCGCCTGATCCGCTGGCCGCACCTGTCCCACGCGATCGACGGCAGCCTGCCGACGCGCGTGCTGGTGCGCACTTACGAGCGCGCGCCGATCGACCGCTTCGACACTGCGCTGGCCGCCTTCGCGCCCGAGACCATCGAACGCCTGGCCGACCTGGGCGTGCAGCTGGTCGGCATCGACACTGCCAGCATCGATCCCGCCGCCAGCAAGACGCTGGACAGCCATCAGGCGATCCGCCGCCGCGGCCTGCGCGTGCTGGAGAACCTGGTGCTCGACGAGGTGGCCGAAGGCGACTACGAGCTGATCGCCCTGCCGCTGAAGCTGGTGACGGCCGACGCGTCGCCGGTGCGCGCCGTGTTGCGCGAGCTGCCGCCCGAGCCGCAGCCGCGGCTCGCGCTGCCAGCGCCCGAGGACCCGGCCTTCGTCGACACGCCGTTCGAGAACCACCGCCAGCTGGACATGGAATGAGCGCGCTGCCCGACCGCGCCGCCTGCCTGGCGCTCGACCGCGCCGACGCCCTGGCGAGCTTGCGGGCGCAGTTCGACCTGCCCGACGGCCGCATCTACCTGGACGGCAACTCGCTCGGCCCCCTGCCCCGTGCGACCGCGGCGCGCGTCGCCGAGGCGGTGTGCGGCGAATGGGGCCAGGGGCTGATCGAGAGCTGGAACCGCGCCGGCTGGATCGCACTGCCGCAGCGCGTCGGCGACAAGATCGCGCGCCTGGTCGGCGCCGGCCCCGGAGAGCTGGTGGCGGCCGACTCGACCTCGGTGAACCTGTTCAAGGTGCTGAGCGCGGCGCTCGCGCTGCAGGCCGCCGACGCGCCCCGGCGCCGCGTGATCGTCTCCGAGCGCAGCAACTTCCCGACCGACCTCTACATCGCCGAGACGCTGGCCGCCGAGCGCGGCCTCGAGCTGCGGCTGGTCGAGCCGGACGAGATCGGACTCCAGCTGAACGGCGAGCTGGCCGTGCTGATGCTGACCCAGGTCAACTACCGCAGCGGCCGACTGCACGACATGGCGGCGCTGAACGCCGCCGCGCACACCGCCGGCGCGCTGACCGTCTGGGACCTGGCGCACTCGGCCGGCGCGCTGCCGGTGGATCTGAACGGCAGCGACGCCGACTTCGCCGTCGGCTGCGGCTACAAGTACCTCAACGGCGGCCCCGGGGCGCCCGCCTTCGTGTGGATGCACGCGCGCCACGCAAGGCGCATGGACCGCGAGGGACTGCGCCAGCCCTTGTCGGGCTGGATGGGGCATGCGGCGCCTTTCGAGTTCGCGCCCGGCTACCGACCCGCGCCCGGGGTGCAGCGCTACCTCTGCGGCACGCCGGCGATCCTGGCCTTGACCGCGCTCGAGTGCGGCGTCGACACGCTGCTGGCGGCCGAGCCGCTGGGTGGCATGGACGCCCTGCGGGCCAAGTCGGTGGCGCTGTGCGAGCTGTTCGCGGCGCTGGTCGAGTCGCGCTGCGCCGGCCACGGCCTGGCGCTGGCCTCGCCGCGCGACGCGGCGCAGCGCGGCAGCCAGGTCAGCTTGCGCCACCCCGAGATCGGCTACGCGGTCGTGCAGGCCTTGATCGCGCGGGGCGTGGTCGGCGACTTCAGGGCGCCCGACATCCTGCGCTTCGGCTTCACGCCGCTGACCACGCGCTTCGTCGACGTGTGGGACGCGGTCGGGCACCTGCAGCAGGTGCTCGACGCCGGCGAGTGGCGGCGGCCGGAGTTCAACCGCCGCAACGCCGTGACATGACCAAGCCCGAAGACATCGTCCGCGACGAGAAGGCGCAACTCGACTTCTCGCGCCACATGAGCTACGGCGACTACCTGCAGCTCGACGCGCTGTTGTCCGCGCAGAAGCCGCTGTCGCCGTCGCACGACGAGCTGCTCTTCATCGTCCAGCACCAGACCAGCGAGCTGTGGATGAAGCTGATGCTCCACGAGCTGCACGCCGCCATCGCCGCGGTGGCGCGCGACGAGCTGCAGCCCGCCTTCAAGATGCTGGCGCGCGTCAGCAAGATCATGGAGCAGCTGGTCCACGCCTGGGACGTGCTGGCGACGATGACGCCGCCCGAGTACTCCGCCGTGCGGCCCTACCTCGGCGCGAGCAGCGGCTTCCAGAGCTGGCAGTACCGCTGCATCGAGTTCGCGCTGGGCAACAAGAACGCCGCGATGCTCGAGCCCCATTCGCACGCGCCGCAGCGGCTGGCCGAGGTCGAGGCGGCGTGGCGCGCGCCCTCCCTCTACGACGAGGCCCTGCGCCTGCTGGCGCGCCGCGGCCTGGCGCTGCCGGCCGCGGTGCTGCAGCGCGACTGGACCCAGGCCTACGCCGCGCGCCCCGAGGTCGAGGCGGCGTGGCTGGTGGTGTACCGCGACCCGCAGGCGCACTGGGACCTCTACCAGTTCGCCGAGGAGCTGACCGACCTCGAGGACGCGTTCCGTCTGTGGCGCTTCCGGCACGTGACCACGGTCGAGCGCGTGATCGGCTTCAAGCGTGGCACCGGCGGCACCGGCGGCGTCAGCTACCTGCGCAGGATGCTCGACGTGGTGCTGTTCCCCGAGATCTGGACGCTGCGCACCAGCCTCTGAGGGGCGGCGAGGTCGATCTTTGCAACGCCGGCCTGCGGTCACCCGCAGGGGCGATGCCCGCCACGGGCAGCGCAGATGCCGCCGCCGCTGGCCGACCCCGTGGCCGCTTGGACGCTGATCTCGCCCGAGAGGCCAGCCCAGGCCGTCGGGACACCGAGGGGCGCCGCGCTCAGCGCGGCGCTGCCGCCTCGTCGCGCCAGCCGCCGCCCAGCACCTTGTACAGCGTGACGAGGTTCTGCACGCGCAGCGCCTGCACCTGCACCAGCGCCTGCTGCGCGGCGAACAGCGAGCGCTGCGCATCCAGCACGTCGAGGTAGCTGCTGGCGCCGTTGCGGTAGCGCAGCTCGGCGAGGTCGTAGCGCCGCTGCTCGGCTGCCGTCTGCGCCGCCTGGGCGCGCAGTTGTTCGCCCAGCGTGGCGCGGCCGGCCAGCGCGTCGGCGACCTCGCGAAAGGCGGTCTGGATCGCCTTCTCGTACTGCGCCACCGCGATCTCTCGGTTGACCTTGGCGAGATCGAGGTTGGACTGGTTGCGGCCGGCGTCGAAGATCGGCTGCAGCAGCTGTGGCGCGAAGCTCCAGGCCGAGTTGCCGCCCTGGAACAGGTCCGACAGGTGACTGCTGGCCAGGCCGAAGCTGCCGGTCAGCGAGATCCTCGGGAAGAAAGCCGCGCGCGCCGCGCCGATGCTGGCGTTGGCGGCGATCAGCTGCTGCTCGGCGGCGCGCACATCGGGACGGCGCACCAGCACCTCGGACGGCAGGCCGGCCGGAACGTCGGGCAACCCCGCCTCGCCACCGATCGCCCGCCCCGGTGGCAGGTCGGCCGGCAGCGGCCGGCCCAGCAGCAGGGCCAGCGCGCTCTCGTCGAGCGCGCGCTGGCGCGTCTGCTGCGCGAGTGCGACGCGCGCCGCCTCGAGCAGCGACTCGGCCTGGCGCAGGTCGATCTCGGAGCTCGCACCCTGATCGAACTTCAGCTTCGTCAGCTTGTAGGACTCCTCGCGCGTGGCCAGCGTCTGCTGCGTCACGCGCCGCAGCTCGTCGTCGGCGCGCAGCGTCAGGTCGGCATTGGCCACGGCAGCGACCAGGCTGATCTGCGCGGCCTTGCGCGACTCTTCGCTGGCCAGCAGCTGCGCCGCTGCGGCATCGCTCAGGCTGCGCAGGCGGCCGAACAGGTCCAGCTCCCAGGCACTGACCAGGAGGCCTGCGGTGTAGAGGCTGGTGATGCCGCCGCTCGCGTTCGGCTGCCGCGAGCCGGTGAGGCCGGCGTTGACGGTGGGCCACAGGTCGGCGCGGCGCAGGCCGAGCTGGGCACGCGAGGCTTCGATGGCCAGCACCGCGACGCGCAAGTCGCGATTGGCCTGCAGCGCCTGCGGGACCAGGCGCGACAGGCGCTCGTCGGCCGAGAAGAAGCGCTGCCAGTCCAGATCGGCGGCCGGCGTGCCCGTGGCGTCGGCGGCCGCATCGCCCGCCGCGCTGGTGGAGACCGGGAAGCTCGCCGGCACCGGCGCGGCCGGACGCTCGTAGCGCGGGGCCATCGAGGTGCAGGCGGACAGCAGGGCGGCCAGGGCCAGCGCCGTGACGCGGCGGCTGCGCACGCTCATCGCCCCTCCTGCGTGCCGGGGGCCGCCGGGTTCGGCGCTTCCTCGGATTCGTGTGCCCAGCGCCGCCGCTGGCGTTCGCTGCCCTTGAAGAGACGGCTGACGACGACATAGAACACCGGCACCAGGAACACCGCCAGCGCGGTCGCGGTGATCATGCCGCCCATCACGCCCGTTCCGATCGCGCGCTGGCTGGCCGAGCCGGCGCCGCTGGCCAGCACCAGCGGCAGCACGCCCAGGATGAAGGCCAGCGAGGTCATCAGGATCGGCCGGAAGCGCAGGTGCGCCGCCTCGATGACCGCTTCGACCGCGCTCCTGCCCCTGGCATGCAGGTCCTTCGCGAACTCGATGATGAGCACCGCGTTCTTGGCCGACAGGCCGATGATGGTGATCAGGCCGACCTTGAAGAAGACGTCGTTCTCGAGGCCGCGCAAGTGCGCGCCCAGGAGCACGCCCAGCACGCCCAGCGGCACCACCAGGATCACCGCCAGCGGGATCGACCAGCTCTCGTACAGCGCGGCGAGGCACAGGAAGACCGCCAGCAGCGAGAAGCCGAACAGGATGAAGGCGGTCGCACCCGACAGCTTCTCCTCGCGCGACTGGCCGGTCCATTCGAAGGCGAAGCCGGCCGGCAGCTCGCCGATCAGGCGCTCCATCTCGGCCATCGCCGCCCCGGTGCTCTGGCCCGGCGCCGGCTCGCCCTGGATGCGCATCGCCGGGTAGCCGTTGTAGCGCACCGTCTGCATCGGGCCGGTGATCCATTCGGTCGCGGCGAAGGCCGACAGCGGCACCGGCTGGCCGGCCGCGTTGAGCGCATTGAGCTTGAGCAGGTCTTCCGGCTGCATGCGCATGGGCGCGTCGGCCTGCACCACCACGCGCTGCAGGCGACCGGCGTTCGGGAAGTCGTTGACATAGGCCGACCCGAGCGCGGTCGACAGCGTGCTGTTGATGGCGGCGAAGCCGACCCCCAGCGCGCTGGCCTTGTCGCGGTCGATGTTGAGTTGCAGCTGCGAGGCGTCTTCCAGGCCGTCGGGTCGCACGAAGGCCAGCAGCGGGCTCTTCGCGGCCGCCGCGATCAACTGGTTGCGCGCCGCGACCGTCGCGGCCCGGCCGTTGCCGCCGCGGTCCTGCAGCCGCAGCGCGAAGCCGTTGGCGCGGCCCAGCTCGCGGATGGCCGGTGGGCTGACCGGGAACACCGAGGCGTCGCGGATGGAGGCGAGGCCGCCGAAGGCGCGCGCCACCAGGGCCTGCGCCGACTGCGACGGCCCTTCGCGTTCGCTCCAGTCCTTGAGCGTGACGAAGGCGAGCGCCGCGTTCTGGCCGCTGCCCGAGAAGCTGAAGCCCATCACGCTGGTCATCGCCCGGACCTCGGGCTGCTTGAGCAGGTAGCCCTCGACCTGCTTCATGACCTCGAGCGTGCGGTTCTGCGTCGCGCCCGGCGGCAGTTGCACGTTGACGAGGATGTTGCCCTGGTCCTCATTCGGCAGGAAGGAGGTCGGCAGGCGGTTGAACATCAGCACCACCGCCGCGATGATGGCAGCGTAGATGACGAGGTAGCGCGCCGCCCGCTTCAGCATGCGCGCGACGACGCTCTCGTAGCCCTTGGCGGTGCGCGTGAAGCCGCGGTTGAACCAGCCGAAGAAGCCGCCCTTGGCATGGTGGTGGCCGGCCTCGACGGGCTTGAGCAGCGTCGCGCACAGCGCCGGCGTCAGCGACAGCGCCAGGAAGGCCGAGAACAGGATGGAACTCACCATCACCGCCGAGAACTGCCGGTAGATGTTGCCGACCGCGCCGCTGAAGAAGGCCAGCGGCACGAACACCGACACCAGCACCACCGTCACGCCGACGATCGCGCCCGAGATCTGCCCCATCGCCTTGCGCGTGGCGGCCAGCGGCGGCAGGCCTTCCTCGCTCATGATGCGCTCGACGTTCTCGACGACGACGATGGCGTCATCGACCACGATGCCGATCACCAGCACCATGCCGAACATGGTCAGCACGTTGATCGAGAAGCCCAGCGCCAGCAACACCGAGAAGCTGCCCATCAGCGCGATCGGCACCACCAGCGTCGGGATGATGGTGTAGCGG
>CAZTTC010000064.1:0-15053 GCA_964616015.1 uncultured Methylibium sp. | reverse complement strand
AGGTCAACGACAAGGCCAACCTGACGGCCTGCTACCAGTGCCACCTGCCGTTCGCCAAGGACGACTACCTGACCAACCTGGCCAAGCTGTCGGGCAAGTTCCCCAGCGGAGCCCAGGTCGCGGCCAAAAGCGGTCCGAGCGACGTCAACATCGCCGGCTTCGTCTTCGGCCCCGGCGCGATCAAGATCAGCGCGGGCCAGAGCGTGACCTGGACCAACGCCGACGACTCGCCGCACCAGATCGCCATCGTCGGCAAGGACCAGCGCAGCGGCCTGATGCTGAAGGGCCAGAGCGCGACCCTGCAGTTCGACGAGGCCGGCAACATCGCCTACATCTGCGGCCTGCATCCCGGCATGAAGGGCACGATCGAGGTCGCGGCGAAGTAGGCGCCCCGGCGCTGCGCTCACAAGCTGCTACACACGCGCCGCGCTCGACCGGCCGGCCGATGAACCCCGGCCGCCGCCGGCGGTCCATCATGCAGTCCCCGGAGGCGAGGAGGCGCGCATGAGCAGCAGGGCGGTCTGGATCACGGTGGTCGTGCTGGCGCTCGGCCTGGGTGCCGCCGGCTGGTACGCCTTTCAGAGGCTGCGTCCCGCGCCGATCGGCGCGACGCCGGTGCCGGCACCGGCGGCCGTGGCCGAAGCGCCGCCGGCCGCGGCCAGCGAGCCGGCGATCCGCTACCCCGTGGAGCCGCCGGCCTCCGCCGCTGCGGCCAGCCTGGAAGAGGGCCTCGCCGGCCTGCTCGGGCGAGCCGATGCGCAGCGCTTCCTGCGGCTCGACGAGGTGGCGCGGCGCATCGTCGCCACCGTCGACAACCTGGCCCGCGACCAGGCGCCGGCTCGGCTGTGGCCGGTGCAGCCGGCGCCCGGGCGCTTTGCGCCCGAGACGCGCGGCGAGCGCAGCCTGCTGTCGTCCGCCAATGCGCAGCGCTACGCGCCTTTCGTCGCGATGGTCGCGGCGCTCGACAGCGCACGCGCCGTCGGCGTCTACCGCCAGTTCTATCCGCAGTTGCAGCAGGCCTACGAGGCGATGGGCTACCCGGGGCGCTACTTCAACGATCGCGTCGTCGCCGTCATCGACCACCTGTTGCAGGCGCCCGATCCGGCCGGCGAAGTGGCGCTGGTGCTGACCGAGATCAAGGGACCGCTGCAACCGCAGAGTCCTTGGCTGCGCTACGAGTTCGCCGATCGCGCGCTCGAGCAGCGCTCGGCCGGCCAGAAGATGCTGCTGCGCATGGGCCCGGCCAACGCGGCGGCGCTGAAGGCCAAGCTGCGCGAGGTGCGGGCCTTGCTGGTCGCGCCGTCCGCGGCCGCGTCGCGCTAGCGCGCACCGGCACCGGCACCGGCACCGGCGATCGCCGGCTGCTCGATCACCAGGTCCGACACCGCACAGGCCACGCAGGGCAGGATCCAGCCCTCGGCCTTCTCCTCGGCCAGCAGCCCCGGCCACTCGATGAGGTAGACGATGCGCCCGCTGCGCAGGCGGCACCGACAGGCGCGGCAGCTGCCGTTGCGGCAGGAGCTCGGCAGCGCCAACCCGGCACTGCGCGCGGCCGCCAGCAGCGGCTGGTCCGGCCGGGCCACGAACGCCTGCCCGCCGGGCTCGATG
Organism: uncultured Methylibium sp.; assembly: GCA_964616015.1. Classification (GTDB taxonomy): domain Bacteria; phylum Pseudomonadota; class Gammaproteobacteria; order Burkholderiales; family Burkholderiaceae_C; genus Methylibium. Next base: position 13,445 of record CAZTTC010000064.1, on the reverse strand, counting down.
CGGACGCGATGGCCGGCTGCGGCAGGGTCCGTGCTGTCGCCGGCGCTGGGATCGGCGCTGGGGTCGGTGGTGTCGGGCATCGGCGCGTTCAGCGGGGCGTGACGCATTGTCGGCCGGCCAGCCGCTAGCATCGTGCCCCGATCACCTTGATCACCCCGTCCGACCTGACCACGAGGAGCCCCATGGCCAGCAGCCTGCTCGCACTGCTCGACGACATCGCCACCGTGCTCGACGACGTTTCGGTGCTGACCAAGGTCGCCGCCAAGAAGACCGCGGGCGTGCTGGGTGACGATCTGGCGCTCAACGCCCAGCAGGTGTCCGGCGTCAAGGCCGAGCGCGAGCTGCCGGTGGTGTGGGCGGTGGCCAAGGGCTCGATGATCAACAAGGCCATCCTGGTGCCGGCGGCGCTGGCGATCAGCGCCTTCGCGCCCTGGCTGGTGACGCCGCTGCTGATGGTCGGCGGTGCCTTCCTGTGCTTCGAGGGCTTCGAGAAGCTGGCGCACAAGTTCCTGCACAGCCGCGCCGAGGACGAGGCGCGCCGGGCCGAGCTGTCGCAGGCGCTGGCCGATCCGGCGGTCGATCTGCTGGCGCTGGAGAAGGACAAGATCAAGGGCGCCGTGCGCACCGACTTCATCCTGTCGGCCGAGATCATCGCGATCACGCTCGGCACGGTGGCCAGTTCGCCCTTCGGTACCCAGGTCGCGGTGCTGACCGGCATTGCGGTGCTCATGACCGTCGGCGTGTACGGCCTGGTGGCCGGCATCGTCAAGCTCGACGACGGCGGCCTCTACCTCAGCCGGCGCGAGGGTTCGCCCGCGCTGCAGGCGCTGGGTCGCGGCATCCTGCGCGCCGCGCCGTGGCTGATGAAGGGCTTGTCGATCGCCGGCACGGCCGCGATGTTCCTGGTCGGTGGCGGCATCCTCACGCACGGCGTCCCCGCGCTGCACCACGCCATCGAAGCGCTGGCGGCGCAACTCGCCACGCTGCCCGCTGTCGGTGGCGCGCTGGCGTGGACCGGGCCGGTGCTGCTGGACGGCATCGTCGGCATCGTCGCGGGGGCGCTGGTGCTCGCGGTCGTGACGCTGGTCCAGCGGGTCTTCCGCAAGGGCGCGGTCAAGCCGCAGGCGAGCTGAGGCTCAGGTCGGCGCCTGCTCCGCGTCGCGGCGGCATTGCGCCTGCAGCGCGGCCCAGCCGTCGGCGCCCAGGGCCTCCAGCGTGCGCAGGTTGGCGCGGTAGATCTCCGCCGTGTCGGGAAACGCCGCGACCGCGCGTTCGATGCTGGCCTCGCGCAGCAGCTGCAGCATCGGGTAGGGCGAGCGGTTGGTGGCGTTGGTCACGTCGTCGGGCGCGGTGCCCGCGAACTGGTAGCGCGGGTGGAAGCTCGCCACCTGCAGCACGCCGGCGTGGCCCTGGCGATCGAGGGCTGCATCGACGACATCGAGGAAGTCGTTGTAGTCGAGGAAGTCGCCCAGCAGCTGCGGATGGACCAGCAGCGTGGTCTCGATGCGCGCCGGGTCGGCGGCGACCAGCGCCTGCATCTCGTCGACCAGTTCGGCCAGCAGGGCGTCTGGGTCGCCGGCCTGGCTCAGCACGTAGCGCACCTGATGCTTCACCTGCACGGCGCGCGCGAAGGGGCAGAGGTTCAGGCCGATCACCGCGCGCTCGACCCAGGCACGGGTCTCGGCCAGGGCAGGGACCTCGCGATCGGCCACGGCGGGGCAGCGGGCAGCGGTCGATCAGCGGGCGGCGATGCCCAGCAGCTCGACCTCGAACTGCAGGGTCGCGTTCGGCGGGATCATTCCGCCGGCGCCGCGCGAGCCGTAGGCGATGTCGGGCGGGCAGGTCAGCCTGGCCTTGCCGCCGGCCTTCATGCGCTGCACGCCCTCGGTCCAGCACGGGATCACGCGGCCGAGCGGAAAGCTCGCTGGCTGGCCGCGCTTGTAGGAACTGTCGAACTCCTGGCCGTCGGCCAGCACGCCGCGGTAGTTGACGGTGACCACGTCGGCGGCGGTCGGGTTGGGGCCCTTGCCTTCCTTCAATGAGCGATAGACCAGGCCGCTGGGGCTGACGACGGCGCCTTTCTCCTGGGCGGCGATGGCCGCCAAGTCGGGCGCCGCGGACTGGGCCCGCGCGGCCGTCAGGCTGCCGGCCAGCGAAACCAGGGCGATGGAGGCGATGAGGGCGAGGATCTTGATCACGGACGCTCCGGCAAGGTCTGGGGCCCGCATGATCGCCGCGAGCACGCCGTGGTGCAATGCGGACGCCCCCGCCCCGCCTCTTGCCGATGACCCTGATGCTCGCGCCCATGGAAGGGCTGCTCGACCACCTGCTGCGCGACGTCCTGACGCGGGCTGGCGGCATCGACCGCTGCGTGTCGGAGTTCATCCGCGTCAGCGGCACGCTGCTGCCCGAGCGGGTCTTCCTGCGCATCGTGCCCGAGCTGCGCCAGGGCGGTCGCACGCGCGCCGGCGTGCCGGTGCGGCCTCAGCTGCTGGGCTCCGACCCGGTCTGCCTGGCCGAGAACGCGGCCCGGCTGGCCGGCCTGGGACCCGAGGGCATCGACCTCAACTTCGGCTGCCCGGCCAAGGTCGTCAACCGCCACGGCGGTGGCGCGGCGCTGCTGCAGGACCCGGAGCTGCTGACGCGCATCGTCGGCGCGGTGCGGCGCGCGGTGCCGGCGACGCTGCCGGTGACCGCGAAGATGAGGCTCGGCTTCGACGACGCCACGCGCGCGGTCGAGTGCGCGCAGGCGCTGGTCGCCGGCGGCGCGAGCGAGCTGGTCGTGCACGCGCGGACCCGCGCCGACGGCTACCGCCCGCCGGCCTATTGGGAGCGCATCGCCGAGATCCGCCTGGCCGTCGCCGTGCCGGTGGTCGCCAACGGCGAGATCTGGACGCCGCAGGATGCGGCCCGCTGCCGCGAGGTCTCGGGCTGCGAGGCGCTGATGCTGGGGCGTGGCATGGTGGCCGACCCGGGCCTGGCGCTGGCGATCGCGACCGGCGCGCCTCGGGGCCTGGGTTGGACCGCGGTCCAGCCGCTGCTGCGCGCGTTCTGGCAGGGGGTCGAACTGCACATCGACGCACGCCACCGCGCCGGCCGCATCAAGCAGTGGCTGCACTACCTGCGACGCCGGCACCCCGAGGCCGAGGCGGCCCATGCCGCGGTGCGCACGATCAACGACCCTCGCGAGCTGGCCGAGCGACTTTTCAGCGGGTTTGCACCGGCGGTGGCGTCCTGAGCCGCGACCAGTCGGCCGGTCCCTCGACGAAGCGCTTGTGCAGCTGGCCGAGCGACCCGCCGTTGCCGGCCTCGAAGTGCCGGTAGACGGTGTCCCAGGGCTCGCCGGACAGGTAGCCAGGCTGCACGACCGTGACCCGACTCCGCTGGGCCCCCAGCGACTCGAACAGCACCACTGTGTGCAGCGTCTGGAAGGCCGCAGAGTCGAAGGGCGCGTTCGGCGGCGCCTGCCGGTTGCGAAAGGCCAGCATGCGCTCGGGCACGAAGGCGACGATCTCGTTGCGGATGTTGCCGGGCGCGCCGATGCGGGCATCGGGGTCGTAGCTCGCCTCGATGAAGCCGCCCAGCCTCAGGTCGACCTTGGCGACCGGCGCGGCCCAGGCACGAAAGCCGTCGGTGGTGGTGAAGGCCGCCCAGGCGTCGGACAGCGGCGCCGGCAGCTCGATCGACTGCTGCAGCACGCGGCTGCCGTCGGCGGCGCGGCGGGACTCGTTCTTCAAGGCCGCAGGTTCGGCCGCCGGGGCGGCCAGGGTCGGCAGCGTGGCGCCCAGCAGGCCCAGGGCCAGCACGCAGATCAGGTGTCGCTTCATGGAGGGCTCCGGTCGATCGACGCAGTGTGCAGCAGGCCCGTGCGGGCTGCGGCATAGTGCAGTCTTTCGCAGGGACAGCCAGGAGGCAGCGATGCTCGGTGTGGCGGACTACGGCGCCTTCGTGGTGGCGGTGATCGTGTTCCTCGCGATCCCCGGGCCGGGCAACCTCGCGCTGATCACCTCGACCAGCAAGGGCGGATGGCGCGGCGGCCTGGCGGCCACCTTCGGCGTCATCGCCGGCGACCAAGTGCTGATGTGGCTGGCGGTGGCGGGCGTGGCGGCGGTGCTGCAGGCCGCGCCGGTGGTGTTCGGCGCGGTGCAGTGGCTCGGCGCGGCCTACCTCGCCTGGCTGGGTTTCCGGATGCTGGTCAGCAAGCCGGGCGACGCACCCATCCTGGAGATCCGGCCGCGCCAGTACTTCCAGCAGGCCTGCGCGATCACCCTGCTCAACCCGAAAGCGATCGTGTTCTACATGGCCTTTTTTCCGCTCTTCGTCGACGCGGCCACGCACCAGGGCCTGACCACCTTCGCGGTGATGGCGGCGACGATTGCGACGCTGACCTTCCTGTACGGCGCCATCGTCGTCGTGCTGACGCACCGCCTGGCCGACCGCCTGCGGGCGAGCCCGCGCGTCACCAAAGCCCTGGAGCGCGTGGCGGGCGTGCTCTTGATCGGCTTCGGCGTCAAGCTGGTGCTGAGCCGCTGAGGCGCCGAGCTGCCCTCGGGCTCAGGCCGTCTCGACGCGCATCGTCTCGACCGCCATCCCCGGAACTCCCGGGGCCGCTTGGGCTACGCTGCGGCTATCGTGGAGCCGAAGAAGACATCGCAAAGGGTTGACATGGCAGGCAGGCGGCATCTCGCGTGGCAGAGGGTCGGCGTGGCGGCGGCGCTTGCCGCGGTACTGCTGGCAGGGTGCGCGACCGTCGTCAACCCGGTCACCGGGCGCGAGGAACGCACGGTGATGACCGAGGAAGCCGAGATCGCCGAGGGCAAGAAGGCCCACGAGCAGGTGCTGGCCGAGTACGGCGTGTACGGCGATGCGAAGCTGCAGGCCTACGTCGACGACCTGGGGCAGCGCCTCGCGAAGCAGTCGCACCGGGCCCAGCTGCAGTGGACCTTCACCGTGCTCGACAGCCCGGAGATCAACGCCTTCGCGCTGCCGGGCGGCTACGTCTACGTGACGCGCGGGATCATGGCCTACATGGAGAGCGAGGCCGACCTTGCCGGCGTCATCGGCCACGAGATCGGCCACGTCACCGCGCGCCACGGCGCGCAGCGCGCGACGCGTCAGCAGACCGCCGGCATCGGCGTGCTGGCGGCCACCGTGCTGGGCGCGGTGCTGGGCGTCGGCGACGTCGCGAGCCAGCTGTCGCAGAGCGTGGCCGCGGGCTACGTCGCCTCCTACAGCCGCGACCAGGAACTGCAAGCCGACCGCCTGGGAGCCGAGTACCTGGTGCGCAACCGCTACGACCCCCAGAACATGGTCGACGTCATCCAGGTGCTCAAGCGTCAGGAGCAGTTCGCCGCCGACCAGGCGCGCGCCGAGGGCAAGACGCCGCGCCAGGGCGGCGACTGGCTGGCTTCGCACCCCAGCAACGAGGAGCGCCTGCGCGACATCACCGAGATCGCCGCCGGCTACAAGGGCCGTGCGAGCGGCGCCTATGCCGACGACGGCCGCGCGCGCTACCTGAAGGCCATCGACGGGCTGCCCTTCGGCGAGAGCCGCGAGCAGGGCGTGACCCGCGGGCGGAACTTCTACCACGAGCCCCTGGGCGTGGCGCTGACCGCGCCGTCCGGCTGGCGCATCCAGAACGCACAGGACTCGATCACGCTGATCAACGCCGCGGGCGACGCCGGCCTGGTGGTGCGGCCGGTGCCCGAGAAGGCCGGCAAGACCCACGAGGAGATCATCCGCAGCGTGATCAAGCCCACCCAGGGTCGCACCGAGAAGCGCGACCTCAATGGCCTGAGCGCGACCTACTTCTCCGGCGCGCGGCAGAACGCGCAGGGACAGTCGCAGAACGTCCAGGCCACCATCGTGACGGGACCGCAGAGCCGCAACTACCTGCTGCTGTACGCGGCCAAGGACGCGGCGGCGCTGCAGCGCGCCGGTGCGCAGCTGCGCGAGGCCGAAGGCTCGTTCCGCGCCTTGAGCAGCGCCGACCGGTCGGCCGCGCGGCCGTGGACGCTGCGCACGACCACCTTCCCGCGCGGCGGCTTCGCCGAACTGGCGAAGCGCTCGCCGCTGACGGCCAACGCCGAGCAGCAGCTGCGACTGGTCAACGGCGTCTACGGCAGCAATGCCGGCGATCCGAAGCCCGGGCAGCCGGTCAAGGTCATCGAGTAGCCAGGGAGACGCACACCATGATCGAGCAAGTCCTGGCCGGCCTCGTGCTGGCGGTCTGCGTGCTGTTGTTGCTGCGCCTGACGCTGAACGCGCCGCGCCGCTACCGCATCGACTCGGCGCTGCGGCGTGCCTGGCAGTGGTGCGGCGAGCAGTTCAGGCGGCCGGGCCGGCACCGCGCGCGCAAGCGCGCCGCGGCGGCGCAGGCCGAAGAGTTGATCCGTCGCGTGCGTCGTGAGGTCGAGCGCGAAGGCAATGTGATCCGGCCGCGCCAGTTCCGCGGGACCCGGGAGCCGCGCGAACCCCGCAAGCCTCACTGAGCCGTCGCACGCGCCTCCACATCGCGCTGCAGGTCGGGCGGCAGGCGCCTGAGCATGAAGCGGATCGCGGTCGGCACCAGCACCAGGTCGTCGACCACGCCGATGAAGGGCAGCGCATCGGGGATCAGGTCGATCGGCGACACCAGGTAGAGCAGCACCAGCGCCGTCCCCACCTTGAGCCAGCTCGGGGCCTGCGGGTGCCGCAGCGCGATCCACAGCCGGCGCGCGTCGCCGCGCACCAGCAGCCACAGCATCGACAGGCGTTTCCACATGGGCGGACCTCCGTTCGGCATGTCGCCGCAGGATCGCGGGCACTGCCGGAGATGTGGCCGGTCGGGTGCGATGCAAGGGGCGAAGCCGGCAGAATTGTTGCGGGTCGCGACGGAACTGCGGGGTCGACCCGATGTCTGAGGACCATGGACATGACCGGACAGGACTTCTCGAACGGCGGCGCGATCGGGCGCGGCGTGCAGCGCCTCGTTGCCTTCGTGCTGCGCGCGCTGATGGCGGCCGTGGGGCTGGTCTTCATGCTGATGCTGATGGCCTTCGGCCTGGTCGTCGGCAGCCTCCTCGTGATCTGGGCGCTGTTGCGCGGCCGCCGCCCGGCGTCGGTGCGCTTCGGCATGCCGAAGGGTGCGGCCTGGGAGGGCTTTCGTCGCGCCGCCTCGGGCACGTCGCGCGGCGAGGTGATCGACATCGAGGCCCGCGAGGTCCCGCCTGCCGGCGCCGGTACCGACGCCCCCCGAGATCGCCCCTGATTCAGGACGGCGGCGCGCGGGCCGTCGGTTATCTTGCGGTCCATGACCGCCTTCAGCTTCTTCTGGCACGACTACGAGACCTTCGGTCGCGAGCCGCGCCGCGACCGACCGTCGCAGTTCGCCGGCGTGCGCACCGATGCCGAGTTGAACGAGATCGACGCGCCGACGATGCTGTACTGCCAGCCGGCGCCGGACTACCTGCCCGATCCCGAGTCCTGCCTGCTGACCGGCATCACGCCGCAGCTCTGCCTGGAGCGAGGCCTGCCCGAGCACGCCTTCGCCGACGCGATCGAGCAGCAGCTCGCGCGGCCCGGCACCGTGGGCGTGGGCTACAACTCGATCCGCTTCGACGACGAGGTGACGCGCTTCCTGTTCTGGCGCAGCCTGATCGATCCGTACGCGCGCGAGTGGCAGAACGAGTGCGGCCGCTGGGACCTGCTCGACGTCGTGCGCGTCACGCACGCGCTGCGCCCCGAGGGCATCGAGTGGCCGAAGCACGAGGACGGCCGGCCCTCGTTCAAGCTCGAGCACCTGAGTGCCGCCAACGGCCTGGCGCACGAGGCCGCGCACGACGCGCTGTCGGACGTGCGCGCGACCATCGCGCTGGCGCGCCTGATCCGCGAGCGCCAGCCGCGCCTGTGGGACTTCTGCCTGCGGTTGCGCAGCAAGCACGAGGTGGTGCGCGAGCTGGCCGCGGCCGAGAAGGCCGGCGGCCCCTTCCTGCACGTGTCGGGCAGGTACGGGGCCGAGCGCGGCGGCATCGCCGTCGTGTGGCCGCTGGCGCCGCACCCGACCCACAAGAACGAGCTCATCGTCTGGGACCTGGCGCAGGACCCGGCCGAGCTGCTGACGCTGGGCGTCGAGGCGATCCGCCAGCGCCTGTTCACGCGCACCGACGAGCTGCCCGAAGGCGTCACGCGGCTGCCCATCAAGACGCTCCACATCAACAAGTCGCCGATCGTCATCGCCAGCCTGCGCACGCTGAGCGCCGAGCGCGCCGCGTACTGGGGCATCGACATGGAGCAGGCGCAGCGCCACGCCGACGTGCTGCGCGACAAGGGCGCCAGCCTGGCCGGCCTGTGGCCCGAGGTGATGCAGCGGCCGGCGCTCGACCACGATTCCGACGTCGACGAGGACCTCTACGGTGGCTTCGTCGGCCACGACGACCGCCGCAGCCTGCAACGCCTGCGCACGCTGGGCCCGGACGAACTGGCCGCCAGGCGGCCCGCCTTCAGCGATCCGCGGCTGGAGGAACTGCTGTTCCGTTACCGCGCGCGCAACTTCCCCGCCACGCTGACGCCCGCCGAGCAGCAGCGCTGGCTCGCGCACCGCATCGCCCGGCTCCACGACGGCGTGGGCGGCAGCCGCACGGTCGATGGCCTGCTCGCGCAGATCGACGCGCTGGTCGAGGATGCCGACGAACGTGGCCAGGCCATCCTGGAGGCGCTGGTCGACCACGCCACAGAAATCGCACCCGAGCGTTGACGCAGCAGCTCACCCGCCGCGCGCGGGCGGCGCGGGCAAGCCGCGCGGCGTGTCGCAGCGATGGAGCTTTCGCAGCGGTCTGCGCTGGTGATGGCGAGCGCCGAGCCGCTCGGTGGACCGAACGGCGTCGTGCGCGCCGACCCGTGCTTACCCTTGGTTGCGTTGGCGCATGTCGAACGCGTGCCGCCTGCATCGTCGTGTCGGTACAAGACCACCCATTGGCCATCCACTGGCCACCACCCCGAAAGGACATTCGCATGCACCCCTCGATCCCCGCCTCCGACCGCGAGCTGATCCTCACCCGCCTGATCGATGCCCCGCGCGAGAAGCTGTTCGCCGCCTGGACGACGCCCGAGCTGATGGTGCAATGGTTCGCGCCCAAGCCCTGGACGACATCGCGCGCCGAGACGGACGTGCGACCCGGCGGATCCAGCCTCGTCGTGATGCGCGACCCCGACGGCACCGAGTTCCCGAGCCGCGGTGTCTACCTCGACGTCGTACCCAACGAGCGCCTGGTCTTCACCGATGCCTACACCGAAGCCTGGCAGCCGTCGGAGAAGCCCTTCTTCACCGGCGTGCTCACCTTCGAGGACGAAGGCGGCAAGACCCGCTACACGGCGCGGGCGCTGCACTGGACCGTGGCCGACTGCGAAGCTCACGCCAAGATGGGCTTCCACGAAGGCTGGGGCCAGTGCACCGATCAGCTCGCCGCGCTGGTCGGCGCGCCCAGGCCCACCGCCTGACAATGGTCCGGGCTGCGGAGACCCCGATGAAGCTCTACGCCCATCCTTTCTCGTCCTATTGCCAGAAGGCGCTCGTCGCGCTGTACGAGAACGCCACGCCTTTCGAGTGGCGCGTGCTGTCATCCGACAACGAACCGGCGCTCGCCGAGCACGCGGCACGGTGGCCGCTGCGGCGCATGCCGGTGCTGGTGGACGGCGAGCGCACCGTCGTGGAGGCCAGCGTGATCGTCGAGTACCTGGACCTGCACCATCCGGGTCCCGTGCGGATGCTGCCGGCCGATCCGCGCGCAGCGCTCGAGGTCCGCACCCTTGATCGCGTGTTCGACAACTACGTGATGACGCCGATGCAGAAGATCGTCTTCGACGTGATCTGCGCGCCCGAGGATCGCGATCCGCATGGCGTCGCCGGAGCGCGCCGCCTGCTCGATGCGGCGTACGCCTGGCTCGACGGGCAACTCGCCGGCCGGACGTGGGCGACCGGCGAGGCCTTCAGCCTCGCCGACTGCGCGGCCGCGCCCGCGCTCTTCTACGCCGACTGGGTGTACCCGATCGGCGGGGCGCACCGCGAACTCAAGGCCTACCGGCAGCGGCTGCTGGCACGGCCTTCGTTCGCGCGCGCGGTCGACGAGGCGCGGCCGTACCGCAAGCTGTTCCCGCCGGGGGCGCCGGACCGCGACTGAAAGCCTTGGGGGACGCCGTCCGGACGCGTCGCGATCCGGAGTGCTTGCCTCCATTGCGGTCATGCCGTGCATATAGAAGGCCTAGGGTTAACGATAATTCGGGTTATCCCTTGTTCTTCTTTGCAACTTCTGGAGCCCCTCATGTCGAGCCGCCACACCCTGCTCATTGCCACGATCCTGGCGCTTGCCGGCGCCGCCCAGGCGCAGGATATCGGTCAGCACCCTGCGGTTTTCGCGGCACGCAAGCTGCCGGCCGTCGACCCGTCGACCTTCATCGTGCAGCACCCGGCCAGCCTGAGCTGGCGGGCCGGCCATGCGAACCACGAGCATCCGGCGGTCGCCCAGAAGGCCGAAAGCGGCCTCAATTCGGTCGATGCAAACACATTCATCGTGCAGCCGCCGGCGCATGTGGACTGGCTGGAACTCCGCGCGACGCCGATCGCGGCGGTGCCGGGCGGGACGCTGCGCTGAGCGCGATCGCGTGAGGCTCGAGCGGCTGGCGGCCGCTCGGGCCTTCACTTGCCCCAGCTGTCCTTCAGCCCCGTGATCCGGTTGAAGACCGGGGCGTCTGCGGCATGCGCCTTCGCATCGGCGACGAAGTAGCCGTGCCGCTCGAACTGGAACTTCGCGTCGGCCGTTGCCGTGCGAAGGCAGGGTTCCACGAAGCCCGTCACGATCTTCTTGCTGCCCGGATTGAGCACCGACAGGAAGTCGCGGCCACCCGCATCCGGCTGCGCTTCGGTGAACAGCCGGTCGTAGAGCCGCACTTCGGCGGCGAGCGCCTCGTGCGCGCCCACCCAGGTGATGGTGCCCTTGACCTTGACGGCGTCGGCGCCGGGGGTGCCGCTCTTGGTGTCGGGCACGACGGTGGCCCGCACCGCCGTGGCGCGTCCGTCGGCGTCCTTCTCGCAGCCGGTGCATTCGACGACGACGCCGTACTTGAGCCGCACCTTGTTGCCGGGAAAGAGGCGGAAGAAGCCCTTGGCCGGCTGCTCGGCGAAGTCGTCGCGCTCGATCCAGACGTCCGGGCCCAGCGTGAAGCGGCGCGTGCCCAGCTCGGGCACGTGCGGGTGCGCGGGCGCCTGGCAGGGCTCGAGGTGGTCCGCCGCGCCGAAGACCTCGGCCCAGTTGGTGAGCTCGAGCTTCAGTGGGTCCAGCACCGCCATCGCGCGCGGCGCCTTGCCTTCCAGATCGTCGCGCAGCGCGGCGTCGAGCGAGGCGTAGTCGATCCAGCTGTGGTCCTTGGTGACGCCGATGCGCTCGCAGAACAGCTGCAGACTAGCCGGCGTGTAGCCGCGTCGGCGCAGGCCGGCGATGGTCGGCATGCGCGGGTCGTCCCAGCCGTCGACGTGGCCTTCGTCCACCAACTGCTTCAGCTTGCGCTTGCTGGTGATCACGTAGCTGAGATTGAGCCGCGCGAACTCGTGCTGGTGCGGTCGCGGCCGCGCCAGCAGGCCCAGGTCGCAGAGGTGGTCCAGCAGCCAGTCGTAGAAGGGCCGCTGGTCCTCGAACTCCAGCGTGCAGATGCTGTGCGTGATGCACTCCAGCGCGTCCTCGATCGGATGCGCATAGGTGTACATCGGGTAGATGCACCAGCGGTCGCCGGTGTTGTGGTGGGTCGCGCGCTTGATGCGGTACAGGGCCGGGTCGCGCAGGTTGATGTTGGGCGAGGCCATGTCGATCCGCGCGCGCAGCACCGCGGCGCCGTCGGCCAGTCGCCCGTCGCGCATCTCGCGAAAGCGAGCCAGGTTCTCGGCCGGCGTGCGGCTGCGGAAGGGGCTGTCGGTGCCGGGCGTCGTGAAGTCGCCGCGGGTCGCGCGCATCTGCTCGGCCGTCTGCTCGTCGACGTAGGCCAGACCGGCGCCGATCAGCGCCTCGGCGGCGCGGTACATGAAGTCGAAGTAGTCGCTGGCGAAGTAGAGGTTGGAGCGCGTCTGGCCGGGCGCGGCCGGGTCGGACTCGTCCCAGCCGAAGCCCAGCCACTTCACCGCGTCGACGATGGCGTCGACGTACTCCTGCTCTTCCTTCTCGGGGTTGGTGTCGTCGAAGCGCAGGTGGCAGACGCCGCCGTAGTCGCGCGCCAGGCCGAAGTTCAGGCAGATGCTCTTGGCGTGCCCGACGTGCAGGTAGCCGTTGGGCTCGGGGGGGAAGCGGGTGCGGATCCTCGCCGCGTCGACCGGGGCGGCGGCGTGGTGGGCGGCGTCGCCGGGCGTGCCGGCGTAACGGCGGCCGGCGTAGCTGCCGGCCTCGAGATCGCGTTCGATGATGCCGCGCAGGAAGTGGCTGCTCGGCTTGCTGGGGGCGTCGGTCATGGGGGCGCTTCGAAGGACTCGACTCATTCTAAGGAGCGGCCTGCGGCCCCCTCGCTCCATGCCGGTTCACAAAACTTCACCCGCTCGTTCGCAGATCGATACAGATTCCTGTGAACCTGTCGGAGCGCTGACCCGTTCAGTGCTCACGGGGCAAGACATTCAACCTGCAGCGCCCCGGCACAGGAGTCCAAGCATGAAGCAAGCGATCCGCAAGTTCCTGGCCCTCGCCGCCCTCGGCGCCGCCGGGTTGGCCGCCACCGGTGCGGCGCATGCAGGCGGCGTCAACTGGCACATCGGCATCAACCTGCCGGGCGTCTTCTACCCGGCGCCGCCGCCGGTGGTGTACGCACCGCCGCCGCAGGTCATCTACGCGCCGCCGCCGGTGGTGTATGCCCCGCCGCCGGTGGTCTACCGGCCGGCGCCCATCGGCTACTACGGCCCGGCGCCGGTCTACGTGCAGCCGGCCCCGCGCGGCTACTGGCGCGACGGCCACTGGCACGACCACCGCTACGACGGTCATCGCGGCCGGGGCCGCGGCGACGACGACCGCCGTGCCTACAAGCACTACCAGGGCGACGGCGACCGCTACCGCTACTGATCTCGCGATGCAGAGTTGGAGGCCCCGCCCGGCGCGAGCCGGTCGGGGCCGGTTGCGCTTGCGGGCTGCATCGCCTTGGAGCGGTGGGCGTACAGCCGGCTGACGCCCAGCCGCTCGCTGCGGCTGCGCAGCAGCAGGTGCACCGCCATCTGGCCGGCCCGGTCGCTGCGGCCAGCGCCGTGCGACGGCACTGGCACCGGCGTCGCGAAACGCCCGTGCGGCAGCGCCAGGCGCGGCGGCCGCGCGCCAGCATCGAGCGCGTGAGCGTCTTCACGGGCGCTCCCCATCACCGCCCGCCGAGGCGTGCGCCCGGCGGGTGGGCCGGCGGTGCGCTCGTACAATCGCGCGGCCTTTTGCAGACCACAAGACACAGGGATC
>CAZTTC010000063.1:0-15121 GCA_964616015.1 uncultured Methylibium sp. | reverse complement strand
AGGTGTCGCCGCCCACGATCAACATCTTCAACCAGGATCCCGAGTGCGACCTGGATTACTGCGCCAACACGGCGCGCGAGATGAAGATCGAGCATGCGGTGAAGAACAACTTCGGCTTCGGCGGGACCAACGGCACGCTCGTGTTCCGGCGCGCCTGAGACCTGCCGAACTGCCCCTGCCTCGATCCCCGACCGAGCAATGCAAGCCGCGCCCGCCGTGGCGGTGGAAGTGAAGCCCGACAGGGTGAGCCGTCTCGCGCTGGGTGGACTGGCCGGCGTGAGCCTGGCGGTTGCCGGCGTCTGGGCGGTGCAGCGTGGCGATGGTTTCGGTTGGGGTGTGCTGGCGCTGATCGTGATCGGGCTGATGGTGTCGCTGCCGGGTGGCCTGCGCGCGGCGGACTGGCTCCTGCGCTGGGATGGGCAGGATTGGCGCTTGGCCGTGGCAGGCCGGCCGGAGGAGCCGGCCGCGGTCGGGCAGGTCGCCGTCGCGCTCGATCTCGGCGACTGGATGCTGCTGCGGTTCGAGTCGATGCCGCGGTCGATGCCGGCGGTGCGGCGGTGGCTGCCGTTGTCGCGTCCGGCGATCGGGTCTTCCTGGCATGCGCTGCGCTGTGCCGCCTACGCTCCTCGACCCGCGGTGACGCCCATTGCGCCCGTCGGGCCGGCCTTCTGACGCATGAGCACCGAAGCCGATGCCCTGCTGGTCGACCGCGTCAAGCAAGGCGATGTCCGCGCCTTCGAGATGCTGGTCGTCAAGTACCAGCGCCGCATCGAGCGGCTGATCGGCCGCATGGTGCGCGATGTCGACCTGGTGCAGGACATCGCCCAGGAGACCTTCATCCGCGCCTACCGGGCGCTGCCGCAGTTCCGCGGCGAGAGTGCCTTCTACACCTGGTTGTACCGGATCGCCGTCAACACGGCCAAGAAGGCCCTGGGCGACTTGAAGCGCGATCCGCTCGTGACCGAATCCGCACGCATCGGCCGCGACGAGGACGGGGAGGAAACTTCCCGCGTAGAGAACGAACTAACCGATGGCGAGACGCCGGAAGCCTTGATGGCCTCCAAGCAGATTGCCAACGCGGTGAACTCTGCGATCGAGGATCTGTCCGAGGATCTTCGGCAGGCGATCACCCTGCGCGAGATCGAGGGTCTGAGCTACGAAGAGATCGCGGAAGCGATGAACTGTCCGATCGGCACGGTGCGCTCGCGGATCTTCCGGGCGCGCGAGGCGATCGCCGAGCGTCTGCGCCCGATGCTGGAGCAGCGCTCCGGCGAGCGCTGGTAGGCGGGCAACCGCAGCTTGTGGAGTGAAGCGATGAGCCTTTCCGATCCTCTGACGCCGGAGGCCCTGTCGGCCCTGGTGGATGGCGAAGCCGATGCCGGCACGGCGGCGGCGGCCAGCCTGCGCTGGCGTGACGACGCGGCGACGCGAGCGCGCTGGCACAGCTACCAGTTGATCGGCGACGCCCTGCGCTCCGACGAACTGGGCGGCCGCGGCCGCGATGCCGAGTTCCTGCTGGCGCTGCGCAAGCGGCTGGAGCAGGAGCCGATCGTCATGGCGCCGGCCACCACGCTGCGGCCGGCCCGCGGCCGACGCGGCGGGGCCTTGCGTCGTTGGGCGCCGCCGGCGGCCATCGCCGCGGGCTTCCTGGCCGTGGCGGGTGCCTTGACGGTGACGCGGGTGTCGGCGCCGCCGGCAGCGCCGCAACTCGTGCAGGCGCCGTCGCCGGTCGTGGCGCAGCCTCAGCCCGTCGTGGCCTCGGCCTCGGCCTCGGCCATCACCGCCGAGACGCTGGCCCGTGCCGTGCCCGAGCGGGCCGAGCCGGCCACGGGGGTGCTGATCCGTGATGCGCGCATCGACCAGTACCTGGCGGCGCACAAGCAGTTCGGTGGCAGCTCGGCGATCGGGGTGCCGTCCGGATTCCTGCGCAGCGCCACCTACGAGGTCCCGGGCGCCGTCGCGGCAGGTTCGCGCTGAGCATGCAGCCGACCCTGGCGGCCAGCGGCCGGCGATCGCTACTGCCCGTCCTGCTGGCCGTGGCCCTGTGGCCATCGGTCGGTCGCGGGCAGAGCGGCGACCCCCTGGTCGAGGCGCGCGAGGCGCGCCATTGGCTGGGACGCATCCACTCGGCGGCCGAGCAGTACAACTTCCAGGGCATCTTCGTCGTGTCGGCCGGCGGTACGGTCGCGAGCTCACGCATCGTCCATTACTGCGAGGGGCGCAATCAGTTCGAGCGCATCGAGTCGCTGGACGGCCTGAAGCGCCAGGTCTACCGCCACAACGATGTGGTGCACAGCTTCTGGCCGCACCGCCGGCTGGCCGTGATCGAGACCCGCCAGGCGATGAGCCAGTTCCCGGCGCTGCTGTCCGATGGTGCCGAGCGCATTGTCCAGCACTACGACGTGAAGTCGCTCGGTGCCGGTCGCGTGGCGGGTCACGACGCCAACGTCCTGCTGCTTCGACCGAAGGACGGCTACCGTTTCGGCTACCGGTTGTGGGCCGAGAAGGTCAGCGGCTTGCTGCTGCGCGCCGAGGTCTTCGACGAGCGCGAGGTGGTGCTCGAGGCCTCGGCCTTCTCGGAGCTGTTGCTCAACGTCAAGCCGCGGGCCGACCTGGTGGTTCAGGCGATGAAGCGGCTCGATGGCTACCGCGTGCAGCGCCTGGCCCTGCAGGAAACCGAACTCGCGCGCGAGGGCTGGGTGCTCAAGCAGCCGCCGCCGGGCTTCCGGCCGGTCGGCAGCGTCCGGCGGCTGATGACGGCCTTCGATGCCGAGCCGCCGCCTGCGCCTGGGCCCTCGTCGAGCGCCGACGTTGCGGGTGCGGCTGTTCAGGCGATCTTCTCCGACGGCCTGACGCATGTGTCGATCTTCATCGAGCCCGTCGATGCCGCCGTCGCCCGGCGCGAAGTGCTGATGGCGGTGGGTGCCACCCAGACGCTGGTCAAGCGCAAGGGCGACTGGTGGGTCACCGTGATCGGCGACGTACCGGTCGTCACGCTGCGGGCCTTCGAGGCGTCGCTGGAACCGCGCCGCTGATTCCCTGATCTATCGCGGGCCGGGTGGTCCGGCACGACGTGGATCGTCGATGGTATGCATGAGGTGAAGATGAGAACCAGAACCGATGTCGTGCAGGCGCCTTGGAGCCTGCGTTCGTGGGCGGCGGTCGTCGCCACTGCCTTGGCGGCCCTCGTCGTCGGCGGGGTCGCGGTGCCCCGCATGGGTCATGCGCAGGCCACCACCGCGACGGCGCGCGGCTTGCCTGATTTCACCGATCTGGTCGAGCAGGTCGGGCCCGCCGTCGTGAACATCCGCACCACCGAGCGGGTGCGCGGCGGGCAGCGCGGCGGGGCGCCCGAGATGGACGAGGAGATGCAGGAGTTCTTCCGGCGCTTCTTCGGCACGCCGCCCGGCCAGCTGCCGGGGCGACCTGATCCGCGGCGTGGCGACCCGCGCCAGCAGGCGCCCGACCAGGAGCAGCAGCGCGGCGTCGGCTCCGGCTTCATCTTCACGCCCGACGGCTACGTGATGACCAATGCGCACGTCGTCGACGGTGCCGACGAGGTCTACGTCACGCTGACCGACAAGCGCGAGTTCAAGGCCAAGATCGTGGGGACCGACCGGCGCACCGACGTGGCGGTCGTGAAGATCGAGGCGAGCGGCCTTCCGTCGGTGAAGATCGGCGACGTGAGCAAGCTCAAGGTCGGCGAATGGGTGATGGCGATCGGCTCGCCCTTTGGCCTGGACAACACCGTCACGGCGGGCATCGTCAGCGCCAAGGCGCGCGAGACCGGCGAGTTCGTCGCGTTCATCCAGACCGACGTGGCGATCAATCCCGGCAACTCGGGCGGACCGCTGATCAACATGCGCGGCGAGGTGGTGGGTATCAACTCCCAGATCCTCAGCCGTTCCGGCGGCTTCATGGGCGTGTCCTTCGCGATTCCGGTCGACGAGGCGACGCGCGTTGCCGACCAGCTGCGTGCCACAGGTCGCGTCGTGCGCGGCCGCATCGGGGTGCAGATCGGCGAAGTGACCAAGGACGTGGCCGAGTCACTGGGGCTCGGCAAGGCGGCTGGCGCGCTGGTCCGCTCGGTGGAGTCCGGCGGGCCGGCCGACAAGGCCGGCGTCGAGCCGGGTGACATCATCACGCGCTTCGAAGGCAAGCCGGTCGACCGCTCGTCCGACCTGCCGAGGCTCGTCGGGGGCACCAAGCCGGGCAGCAAGGCATCTCTGCAGGTGTTTCGCCGGGGCAGCGCCAAGGACCTGAGCGTGACCGTCGCGGAGCTGGAACCCGAGCGAAGCCGCCGCGCCGCCGCGCCCGAAGGCAAGCCGACACCGGCACCGAGCGTGGCCGTTGGCGCCCTGGGGCTGACGCTGGCCAATCTGAGCGAGGAGCAAAAGCGCGAACTCAAGCTCAAGGGCGGCGTGCGCATCGAGGCCGTCGAGGCCGCCGCGGCGCGCGCCGGGCTGCGCGAAGGCGACATCGTCCTGTCCGTGGCGAACATCGAGATCGCCGATGTGAAGCAGTTCGAGTCGGTGCTGGCCAAGCTCGACAAGAGCAAGCCCGTCAATGTGCTGTTCCGTCGTGGCGAATGGGCCCAGTACGCGCTGATCCGACCTGTCAAGTGAGTCCGGCCCCACTGGGGCAGGGCGGCAACACCCGGCAACCCAGTCAGTTGCCGGGTTTTTCCATCTCCTGGAACCGGCGCTTCGATCATTAGATCGACTGCCGAAAGACCATGTGTGTGCCAGCGCACACACACATTCCGTTTTGTCTATTGATGACCTTAGTTGTATTAATTACTAAACTTTATGATCTATACAAACTTTTCTAGGCATCAATATGGGGCCTGAAAATCATCCACAGGAGACCCACAAGCCTTTGTTCATAAGTTGTGTATAATTTTCCATGTTGGTGCACTGCAACGTCGTGAAAGCCAGTGCTGGCGCGGCTTTCCACGGGGTTGATCTGGCTACAATGAAGGTCCAACGAAGCAGTTGCCATACGTTTTTTGTTGGAAGGCGCGTCACCGGTTTGACGTGCCTTTTTTTTGTTTGCGGCACGGCCCTGCGGGCCTTCACATCGCTCCGCGCTACGAGCCTTCAATGCAACGGCTGCGCCATTGCAGGGCGCGCGTGAGCTGACTCCCAGGCGGTACGAAGGTCAGATGGACCACATCCGGAATTTCTCGATCATTGCCCACATCGACCACGGCAAGAGCACCTTGGCCGATCGGCTCATCCAGCGCTGCGGTGGCTTGAGCGACCGGGAGATGGAAGCTCAGGTGCTCGATTCAATGGACATCGAGCGCGAGCGCGGCATCACGATCAAGGCGCAGACCGCGGCGCTGACCTACAAGGCGCGTGACGGCCAGGCCTACCAGCTCAACCTGATCGACACCCCCGGCCATGTCGACTTCAGCTACGAGGTCAGCCGATCGTTGTCGGCCTGCGAGGGGGCGCTGCTGGTGGTCGACGCCAGCCAGGGCGTCGAGGCACAAACCGTCGCCAACTGCTACACGGCGCTGGATCTCGGCGTCGAGGTCGTGCCGGTCCTCAACAAGATGGATCTGCCACAGGCCGACCCCGACAACGCCAAGGCCGAGATCGAGGACGTGATCGGCATCGACGCCGAGCACGCCATCCCCTGTTCGGCCAAGACCGGCGAAGGCATCGACGAGATCCTCGAGGCCGTGATCGCCCGCATGCCGGCACCGCGGGGCCAGCCCGACGGTCCGCCGCGCGCGATGATCATCGACTCCTGGTTCGACAACTACGTCGGCGTCGTGATGCTCGTGCGCGTGGTCGATGGCGCGCTGAAGAAGGGCGACCGGATCCGCATGATGGCGACGAACACCGTCTACGGGCTGGAGCAGCTGGGTGTGTTCACGCCCAAGTCGGTGCAGCGCGAAGAGCTGCGCGCCGGCGAGGTCGGCTTCCTGATCGCCGGCATCAAGGAGCTGCAGGCGGCCAAGGTCGGCGACACCATCACGCTCGAGAAGAAGCTGCCGAACAACGCCGGCCCGGCCTCCGAGCCGCTGCCCGGCTTCAAGGAGATCCAGCCCCAGGTCTTCGCCGGGCTCTACCCGACCGAGGCGAGCGAGTACGACTCGCTGCGCGACGCACTCGAGAAGCTCAAGCTCAACGACAGCTCGCTGCGCTACGAGCCCGAGGTCAGCCAGGCGCTGGGCTTCGGCTTTCGCTGCGGCTTCCTCGGCCTGCTGCACATGGAGATCGTGCAGGAGCGGCTGGAGCGCGAGTTCGACCAGGACCTGATCACCACCGCGCCCAGCGTGGTCTACCAGGTGCAGCTCGGCGGCACGGCGAGCGAGGTCATCGAGGTCGAGAACCCGTCCAAGATGCCCGAGATCGGCAAGATCGCCGAGATCCGCGAGCCCATCGTCACCGTGCACCTGTACATGCCGCAGGACTGCGTCGGCCCGGTGATGACGCTGTGCAACCAGAAGCGCGGCGTGCAGATGAACATGGCCTACCACGGCCGCCAGGTCCACCTGACCTACGAGCTGCCGCTCGCGGAGATCGTGCTGGACTTCTTCGACAAGCTGAAGTCGGTGTCGCGCGGCTACGCCTCGATGGACTACGAGTTCAAGGAGTACCGCGCCGCCGATGTCGTCAAGGTCGACATCCTGATCAACGGCGACCGTGTCGACGCGCTCTCGATCATCGTGCACCGCAGCCAGAGCCAGTTCCGTGGCCGGGCCGTGGCCGCCAAGATGCGCGAGCAGATCCCGCGCCAGATGTATGACGTGGCGATCCAGGCCGCGATCGGGGCCAACATCATCGCCCGCGAAAACATCAAAGCGCTGCGCAAGAACGTGCTGGCAAAATGCTATGGCGGCGACATCACGCGCAAGCGCAAGCTGCTCGAAAAGCAGAAGGCAGGCAAGAAGCGGATGAAGCAGATCGGCACCGTCGAGGTGCCGCAGGAAGCCTTCCTTGCCATCCTCCAAGTCGACGACTGAACCCTGACGCATGAGTGCACTGACCGGCCTGCTCTACGGCGCCCTTGTCGTCTACCTGGGCGGCTGGTACATCGGCTCCTGGGGCGGCAACTTCTCGCTGCTGCTGTTCGTCCTCACCCTGGTGACCTTCGGCTATTGGTTGGCGGAGCGCCTGCACTTCATGCCGCAGCGGGTGGCTGCCGCCGGGCTATTGGAGACCCAGGACGCCCAACGCCGGGCCGAGCTGCAGCGCCAGGGCATCCAGCAGATCGATGGGCAGGTCGACGCCGCTCGGCAGCGGCTTCTGGCCCAGCCCTGGTGGCTGGACTGGACCGCCGGCCTGTTCCCGGTGATCCTGGTCGTCTTCCTGCTGCGCTCCTTCCTGTTCGAGCCGTTCAAGATCCCCTCGGGCTCGATGATCCCGACACTGGCCATCGGCGACCTGATCCTGGTGAACAAGTACCACTACGGCGTTCGCCTGCCGGTGATCAACAAGAAGCTCATCGCCAACCACGATCCTCGGCGCGGCGACGTGATGGTGTTTCGCTACCCGGTCGACCCGAGCGTGGACTACATCAAGCGAGTGGTCGGTGTGCCCGGCGACGAGGTCGGCTATCTCAACAAGAAGCTGACGATCAACGGTCGGCCGGTCGAGACCCGGCCCCTGCCCGACTTCTACAACGAGGACGTGCGCCGCTATGCCCAGCAGGCCACCGAGAAGCTCGGCCCGGTCGAGCATCGCGTCCTCACGGACAAGGACCGCCAAAGCTTCGTGCTGCCTCGCCCCGAGTTCCAGAAGTTCCGTGACCAGTGCCGCTACAACGCCGAGGGCGTGGTCTGCACCGTGCCACCCGGCCACTACTTCATGATGGGCGACAACCGGGACAATTCCGAGGACTCGCGCTACTGGGGCTTCGTGCCCGACGAGAACATCGTCGGCAAGGCCTTTTTTGTGTGGATGAATTTCGGTAACCTTCGCCGGATCGGCCCGTTCCAGTGAGTCCGCACACCAACAGGAGAACAACGATGGCCTTGGCACTGCCGCAGTCCGCGCGCGCCCTGCCTGCCCAACGGGGCGTCACGCTGATCGGCTTGCTGTTCTGGGCCATCATCATCGCCTGCGTGGCCCTGGTCGGTCTGAAGGTCCTGCCGACGATGAACGAGTACTTCACCATCCAGCGGGCGGTCAACAAGATCGCCAAGGAAGGCGGAGGCACCGTGCCCGAGATCCGCAACGCCTTCGAGCGCCAGAAGGATATCGAGTACTCCATCTCGTCGATCACCGGCAAGGACCTCGAGATCACGAAGGAAAACGAGCGCGTCGTGATCAAGTTCGGCTACGACAAGGAGATCGAGCTGATCGAGCCGGTCTACCTGGTCATCAAGTACCGGGGCCGCTCGCAATGAACGGCGACCGCGGCGCCGCCCGGCGGCCGCGGTGAGGAGCCGGCGACCTTGACCACGGCCCTCGATGCCCTGCAGGCGCGGCTTGGCCATCGGTTCGCGCAGGAGGCCCTGCTGGACCGGGCCCTGACCCACCGCAGCTTCGGGGCTGGTCACAACGAACGGCTCGAGTTTCTCGGCGACGCCGTGCTCTCGGCAGCCGTCTCCAGCTTGCTGTACCGGCACTTCGAACAATCCGACGAAGGCGACCTGACCCGCGTGCGCGCCCATCTCGTGCGCGAGGAGACGCTGCACCGCCTGGCGCTCGAGCTGCAGCTGCCGCCCCTGCTGCGCCTGAGCGAGGGCGAGGCGCGCAGCGGCGGCGCGCAGCGCGCTTCGATCCTGGCCGATGCGCTGGAAGCCGTGATCGGCGCCGTCTACCTCGATGGCGGCTTCGCGCCGGCCCAGGCGCTGGTCGAGCGCCTCTTGCGGCCCCTGGTGGCCAGCACGGCAGCGCAGGCCTGGACCCGCGACCCCAAGACCGAGCTGCAGGAGTGGCTGCAGGCGCGTCGCCTGCCGGTGCCCGCCTACCGCATCGCCAGCACCAGCGGCCGCCAGCACGAGCAGCTGTTCGTCGTGGTTTGCAGCGTTCCGTCGCAATCGCTCGAGGCCCGCGGCGAGGGCCGCTCGCGCCGGGCCGCCGAGCAGGAGGCGGCCCAGGCGGCGCTGGCTACACTGAAAGCCAAGGACCGCTCCCCGCCCCCATGAACGCTTCCTCCCCTGCGGACGACGCCATCGACGAGTCAACACGGCGTTGCGGGCTGGTGGCCATCGTGGGCCGTCCCAACGTCGGCAAGTCGACCCTGCTGAACGCGCTGGTCGGCCAGAAGGTCAGCATCACCTCGCGCAAGGCCCAGACCACGCGCCACCGCATCACCGGCATCCGCACCGAGGGTTCCGCGCAGTTCGTGTTCGTCGACACGCCGGGCTTCCAGACGCGCCACACCGTGCGGGGCACCGGGGCCTTGAACCGCAACCTCAACAAGACGGTCCAGGCGACCGTCGGCGACGTGGACGTGCTGCTCTTCGTCGTCGAGGCGGGGCGCTTCGGCCTCGACGACGCGAAGGTGCTGGCCTTGCTGCCGCCGGACAAGCCGGTGCTGCTGGTCGCCAACAAGCTCGACCTCGTGCGCCGCCGCGCCGAGCTGGCGCCGTGGCTGAAGGGCATGCAGGACCGCCACCCCTTCGCCGAGTTCGTGCCGCTGGCCGCGAAGGACGAGACCGACGCACTGCGGCTGCTGAACATCCTCGCCCCCTACCTGCCCGAGCAGCCCTGGTTCTACGACGAGGAGGCGCTGACCGACCGGAGCGAGCGTTTCCTGGCCAGCGAGATCGTGCGCGAGAAGTTGTTCCGCCTGACCGGCGACGAGCTTCCATACACCTCGACCGTCGTCATCGACGAGTTCAAGGAAGAGGGCGCCCTGCGCCGCATCAGCGCCACCATCATCGTCGAACGCGAGGCGCACAAGGGCATGGTCATCGGCGAGAAGGGCGAGCGCCTCAAGCGCATCGGCACCGATGCGCGCGTCGAACTCGAGCGCCTGACCGGCGGCAAGGTCTTCCTCGAGCTCTGGGTCAAGGTCCGTTCGGGTTGGGCCGACGACGAGACGCGCCTCAAGAGCTACGGCTACGAGTGAGCGCTGCGCTCCAAGCCGCGTACCTGCTGCATCGCTACGACTGGAGCGAGTCCAGCCTGATCCTCGACCTGTTCACGCGCGAGCACGGTCGCGTGGCGGTCGCGGCCCGGGGCGCGAAGCGGCCGTACTCGCAGCTGCGCGCCGTGCTGCTGCCCTTCCAGCGCCTGAACGTGAGCTACGGGGTCCGGCGCGCGCGTTCCGACGAGGCCGACAGCGCCGAAGTCCAGCCGCTCAAGGCTGCCGAACGAGCCGGCGGCCCGGCGATGCCCGGCGGCGCCGCGTTGCTGACCGGCTTCTACCTGAACGAGCTGCTCATGAAGCTGCTGGCGCGCCAGGATCCGCACCCGGCGCTCTTCGACGCCTACGCGCAGACGCTGCCGGCGCTGGCGGGCGGCGACGACACCAGCGTCGAGGCCGCGCTGCGAGCCTTCGAGTTGGTGCTGTTGCGCGAGATCGGCCTGCTGCCCGACCTCCTGCTGGTGACGCCGACCCAGCAGCCGCTGGCGGCCGAGGTGCCGCACGCGCTGAAGCCGGACGCCGGGCTGGTGCCGGTCGCGCCCGGCGAACCCGGCCTGGCCGCGCTTGCCTGGGTGCCGCTGCAGGCGGCCCTCGATGCCGATGACCTGGCCGCGCTGCAGCGCGCCTGCCTGCCGGCGCTGGGCGGTCTCAAGCCCATGCTGCGCCACCTGCTTCACTATCATCTCGCGACGCCGGTGCTGCGCACCCGCCAGCTGATGGTGGACCTGCAGAACCTCGAACGCTGAACCCGCGAGTGCCCCGATGAACCCGCTGATCGTCTCCGGACTGCCGGCCCATGGCGCCACCACCGCGCTGTCGGTCAACCTGAACAAGGTGGCGCTGCTGCGCAACCAGCGGAGCTTGACGATCCCCAGCGTCACCGGCGCCGCGGTGAGGGTGCTGGAGGCGGGCGCCCACGGCATCACCGTCCATCCGAGGCCCGACCAGCGCCACATCCGGACCCAGGACGTGCACGAGCTCGCGGCGATGCTGGCCGGCGACTGGCCGCAGGCCGAGTACAACCTCGAAGGCAACCCCTTCCACAACCTGATGGACCTGGTGCGCGAAGTCCGGCCGCACCAGGCCACGTTCGTGCCCGACAGCGTCGAGCAGGCCACGTCCGACCACGGGTGGAGCCTGCCGGCCGACAGCGACCGGCTGCGTCCGCTGATCGACGAATGCCACGCGCTTGGCGTGCGCGTCAGCCTGTTCATGGACCCGCTGCCCGAGGCCATGACCGAGGCGCGCGCGATCGGCGCCGACCGCGTCGAGCTCTACACCGAGGCCTTCGCGCGCGCCCACCGCACGCCCGAGGCCGCGGCGGTCCTGGCGCGCTACACCGCGGCGGCCCGGGCCGCGCTGAGCGTCGGGCTGGGACTCAACGCCGGCCACGATCTCAACCGCGACAACCTCGGCGACTTCCTGCGCGCCGTGCCAGGCGTGCTGGAGGTGTCGATCGGCCACGCCCTGATCGCCGACGCGCTGGAACTGGGCCTCGCCGAGACCGTGCGCGACTACCTGCGCTGCATCCACCGCGCCTCGCCATGATCTTCGGCATCGGCACGGACCTCTGCGACATCCGCCGCATCGCCGCCACGCTCGAGCGGCGCGGCGAGCGCTTCCCCGAGAAGGTGCTCGGTCCGCACGAGATCGCGGTCTACCGCGCCCGCAGTGCCAAGGTCGCCGCACGCGGCCTCAGCTACCTGGCCACGCGCTTCGCGGCCAAGGAGGCCTTCTCCAAGGCCATCGGGCTGGGCATTCACCACCCGATGAGCTGGCGGGCCTGCGAGGTCGTCAAGGCGCCCAGCGGCAAGCCCGAGATCGCGCTGCACGGCGACCTGGCCCGGTGGTTCGCGGAGCGCCGCCTGATCGCCCACGTGACCCTGACCGACGAATCCGACTACGCGGCCGCCTTCGTGGTGGTCGAGCAAACCCCGGCCTCATGACATGACCGACCACTCGCCGATCGTCCTGGACATCGCCGGCACGGCCCTCGACGCCGACGACCGCCGCCGCCTGCAGCACCCGCTGGTCGGCGGGCTCATCCTCTTCGCGCGCAACTGGCGCGACCGGTCGCAGCTGACGGCGCTGACCGCCGAGGTCAAGTCGCTGCGCCCCGATGTGCTGGTCTGCGTCGACCACGAGGGCGGGCGCGTGCAGCGCTTCCGCAGCGACGGCTTCACCCACCTGCCGCCGATGCGTGCGCTGGGCGAGCTGTGGATGCAGGATGGTGATGCGGATGGCCCCGGGGCCGGGGCCATGGCGGCGACCGACGCCGCCACTGCCTGCGGCTTCGTGCTCGCGAGCGAGCTGCGCGCCTGCGGCGTCGACTTCAGCTTCACGCCGGTGCTCGACCTGGACCACGGGCCCAGCGGCGTGATCGGCGACCGCGCCTTCCATCGCGACGCGCGTGTCGCGACGCTGCTGGCCAAGAGCCTGATGCACGGCCTCCTGCTGGCCGGCATGGGCAGCTGCGGCAAGCACTTCCCCGGACATGGCTACGTCGCGGCCGACTCGCACACCGAGGTGCCGGTCGACCGGCGCCCACTGAAGGCGATCCTTGCCGACGACGCCCGGCCCTACGAGTGGCTGTCGACCAGCCTCGCCAGCGTGATGCCGGCGCACGTGATCTACCCGAAGGTCGATCCGCAGCCGGCCGGCTTCTCGGCACGCTGGCTGCAGGATATCCTGCGCGGCCAGCTCGGCTTCACCGGTGCGATCTTCAGCGACGACCTCAGCATGCAGGGCGCGACCGTCGCCGGCACGCCGACCGAGGCCGGCATCGCGGCGCTGAACGCCGGCTGCGATCTGGTGCTGCTGTGCAACCAGTCGCTGGGCGGCGGAGCGCCGCTCGATGCCCTGATCGAGGGCCTGGACACCGCGCTGGCCAACGGCCGCTGGCGGCCCGACGCCGACAGCGAGGCGCGCCGGCTGGCCCTGCTGCCTCAGACCGCCCCCTGGCCCTGGGACGACCTGATGCACCACGCGCCCTACCAGCGCGCGCTGGAGCTGCTGCCCTAGCGCGCGGGGCCTGCAAGGCCCGCCCGCCAGGGCCTCGCGGCCTCAGACCGCTTGCTGCTGCTCGAACGGCAGCTTGATCTGCGACAGGTCCTTGCGCGTCTCGACCAACACCAGCGGGCCGTCGTCCAGCGCCACCACCGGCTTGGGCTCGCGCGGCACGCGCGCCGCCTTCGGCGCGTCGGCCATCGCCTGCTGCACGGCGCGGACCTTGTCGGCGTCGGAGTTGACCCATTCCAGGCCGGCATCGCCGGCAACGGCCGCCAGTTGCGCCAGCGGCAACTCGTAGGGCGCGACGACGACCGGCGGCGCTGCCACCGGCGCGGCAGCAACGTTCGCCGGTTCGGCCGGAGCCGCGACGAAGGCGGGCGCCGTGGCGGGTCGGCTCGCCGGGGTCGGCGCGGGTGCAGGCTCGGGCCGCACGGCGGCGACAGGCGCCGCCGGCTGGGCCTCGTCCTGGGCCGGGGTCTCGTTCTCCCACCACGGACGGGTCGTCGGAGCATCGTCCGGCGCCGTGGCTGCCGGGGCTTCGCCTTCGGCCTGCGGCGCGGCGTCGCCGGCCGCTGCCATCGGTGCGCCGGCTTCGCCCTCGCCACGCTCACGACGACCGCGGCCGCCGCGACGGCGGCGACGCGCCTCGCCGCCTTCGTCCTCAGCGCTGGCGCCAGCGTCTTCATCGGTGCGCAGGGTTTCGCCGCCCTCGGGGGTCGCTGTCTCGCTCGGCGCCTCGCCGTTCAGGGATTCCGGCGCGTCGGTGCTGCCCGCGGCCTGGCCCTCTTCGCGCTCGCTGCGGCCGCGACCGCCGCGACGGCGCCGACGTCGCTGGCCCTCGCGTTCGCCTTCGACCGCATCGGGTGCATCCGTGAGCGGCAACTGGCCTTCGGCGGCGGCGATCAGCGGCAGTGCCGACTCGTCGGTGGTCGCAGCCTGGCCCTCTGATCGCGGACCACGGCGGCCCTCGCCGCGCGGCGGGCGATCGTTCGTGCGCGGCTCGGCCTCGGCCGCGGCCCCTTCGGGACGCTCGCTACGACGACCGCGACCGTCGCGCTCGCCACGGCGGTTGCGATCCTCGCCGCGGTCCTTGCGTTCGCCGCGCGCTTCGCGGGCTTCGCCACCGCGCTCGCCACGCTGGCCTTCGCGCTGACCCTCACGGCCACCGCGGCGGCCGCCCCGGCCACCGTCACGCTGGCCCTCACGCCCACCGGGCGTGGCAGGCGCCGGCACGGCCGCCGGCGTGGCCGCCGGAGCCTCGCCGGCACCGAACAGCTTCTTGACCCAGCCGAAGAAGCCGCCGCTGGCCGGGACCGGCGCCGCGATCACGGGCGGTGCAGCCACGGGCGCCTTGGCGACCGGTTCGCGCTTGGGGGGCGCCGGCTCGCGCGCCACCGGCGGCGGCGCGGGCTGGTCGGGCAGCACGCCCTTGATCACCGGCTCCTGCTTGGCCTTGGCTTTCTCGCGACGCGTGATGCCGACCTCGTCGTCCGGCTCCTCGATCATCGTGTAGCTGGCCTGCAGGTTCTCGAGCCGCGGGTCGTCGTGGCGCAGGCGCTCGAGCTTGTAGTTGGGCGTTTCGAGGTGCTTGTTGGGCACCAGCAGCACCGTGGTGCGCTGGCGCAGCTCGATCTTGGTGATCTCGGTGCGCTTCTCGTTGAGCAGGAAGGACGTGACCTCCACCGGC
Source organism: uncultured Methylibium sp. (assembly GCA_964616015.1). Taxonomy (GTDB): domain Bacteria; phylum Pseudomonadota; class Gammaproteobacteria; order Burkholderiales; family Burkholderiaceae_C; genus Methylibium. The sequence goes on along the minus strand of CAZTTC010000063.1, from coordinate 369 downwards.
ACCTGCACGTGCACGGCGGCGGTGTTCTCCTTCATCGACTCTTCCTGGATGATGCGCAGGATTTGCAGCGCGGAAGACTCGGTGTCGCGGATGTGGCCGGTGCCGTTGCAGCGAGGGCAGGTGATGTGGCTGCCTTCGCTGAGCGCCGGGCGCAGGCGCTGGCGGCTCAGTTCCAGCAGGCCGAACTTGCTGATCGAGCTGAACTGCACGCGCGCACGGTCGGTGCGCAGCGCGTCGCGCAGGCGGGTCTCGACCTCGCGGCGGTTCTTGCTCTCCTCCATGTCGATGAAGTCGACGACGATCAGGCCGCCCAGGTCGCGCAGCCGCATCTGGCGGGCGATCTCGTCGGCGGCCTCAAGGTTGGTGCGG
>CAZTTC010000062.1:2333-15166 GCA_964616015.1 uncultured Methylibium sp. | reverse complement strand
GCCGGCCAGCGTGCCGATGGCCTCGAGCTTCTGCGCCTGGCGCAGCTGCTGCTCGAGCCGCTCGCGCTCGGCCTCGGCGTGCTTGGGTGCGCTGATGTCCTCCATCGAGCCGGCCATGCGGTAGGGCCGTCCTTCGGCGTCGCGCAGTGCGACGCCGCGCTGGCGGTACCAGCGCCATTCGCCGGAGTGATGGCGCACGCGGTAGTCGACCGAGAACTCCGGCGTGCGGCCGTGCAGGTGCTCGCCGATCGCCCGGCGCACGCGCGCGAAGTCCTCGGGGTGGTAGTCGGTCAGCGCGACCCACTCGCGGCGCGGCCGCAGCGGTTCGCCCGGCTCGACGAAGTTGAGCTGCTGGGCGCGCGGCGACAGGAACAGCAGGTCGCTCTTCAGGTCCCAGTCCCACAGGCCCTGGTTCGAGCCCTCGACGGCGAGCTGGTAGCGCTCGTCCGACTGGCGCAGCGCTTCCTCGCGGTCGCGCAGCGCCTGCGCGGCGGCGCGGCGATCGGTCACGTCCATGGTCGCGCCGGCCAGGTGCTGCGGGCGCCCGGCGGCGTCGCGGAAGCACTGGCCGCGGGTGTGGACCCAGCGCAGCTCGCCGTGCCCCCCGACGATGCGGAACTCGTGGTCCAGCCGCGGCGTGAGCCCGGCGACGTGGTCCTGGCGGTTGCGATGCACGCGCTCGCGGTCGTCGGGGTGCAGCGGCAGGCGCGCGAAGTACTCGTCGTCGGGCATGGTGCGTGCGCCGCCGCCCAGGCCGAACAGCTCCGAGAGCGTCGCCGACACGAAGACCTGCTTGGCGTCGATGTCCCAGACCCAGTGGCCCTCGTGCGAGCCGGTCATTGCGAGCGCGTAGCGCTGTTCGGACTCGCGCAGGGCCTCTTCGGCGCGCTTGCGTGCATCGATGTCGCTGACCGAGCCGGCCATGCGCTGCGGCCGGCCGTCGGCGTCGCGCGCGCACAGGCCGCGCACGCCGATCCAGCGCCAGCCGCCGCGGTCGTCGGTGACGCGGTACTCGGCCTGGTAGGTCGGCGTGCGACCGGCCAGGTGCGCGTCGATCGCCTGGCGGCGCAGCGCCCGGTCGTCGGGATGCAGCCGTGCGTCGACGGTGGCGCTCCATTCGTCCATCGACTGCATCTCCGCGCCGGGTGCTGCCCCCAGGATCTGCCGCGCGCGTGCCGACGCGAACGCCCGCTCCTGCACGTAGTCCCACAGCCAGATGCCGTCGTCCGAGCCCGCGACCGCGACGCTAAAGCGCTCCTGGGACTCGGCCAGCGAGTCGCCGACGGTCTGCAGGCGCCGCAACTGGCGCCGCGCCACGGCCAGCAGCGTCGCCGCCAGCAGCCCCAGCGCCAGCGTGCGCAGCGCGGTGCCGACCGCCTGCTCGCGCCAGGGGCCGAGCGCGGCGCTCACGTCGCGGTTGATCAGCACCGACACCGGGTAGCCGCCGACCGGCTGGAGCGCGCTGAAGCGCTCGACGCCGTCGATCGGGCTCACGCTGCGCAGCGGCGTGCCCGGCGCCGCGGCCTGCGCATCGAGCGGCGGCATGCGCCGGCCGAGCTGGCCGTCGGCCGGCGGATGGCGCGCCATCAGCGTGCCGTCGGCATGCAGCAGCGCGATCGTCGTGCCGGCGTCGGGCGTCACGTCGCGGTAGAACTGCTGGAAGTAGTCGACGCGGCCGCGCGCGCCGACGAAGCCTCCGAAGCGGCCGTCACCGCGGTCGATGCGCCGCGCGACCGGGAACACCCAGCGGCCGTCGCTGCGGCCCTGCAGCGTCGCACCGACGAAGACCTCGCCCGGCGGGTGCTCGCGCAGCGCCGCGAAGAAGCCGAGGTCGGTGACGCTGAGGTTGCTGGGCGGCGTCGGGTAGGCCCAGGACAAGGCCACGGTGCGGCCCTCGGCATCGCGCACCGCGAGGCCGTCGATCTGCACCAGGCCGACCGCCTGCTGCTGCAGGTGCTCGTGCATCTCGCGCGGCGACAGCGTCGACAGGTCGACGCCGCGCAGCGGGTCGGCCACGTGGCGCAGCACGACGTCGACGGCCTGCAGGCTGCGCGCGGTCTGCTCGGCGATCACGCGGGCCTGCGCATTCAGCTCGCGCGCGGTCGCCTCGACCGCGTTGCGATGGCCGCGCACGATGTCGTAGGCGGCGAGCGCGACGATCACCGCGATGAACAGACCGCCCAGACCGCCGACCAGGCCGTGGCGCGGCTGGCGACGGATCCAGTCGGCGACCCAGGCCATCACCGGTCGGCAGCGAGCAGCCGCGTCACCGCGACCAGCAAGGCGTCGCGCGTCAGCGGCTTGGGCAGCACGCCGGCCACGCCCAGTTCGCGTGCGACCGCGCCGTGGCGGCCGGCGCCGGACAGGAAGGTCGGCGACAGCGCCAGCACCGGCGTGCCGGGATGGTGGTCGGCCAGGCGGCGCAGCCGGTCCGAGCCGCCCTGGCGCGGGAACGGCACGTCGACCACGATGAGGTCGGGCGGCGTCCCCCCGGCGTCCGGCCGGGGCTCGTCGTGATGCACCTGGTAGCCGCCGTCGGCCAGCCACTCGCTCACCAGTCCGCGCAGCGCGGGGTCGGTGTCGAGCAGCAGCACGGTCGGCGCGGCCGGGTCGATCGGAGGCATGGGTTCAGTGTGTCATTGCGGGCCCGCGCCGAGGCGGCCCGCGGATTACAGATGAAACAGCGGCGCGCGCCGGTCCGGGGTCCTCAGGCGGCCGGCCGGCGGCGCATGTCCTCGCGCACGGCCTCGGCGATCTCGGGCGGGAAGGGCAGGGCCTTGCGCGCCTGCGTGTCGATGTGGATGCCGGTCAGCTCCATCGTCGCCGCCACGTGGCCGCGTTCGCCGTCGAGCAGGGTCTGGTGGATGCGGACAACCTTGTCGCGCAGCTCGAGGATGCCGGAGTGCACCACCACCAGGTCGCCGGCGACCAGTTCGCGCAGGTAGCGGATGTGCTGTTCGGCCGCGACCATGCCGCGCCGCTGCTCCTTCAGGTAGGTCGGCGTCAGGCCGACCCGCGCGAACAGGTGCCAGACCGCTTCGTCGAACTTGCCCACGTACCACATGACGTTCATGTGGCCCATGTGGTCGCAGTGCCAGGGATAGACCGTCCCGCGGTAGGTGATGGCGTCGTGCATGCCGGGCTCCTTTCAGTGGGCGCTGCCGCCGCGGCGCCGCGCGCTGGCCGTCACCTCGGCACCGAGGCAGGTGGCCGCGCCGTGGCCGACGTCGACGCTGACGCCGACCGAGAGCTCGCCCTCGGCCAGCCGCGGCTGCAGCGCGCGGGCGGCGGCCAGCTCCATCAGGCCGATCATGCGGGCCGTCGCGAAGACCGGCGGGAAGGCGTCGCCGGGACGCTGGTTGAGCCGCGTCGCGAGATCGCTGTCGCCGACGACCAGGCTCGCGGTGCCGGCGAGGTCGTCGTCGGGGTCGGCGGGTGGGGTCATTGCAGGGTCTCCTCGGCCGGACGCCGGGTGCTGCGGCGCGCGCGCGCCGTGGGGGTGGGGGCCGGGCCGAACTCGGCCACCAGGAAGTCCATCAGCGCGCGCGTGCTTGCCGCCACGTGGCGGCGCGACGGCATGCAGGCCCAGGCGGTGAGCGTGCCGAGGCGCCAGGCGGGCAGCACGCGCTCGAGCCGGCCCTCGCGCAGCGCGGCCTCGGCGATGAAGGCCGGCAGCACGGCGATGCCCAGGCCGCCGAGCGCGGCCGAGAGCCGCGTCGCGTCGTCGGTGGAGGCCAGCGCGCAGCGCTGCGGCAGCACGCTGATGCGCGCGTCCCGTGCGTCGTCCGATGTCGCGTCGCAACGCTGCAGCTCGACGGCGGTGCGGTCGGTCGCGGCGCCGGCGGCCAGCAGCAGGTCGTGGGTCGACAGGTCGCCCGGCTGCTGCGGCCGGCCGCGCGCCTGCAGGTAGGCCGGCGCGGCACAGGCGATCACGTCGCAGCTCGCCAGCGGCCGGGCCACGAAGGAGCCGTCCAACGGCGCCGACGCCAGCACGATCGTGACGTCGTGGTCGTTGACCCGGGCCTCGCTGGCATCGATCGCGCTCAGCTGCACGGTGATGCGCGGATGCGCGGCGGCGAAGCGCGGCAGCCGTTCCGCCAGCCGCTGCGCCGCGAACGCGGCGGGCACGGCCAGGCGCACGGCGCCCTGGGCGACGTCGCCGGCGGCGCTGACGAGCGCGGTCGCGTGATCGATGTCGTCGAGGATGGCGCGGGCGCGCTCGAGGTAGCGCTCGCCGATCGAGGTCAGCGCCATGCGCCGCGTGGTGCGGTTGACGAGGCGCGCGCCGAGGTGATGCTCGAGGTCGGCGACGTCGCGCGTCACGACGGCCGGCGCCAGGTCGAGCAGCCGCGAGGCGTTCACGAAGCTGCCGGCATCGGCCACCCGGACGAAGGTACGCATGGCGCGGATCTGATCCATGGAGTCCTCACTTTCGACGCTGCGGGGGATCCCGCTGACCGGCATCGTGGCGGCGACCGGTTGCCCGCGCGTGTCGTTGCCCGACCCCCTTGATTGCAGATGCAATCCGGCGAGCAGGGACGGACATCGCACCGTGTGCGCACTGCGTCACGCTGACGCTCGTTGCGCTGGCCGGACCCCCCCGTTCGACCTAGCTCATCCGGTGGATGGCGACGGCCGGGTTCGTCGCCGAAGCTTCGTTCACGACGCAGCGACGATCGGGGAGAGCACGATGAGACTCTGGGAACGAAACAGCAGCGGCAGCGCACGGCGCGCCCACCGGCTCGTCGAGGCCTATCGCGGCGACCGCCAGCTGGCCCCGGCGATCCAGGCCGCGATCGAGGCCGCGGTGGCCGACAAGCTGGCCTGGGGCGTGCTGCCGGCGCTCGACGATCACCTGTGCGCGACGGTCGACCTCTATGCGGTGGCCGACACGCCCGAGGTCGAGATCCGGCCGGCGGCGTCGCGGGCCTGGTGGGGCGCGACGCTGGCCGCCTGAGGCCCTAACGCCCCGCTGCGCCGAGGTAGGTCTCGACCACGCGCGGGTCGTCGCGCAGCGCGGCGGCCGGCCCCTCGAGCGCGATCTCGCCGGTCTCGAGCACGTAGCCGTGATCGGCGACCTCGAGCGCGGCCCGCGCGTTCTGCTCGATCAGCAGGATGGTGACGCCGGTCTCGCGCAGCCGCGCGATGGTGCGGAAGATGTCCTTCACGACCAGCGGGGCGAGCCCCAGGCTGGGCTCGTCCAGCATCAGCAGCGCCGGCCGGCTCATCAGCGCGCGGCCGATCGCCAGCATCTGGCGCTCGCCGCCCGACAGCGTGCCGGCGAGCTGGCGGCGCCGCTCCTTCAGGCGCGGGAACAGCTCGTAGACGCGCTCCATCTCGCCCTGCCAGTCCTTGCGGCCGAGGCGCATCTGCCGGTAGCCGCCGAGGAGCAGGTTGTCCTCGACCGGCATCGTGGCGAAGAGCTCGCGCTTCTCGGGCACCAGCGCGATGCCTCGCATCACGCGCTCCTCCAGCGTCAGCGCGGCGATGTCCTCGCCGCCGTGCAGGATGCGGCCGCGCGCCGGCAGCACGCCCATCAGCGCGTTCAGCAGTGTCGACTTGCCGGCGCCGTTGGGGCCGATCACGGTGACGACGCTGCCCGGCGCCGCCTGCAGTCTCAGGCCGGACAGCACCTCGGCCTTGCCGTAGCCGGCGTGCAGGTCGTGCACCTCGAGCAGCGGCGCGCCCATCAGTGTTCGGTCCCGAGGTAGGCGGCGCGCACCGCCGGGCTGGCCTGCACCTCGGCCGGCGTGCCTTCCATCAGCAGCGTGCCGAACTCCATCACGACGATGCGGTCCACGAGGCCCATGACGAAGTCCATGTCGTGCTCGACCAGCAGGATGGACAGACCCTCGGCCTTGAGCTGGCGCAGCACCGCGGCCAGTGCCTGCTTCTCCTTCAGGCGCAGGCCGGCGGCCGGTTCGTCGAGCAGCAGCAGCGCCGGGTCGGTGGCCAGCGCGCGCGCGATCTCGACCAGGCGCTGCGGGCCGAGCGCCAGGTTGCCGGCCAGCTCGTGCAGCTGCGCACCCAGGCCGATGCGCGCGAGCTGGGTCTCGGCCTCGCGGAACAGCTGGCGCTCCTCGGCGCGGTCCGCGCGCAACATGGCCGCGAGCGTGCCCTTGCGGCTGCGCAGGTGGCCGCCGAGGGCGACGTTCTCGAGCACCGTCATCTCGGGGATCAGCTTCACGTGCTGGAAGGTGCGCGACATGCCGCGCTCGGCGATCTGCCGCGAGCCGAGCGAGCCGACCGGCCGGCCGCGGAAGTGCACCGCGCCGCGCGTCAGTGGCAGCACGCCGGAGACGAGGTTGAAGGTGGTCGACTTGCCGGCGCCGTTGGGCCCGATCAGGCCGACGATCTGGCCGGCGCGCACCTGGAAGCTGACGTCGTTGACGGCGACCAGGCCGCCGAATTCCTTGCGCACCGCCTGCGCGTCGAGCAGCAGTTCGCCGGGCGCCGGCTTGCTGCGCGCCGGCAGCGGCGGCGCATCGGCCCAGTCGCGCGTGCGTTCGCGCGCCGGCACGCGGCGGCGCAGCGCCCTCACCGCCATCGGCCACAGGCCGTCGGGCGCGTACTTCAGTGCCAGCACCAGCGCGATGCCGAAGACGATGATCTCGTAGCTGCCGCTGCCGCCCAGCAGCGCGGGCAGCCAGACCTGCAGCTGCTCCTCGATCAGCTTGACGATGGCCGCGCCGGCGAAGGCGCCGCCGACCTGTCCGACGCCGCCGACCACCGCCATGAAGAGGTACTCGATGCCCATCTTCAGGCTGAAGGGCGAGGGGTTCACCGTGCGCTGGAAGTGCGCGAACAGCCAGCCCGAAACGGCGGCGAACAGCGCCGCGATGACGAAGATCACGACCTTGCAGCGAAAGCTGGAGACGCCCATCGCCTCGGCCATCACCGCGCTGCCGCCGGGGCCGGCCTTGCTGGCGCGGATCGCACGGCCGACGCGCGAGTCGAGCAGGCGCGTCAGCGCCAGCGCCCCCAGCAGCGCCAGGCCCCAGATCAGGTAGTAGATGCTGCGGCCCTGGTTGAAGTCGATGCCGCCGAGCGACAGCGCCGGCACGCCCAGCAGACCGTCGTACTTGCCCAGCGCCTCGCTGGTGCCCATCAGGTAGTAGATCGACAGGCCCCAGGCGATGGTCGCGAGCGGCAGGTAGTGGCCCGACATGCGCAGCGTCAGCCAGGCCAGCACCAGCGCGGCCAGCAGCGTGAGGCCCAGCCCGACCCACAGCGCGAGCCACGGCGACACGCCCGTCTGCGTGCTGAGCCAGGCCGTCGTGTAGGCCCCGATGCCGACGAAGGCCGCCTGGCCGAAGGAGGTGAGCCCGCCGACGCCGGTCAGCAGCACCAGGCCGAGCACCACCAGCGCGTACAGGCCGATGTAGTTGAGCTGGGTGATCCAGAACTCGGGCACCGGCAGCAGCGGCAGCACCGCGACGGCGGCGACGAGGCCCAGCAGGGGCAGGCGCTGCACGACGGCCGTTCGGGCTGAGCCTGTCGAAGCCTCGCACGGCCCTTCGACAAGCTCAGGGCGAACGGGTGGTGGTCTGCTCATGTCGTCACTCTTCGTCGGCGTGGCGGTCGCGCAGCGAGCGCCACAGCAGCACCGGCAGGATGGCGGTGAAGACGATGACCTCCTTGTAGGCGCTGGCCCAGAAGGAGCCGAAGCTCTCCAGCAGGCCGACGCCGAGTGCGCCGACGAAGGCCAGCGGGTAGCTCGCCAGCCCGGCGAAGACCGCGGCGACGAAGCCCTTCAGGCCGATGAGGAAGCCGCTGTCGTAGACCATCGTCAGGTTCGGCCCGATCAGCAGGCCCGAGAGCGCGCCGATGAAGGCGGCCATCGTGAACGACAGCCGGCCGGCCGTGTCGCTGGAGATGCCCATCAGCCGCGCGCCCAGCCGGTTGACCGCGGTGGCGCGCAGCGCCTTGCCCTGCAGCGAGCGCTCGAAGTAGAGGAACAGCAGCACGATCAGCGCGGCCGAGACGCCGAAGATGATGATCGTCTGGCCGCTGATCGCCAGCGGCCCGAGCGCGAAGCGCGCGTCCCAGAAGCTGGGGTTGCGCGAGCCTTCGGCGCCGAAGGTCAGCAGGCCGATGCCGGTCAGCGCGAAGTGCACGCCGACCGAGACGATCAGCAGCACCAGCACGCTGGCGCCGGCCAGCGACTGGTAGGCCAGGCGGTAGACCAGCGGCCCCATCGGCGTGATCAGCGCCAGCGTCAGCAGTGCCTGCAGAAACAGCGGCGGCTGCTGCGGCGCGAGCCAGATCGAGAGCGCGGCGGCCGGCAGCGGCACGGCCAGCGTGCGCAGCGCAGCCAGCGCGATGCTGCGCGGCGCCGCCCCGCGTCGCCAGCCGGCCACGGCGTCGAGCACGACCACCGCCGCGGCCATCGCCAGCAGCAGCCACACCGTGCCCGGCACCTTGCCGAGCTGGAACACGCCGACGGTCAGTGCCGCGAAGGCGACGAACTCGCCCTGCGGGATGAAGATCACGCGCGTCACCGCGAACACCAGCACCGTGGCCAGCGCCAGCAGCGCGTAGACGGCGCCGTTGGTCAGGCCGTCGAGGGCCAGGATGCTGGCGATGGTGAAGTCCATGGAGGGGCGGGCGTCGGTCGGAGCGCCGGTGGCGCGAGCGGATGATGCCGCAGCCGCGCGGGGCATCGACACCGGACACACCCGCGGCCGCAGCCTCGGGTATGGTGCGCGCCATGCGATGGCCCGTGAACATGACGCACCGCCTCGTTGCCGTCGTCGGGGCCCTGCTCGTCGCCGCGTGCGCGTCGGGCCCGAAGCCGCCGGGTTCTGCGCCCGGCCCGGCCAGTGGCCGCGACGGCCCGGCCGCCGAGGTTCCGGCCGACCTGGCCCGCGTGCCCGACGCCGAACCGCGCGTCGAGCCCATCCGCAGCGGCGGGCCCAACAAGCCCTACGAGGTGCTGGGCCGCAGCTACACACCGCTGGCGCGCGACGCGCCGGTCAAGGAGAAGGGCCTGGCGTCCTGGTACGGCCGCAAGTTCCACGGCCGCAAGACCGCCAGCGGCGAGATCTACGACATGCACGCCATGACCGCGGCCCACAAGACCATGCCGCTGCCCAGCTATGCGCGCGTGCGCAACCCGGCCAATGGGCGCGAGATCATCGTGCGCGTCAACGACCGCGGCCCCTTCGTCGCTGGCCGCATCATCGACCTGAGCTACACCGCGGCGCTCAAGCTCGATGTGCTGCGTGGCGTTGCGCCGGTCGAGGTCGAGCGCCTCACCTTCGACGAGATCCGCAGCGGCGCGTGGCGGCGCGACGGCCCGGGCCGCGCGGTCGAGCCGGTGCTGGCCGAAGTGGCCGTCGCCCCGCCCGCGATCGAGCCACCGCGGGCGGCAGAGGCGCTCGACGCTGCCGACGGCGGTGCGGCCGTGGCGACGCCGCCCGCGCGCGGCTACTGGGTGCAGCTCGGCGCCTTCCGCGAACGCGGCGGGGCCGAGGACTTCCAGCAGCGCGTCGCGCTCGAGCTGGACTGGCTCGCACCGCGCATGGCGGTCTTCAGCGACGCGCCGCTGTTTCGCCTGCAGGCGGGGCCCTATGCCTCGCGCGACGAGGCGCAAGGCGCCGCGCAGCGCGTGCGCGAGGCGCTGCAGCTGGTGCCGGTGATCGTCGAGAGGAAGTAGGCGCCCGGGGCGGTCCCGGTCCCGGCCTCAGCGGCCGCCCGCCACGTCCAGCACCGCGCCGGTCACGTAGCTGGCCTCGTCCGACAGCAGCCACACGACGCTCTGCGCCACCTCGTCGGCGGTGCCGGCGCGCCCGATCGGCATCTGCGGCGCCATCTGGCGCGCGCGGGCGGCCATGCCGGCCGAGGCATGGATCTCGGTGTCGATGATGCCGGGGCGCACCGCGTTGACGCGGATGCCTTCGGCCGCGGTCTCCACGGCCAGGCCGATCGTGAAGGTGTCGATCGCGCCCTTGGACGCGGCGTAGTCGACATAGAGCCCGGCCGAGCCGAGCTTGGCCGCGACCGACGACAGGTTGACGATCGCGCCGCCGTGGCCGCCATGCCGCGTGCTCATGCGCCGCACCGCCTCGCGGGCGCAGGAGAAGCCGCCGAGCACGTTGATCGCGAAGATGCGGCGCACGCGCTCGGCGGACATCTCATCGACGCGCGCGGCGATGTCGACCACGCCGGCGTTGTTGACCAGGCCGCGTAGGCGCGAGCGGCCGTCGGGCCCCGGGCCGAAGTGCGCGTCGACCTCGGCGAACAGGCGCACCACGGCCGCGTCGTCGGCGACGTCGGCGCGAAAGGCGGCGGCCTCGGCACCGCCGGCACGCAGTCGCTCGACCCGCGCCGTGGCGGCGCGCTCGTCGCGGGCATAGTTCAGGGCCACGGCCCAGCCGCGGGCCGCGGCGAGGTCGACCACGGCGCCGCCGATGCCCCGGCTGGCGCCGGTGACGAGCAACAAGGGTTTCATGGCCGCGAGGGTAGCGCGGCCGACGACGGAGCGGCCATGCCCAAGGACTTTGCGTCGATGGAGGACTCGAATCCTTCCACGACCCCCGACCTCCAGGCGCTGAGCGATCCGGCGCGCCGCGTCGTCGTCGGCGGCGGCCTGGCAGCAGCGCTGCGGCGCGTGCTGGCGCCGCTGGCCGGGCTGGCATCGGCCGGTGCTCTGGCGGCACGCCGGCGGCCGTTGCTGGGCTTCGAGTCGGTGCCGCCATCGGGCGCGGATGCGTTGATCGTGCCGCCGGGCTATGTCGCCGAGGTGCTGATCGCCTGGGGCGACCCGATCGGCGCGGCCACCGGGTCCCCGGCCTTCGCGCCCGATGCGAGCCAGGGCGCCGAAGCGCAGGCGCTGCAGTCGGGCATGCACCACGACGGCATGCACTACTTCCCGATCACCGCATCGCGCGGTCTGCTGGTGACCAACCACGAGTACGTCGACGACGGCCTGCTGCACACCGACGGCATGGCGGACTGGAGCGCGGACAAGGTGCGCAAGTCGCAGGCGGCGCACGGCGTGTCGGTGATCGAGATCGCGCGCGCGCGTGGCGGCCGCTGGCGCGTCGTGCGGCCCTCGCGCCTGGCCCGGCGGATCACGGCGACGACGCCGATGCGCATCGCCGGGCCGGCCGCCGGCCACCCGCTGATGCGGACCGCGTTCGACCCCGCCGGCACGCAGGTGCTGGGCACGTTCAACAACTGCGCCCACGGCGTCACGCCCTGGGGCAGCTACCTCGCCTGCGAGGAGAACTTCGCCGACTACTTCCGCGCGCCGGAGCAGCCCGATGCGCACCAGCGCCGCTGGGGCTTGCGGCGCGACGGCGGCTGGTACCGCTGGCACGAGCACGACGAGCGCTTCGACGCGCGCCGGCACCCGAACGAGTTCAACCGCCACGGCTGGGTGGTCGAGATCGATCCCTTCGATCCGGGCAGCACGCCGGTCAAGCGCACCGCGCTTGGCCGCGCCGCGCACGAGGGCGCCTGGGTCACGCAGGCGGCCGACGGGCGTGCCGTGGTCTACATGGGCGAGGACGCGCGCTTCGAGTACCTCTACAAGTTCGTCTCGCGCGATGCCGTGCGACCCGGCGGCTACGCCGCCAACCGCGAGCTGCTGGACCACGGCACGCTGCACGTCGCGCGCTTCGACGCCGATGGTCGCGGCGAGTGGATCGCGCTCGTCGCCGGCCGCGCTGGGCTGGACGCCGCGGCCGGCTTTGCCAGCCAGGGCGAGCTGCTCGTGAAGACACGCCAGGCCGCCGACCGCGTTGGCGCGACGCGCCTGGACCGGCCCGAGTGGACGGCCGGCGATGCCCGCACCGGCGAGGTCTACTGCAGCCTCACCAACAACCGCGCGCGCGGCCAGGAGGGCCAGCCGCCGGTCGATGCCGCCAACCCGCGCGCCGGCAACAGCATGGGCCAGATCCTGCGCTGGAAGGAAGACGGCGGCTTCGCCGGCACGCGCTTCGCCTGGGAGCACTTCGTGCTGGCCGGTGACCCGGCCAACGAGCGGCCCGAGGCGCGCGGCAACGTGCGCGGCGACGCCTTCGGCAGCCCCGACGGGCTCTACGTCGATCCGCGCGGCGTGCTGTGGATCCAGACCGATGCCTCGAGCAGCTCGCTCGGCCGGAGTGACTACGCGCGCCTGGGCAACAACATGATGCTGGCGGCCGACCCGGTGAGCGGCGAGGTGCGGCGCTTCCTCACCGGCCCCGTCGGCGGCGAGATTGCCGGCGCGGTCACGACGCCCGACGGCCGCACGCTGTTCGTCAACGTCCAGCACCCGGGCGAATCGCCGGGCGATCGCAGCGACCCGGCGGTGCCGACGCGGTATTCAAGCTGGCCGCAGGACCACGGGCCGGGGGGCCGGCCGCGGTCCGCGACGGTGGCGGTGCGAAGGCGCGATGGAGGCGTGATCGGGGCTTGAAGGGGGCTGGCCGAGCGGGGTGGGCCGGGGCTTCGAGCGAGTTCGCAGACCGTGCGCGCCTGGCTCCGCGGCGGCCGGCGCGGTCCGAGCTGCTAGCCGGCGCTGCGCCACGGCTGCCGGTACAGGTGCTCCAGCTCCAGGCGCAGCCGCAGGAAGCGCGACTGCGCGTCCAGCTGGCGCGCATGACGACGCGAAGCCAGCGCGCGCCAGGCCTGCAGGGCCTCCAGCGCGGAGGCCGTGTCGCCCAGGGCGCGCCGCGTGGCGTGGCGTTGCTCGAACCACTCCAGCCGGCTCGACCAGTCGTGGCCTTCGTGCAGGGACAGCAGCACCTGATCGAGCGTCGCGTCGGCCGCCACGGCGTCGTTGCACGCGAGCTGGGCCTGGGCCTGCAGCAGCATCAGGCGTCGCACGTGGCCGTCCAGCCCGC
>CAZTTC010000062.1:0-2233 GCA_964616015.1 uncultured Methylibium sp. | reverse complement strand
AGCTGGGCCTGGGCCTGCAGCAGCATCAGGCGTCGCACGTGGCCGTCCAGCCCGCTGGCGCGCGCCTGCGCCAGCGCCGGTTGCAGCAGGCTCAGCGCGTCGACCGCCCGGCCGCGCAGCAAGGCCGACTCGGCGGCATGCACGTCGGCAAAGGCGGCCATGCGCGCGTCGCCGAGCTGGGCGGCCAGCTCGGCGGTGCGGGCCGTGCTGGCGTCGGCGCCGACCCGTTGTGCGTCGAAGGCGGCAGCGTCGCCGGCCTGCAGCGCCAGGCGCGCCGCCTGCAGGCAGGACGAGGCCTGGTTGCTGCGCACGGTCGCCTCGAGCGCTGCTGCGTCGGGCATCGACTGCAGGTGCTCGGCCGCCTCGGCGAGCAGGCGCTGTGCGGCCCAGCAGTCACCGAGCAGCGCGAGGCAGACCGCCGCGGTCCCGCGGGCGCGCACGTGATTGGGCAGGGCGGCGAGCCGCGCGCTGTGTCCGTGGAGCTGGCGCAGCGCATCGATGGAGGCGGCGTACTCGGCCAGCTCACCGTGCACGACGACGGCGACCGCCAGCAGGTCGAAGCGGTCCTGGCCGGTGGCGCTGAGGCCGGTCTCGGCCATCACGCCGGCGAGCATCTCGCTCGCGGCCCCGTACTCGCCGAGCCGGAAGGCCGCGTGCACGGCCAGCCGTCCCGCCGCGCCGCGGGGCTCGCCGCCCTTGCGCCACAGCGCCAGCGCCGCACGCTGCGCCTGGGCGTATCGCCCGGCCTCGTAGGCGGCTTGCGCGGCCTCGAGGTCGGCGGCTTCGACGCTGGCGGCTGGGGGTGGCATGGCCTTCCGATTGTGGAACCGGTCGGGCCGCGGCATCGCGACAGACCGCCCGGGGCGATCCTTGCGAAGCGATCAATCCGTCACGCCAACGCCGCCCGGCCGACCCCTCGAACGCGGGGTGGGGTGCGGGCGGGCGTCGACGAGCGATCGCCTCGGGCGTCGGGGGCCGCCGCGCCGCCGGAGGTCTTCAGCGGGCAGGGGGTCCGATCACTTGGAGGTCGGCATCGTGAACTCGGCGCCCTTCGGGGTGCCCGACGAGGCGTTGTCGGGCCAGCGCTGCATGATCGACTTCTGCTTCGTGTAGAAGCGCACGCCCTCCTCGCCGTAGGCGTGCATGTCACCGAACAGGCTCTTCTTCCAGCCGCCGAAACCGTGCCAGGCCATCGGCACCGGGATCGGCACGTTGATGCCGACCATGCCGACCTGGATGCGCCGCGAGAACTCGCGCGCCACGTTGCCGTCGCGCGTGAAGCAGGCCACGCCGTTGCCGAACTCGTGGCCGTTGACCAGGTCGACGGCGCTGGCGAAGTCGGGCACGCGCACGCACACCAGGACCGGGCCGAAGATCTCTTCCTTGTAGATGCGCATCGCGGGCGTCGCGTGGTCGAACAGCGTGCCGCCGGTGAAGAAGCCCTGCTCGTGGCCGGGCACCTTCAGGCCGCGGCCGTCGACGACCAGCGCGGCGCCTTCCTTCACGCCGATGTCGATGTAGGCCTCGATGCGCGCCTTGGCCTCGGGCGTGACGATGGGGCCCATCTCGGCGTCGAGCTCCATGCCGTTCTTGATCTTCAGCGACTTCGCCCGCTCCGCGAGCCGGGGGACGATCCGGTCGCCGACCTCGCCGACCAGCACGGCGACGCTGATCGCCATGCAGCGCTCGCCGGCCGAGCCGTAGGCCGCGCCGATCAGCGCGTCGACGCTCTGCTCGAGGTCGGCGTCCGGCATCACGACCATGTGGTTCTTGGCGCCACCCAGGGCCTGCACGCGCTTGCCGTGCCGCGCGCCGGTCTCGTAGATGTACTGCGCGATCGGCGTCGAGCCGACGAAGCTGATCGCCCGCACGTCTGGATGCTCGAGCAGCGTGTCGACCGCCAGCTTGTCGCCCTGCACGACGTTGAACACGCCGTCGGGCAGGCCGGCCTGCTTCAGCAGCTCGGCGATGAAGAGGCTCGCGCTCGGATCGCGTTCGCTGGGCTTGAGCACGAAGGTGTTGCCGGTGGCCAGGGCCATCGGGAACATCCACATCGGCACCATCACCGGGAAGTTGAAGGGCGTGATGCCGGCCACCACGCCCAGCGGCTGGCGCAGCACCCAGTTGTCGATGCCGGTCGAGACCTGGTCGGTGAAGTCCGTCTTCAGCAGCTGCGGGGCGCCGCAGGCGAACTCGACGATCTCGATGCCGCGCGTCACCTCGCCCTGGGCGT
>CAZTTC010000061.1:0-15633 GCA_964616015.1 uncultured Methylibium sp. | reverse complement strand
AGGGCACGCCGTCGATCTTGCCCTCGAAGTCGATCGTCACGCGGTCCTCGTCGGTGGCGCCTTCGGCGGCCGGCCGCTGCTGGAAGGTGCGGCGCTGCTTGCGCAGGATGTCCAGGGTCTTGTCGATCGCCGCATCGGTGACCTCGGTGGTCACGCGCTCGATCTCGGTGCCGGACAGGTCGCCGATCTTCACCTCGGGGTAGACCTCGAAGGTCGCATCGAAAGCCATCTCACCCTCGGGCGCACCGTCCTTCTCGGCGATGCGCGGCGCGCCGGCCACCCGCAGCTGGGCCTCGTTGGCTGCCTTGCTGAAGGCCTCGCCGACCTTGTCGTTCATGACCTCATACTGCACCGAGTAGCCGTAGCGCTGGGCGACCACGCTCATCGGCACCTTGCCGGGCCGAAAGCCGTCGGCCTTGACCGTCTTGGCCAGGCGCTTGAGGCGGGACTCGATCTCGTTCTTGATCGTGTCGGCCGACAACGTGAGGGTGATGCGGCGCTCGAGCTTCTCGAGGGTTTCGACGGTGACAGCCATGATCGTTGCTCTCTTGCTGGACTGAAGGATGCGTGCCGTGGTGCGCGGGGCGGGACTCGAACCCGCACACCCTTGCGGGCGTCAGGACCTAAACCTGGTGCGTCTACCAATTTCGCCACCCGCGCGCAAAGCAACGAAGGGGCACGCTGCCCCTTCGTCGCCTCGACCGGTTCGGTAGGGGCGAGATTTTAGCCCGCGATCGCGGCCGGCCCTTCCTGGTCGGCCGGCTTGACGCGGAACCACGCCGCATACATGGCCGGCAGCGCCAGCAAGGTCAGCGCCGTCGCGACGACCAGCCCGCCCATGATCGCCACCGCCATCGGCCCCCAGAAGACGCTGCGCGACAGCGGGACCATCGCCAGCACCGCCGCCGCGGCCGTCAGGACGATCGGCCGGAAGCGCCGCACCGCCGACTCGACGATCGCGGTCCAGGTCGGCACGCCGCGGGCACGGTCCTGCTCGATCTGGTCGATCAGGATCACCGAGTTGCGCATGATCATGCCGATCAGCGCGATCACGCCCAGGAGCGCGACGAAGCCGAACGGGCGGTTCAGCAGCAGCAGCGCGCCGGCCACGCCGGCGATGCCCAGCGGCCCGGTCAGGAACACCAGCACCGCGCGGCTGAAGCTGTGCAGCTGCAGCATCAGCAGGGTGAACATGATGAACAGCATCAGCGGCGCGCCGGCGGCGATCGAGCCCTGGCCCTTGCTGCTTTCCTCGACGGCGCCGGCGATCTCGATCGTGTAGCCGGCCGGCATGCGCTTCATCAGCGCCTGCAGCTGCGGCCAGACCTGGGCCGTGACGGTGGCGCCCTGCAGCCCCTCGACCACGTCACCCTGCACCGTCACCGCGTAGTGCCGGCCTTCGCGCCACAGCACCCCCGGCTCCCAGGCGAAGCCGACCTTGGCGACCTGGGTCAGCGGCACCGCGCGGCCGCTGGCCGTGGGGACGTAGCCGTTGCCGAGGTCGGTCAGCGTGTCGCGTTCCTCAAGCGGCTGGCGCAACACGATGTCGATCAGCCGGTCGCCCTCGCGGTACTGTCCGACGGTGTTGCCGGACAGGATGGTGCGCGAGGCCTGCGCGATGACCTGGCTGGTCACGCCGAGCGCGCGCGCCTTGTCCTGGTCGACCTCGAGCCGCAGCACCTTGACCGACTCGTTCCAGTTGTCGTTGACGCCGCGCAGGTTTGGATTGGCCCGCAGGATGGCCTTGGCCTCGTCGGCCCAGGCGCGCACCGCCTTCACGTCCTCACCGACGACGCGGAACTGCACCGGGTAGGGCACGGGCGGCCCGTTGGGCAGCAGCTTCACGCGGCCGCGGGCTTCCGCGAACTCCTCGGCCAGCAGCGCGGGGAGCTTCTTGCGCAAGGACTCGCGCGTCGCCAAGTCCTTGGGCAGCACGATGGACTGCGTCACGTTGGACTGCGGGAAGATCTGGTCCAGCGGCAGGTAGAAGCGCGGCACGCCGGTCCCGACCCAGGTCGACACCGCTTCGACGCCCGGCTCCTTCAGCATGCGCGCCTCGAAGCGCTTGGCGACCGCCTCCGTCGCCTCGAAGGCCGACCCCTCCGGCAGCCAAAGGTCGACCAGGATCTCGGGCCGGCTCGAGTCCGGGAAGAACTGCTGCTGCACCTTGCCCATGCCGACGATGCCGAGCGCGAAGCTCGCCACCGTGGCGCCGATCGTGATCCAGCGGTGCGCGACACACCAGTTCACCAGCCGGCGAAAGCGCGCGTAGAAGGGCGTGTCGAACAGCTCGTGCGGTCCTTCGACAAGCTCAGGATGACCGGCCTCCACGCCGTTCGGGCTGAGCTTGTCGAAGCCCCGCTCGTGCGGCTTGACCTTCAGCAGCAGCGTGCCGAGGTAGGGCACGAAGTAGACCGACACGAACCACGAGATCAGCAGCGCCGCGATCGTCACCGCGAAGATCGCGAACGTGTATTCGCCCGTCACCGACTGCGCCAGGCCGATCGGCAGGAAGCCGGCCGCGGTGATCAGCGTGCCGGTCAGCATCGGCATCGCGGTCAGCTCGTAGGCGAAGGTGGCGGCACGCGCCTTGTCGTAGCCCTCCTCCATCTTGCGGACCATCATCTCGACCGCGATGATCGCGTCGTCGACCAGCAGACCGAGCGCGATGATCAGCGCGCCGAGCGAGATCTTGTGCAGGCCGACGCCCCAGTAGTACATGGTCACGAAGGTGATCGCCAGCACCAGCGGGATGGTGATCGCGACCACCAGGCCGGGCCGCACGTCCAGGCGCAGCGGCCGCGTGTGCAGGCCGAGCGCGACGAAGCTGACCGCCAGCACCACGACGATCGCCTCGACCAGCACGCGCACGAACTCGCCGACCGAGCGCGACACTGCCTGCGGCTGGTCCTGCACGCGGCTCAACTCGATGCCGACCGGCAGGCCGGCCTGGGCCTCGGCCGCAGCCGCGCCGAGTCGCCGGCCGAGCTCGATGATGTCGCCACCCCGGGCCATCGAGACGCCCAGCGCGATCACCGGCTTGCCCTGATGACGCACCTTGACGCTCGGCGGGTCGACGTAGGCGCGGCGGATGTCGGCGATGTCGCCCAGGCGCAGGCTGCTGGCGGCGCCGGTGGCCGCGTTGACGGCCCGGATCGGGAACATCTTCAGTTCCTCGATCGAGTTGAACTGGCCGCCGATGCGGATCTGGACGGTCTGGCCGGCGGTCGTCATCGTGCCGGCGCCTTCGACCGCGTTCTGCGCCGACAGCTGCGCCAGCACCGCGTTCAGGTCGATGCCCAGCTGCGCCAGGCGCTTCTGCGAGATCTCGACGAAGACCTTCTCGGTCTGCACGCCGAACAGCTCGACCTTGGCCACGTCCGGCACGTGTAGGAAGCGCGAGCGCAGCTTCTCGGCCTGCTGGCGCAGCTCCTCGTCCGAGAAGCCGTCGGCGGTCAGCGCGTAGATCGAGCCGTAGACATCGCCGAACTCGTCGTTGAAGAACGGTCCCTGCACGCCCGACGGCAGGCTGCCGCGGATGTCGCCGACCTTCTTGCGCACCTGGTACCAGACGCCGGAGACCTCCTTGGGCGGCGCGCTGTCCTTGATCTGGAAGAGCGTCAGCGACTCGCCGGGCTTGGTGTAGCTGCGGATCTTGTCGGTGTAGGGCACCTCCTGCAGCGCACGCTCGACCTTGTCGGTCACCTGCTCGGCCATCTGCTGCGCGGTCGCGCCGGGCCAGAAGACCTGCACGACCATCGCCCGGAAGGTGAACGGCGGATCCTCGTCCTGGCCGAGCTGGAAGTAGGCAGCGAAACCCAGCACCATCAGCACCACCATCAGGTAGCGCGTCAGCTCGGGATGCTCGAGGGCCCAGCGGGAGACATTGAAGCCCTTCGACGGTTCGGCGCGCGTGCTCATGCCCGTCCCGCCCGTTCAGCGCGATGCCCGCGAGGCGCCCGACGCCACCGCCGGCGGCGCCGGGGCGGCCGCGACGCGCGGCTCGGCGTAGCGCCGCACTTTCTGGCCCGGCGTCAGCACGTGCACGCCGGCGGTCACCACCTCCTGCCCGGGGGCGAGGCCGCCCACCACGATGGCCTGGTTGCCTTCGGCACCGGCCAGTTGCACCGACTGGGTCTTCACCGTCATCGACGCGCCATCCAGCAACCACACGGAGGTCTTGCCCCCGGCCTCGACCAGCGCCGACAGCGGCAGCTTGATCACGCCATCGCTGCGCGGCAGGTCGACCAGCGCCGTCGCGGTCTGGCCGAGCTTGAACGGCGCGCGGCCGACATCCGCCTTGACGAGGAAGGTGCGGGTCGCCGCATCGGTCGCGGCGGCCACCTCGCGCACCGTTGCCGGCAAGGCCTCGGTCGAGCCCCACAGCCGCACGCGCAGCGCGCCCGGCCGGCCTTCGAGGGCGCGCACCATCGCCTCGCGGTCCTCCGGCACCGAGAACACCACGTCGCGGGGACCGTCATGGGCCAGCCGCAACACCGGAGCGCCGGCCGCCACGACCTGGCCGGGCTCGGCATCGACCGCGGTGATGACGCCGCTGGCGTCGGCCACCAGCGTCGCGTAGCCGGCCTGGTTGCCCTGCACCGCAGCCTGCGCGCGGGCCTGCTCGAGGCTCGCGCGCGCCGCCTTCAGCGTGGCATCGCGCCGCTCCAGCTCGGCCGCGCTGATGAAGCCCTGGGCCAGCAGTTCCTGGTAGCGCTTGTAGTCGGCTTCGGCCAGCGCGTGGCTGGCCTGCGCCGAGGCCAGTGCCGCGCGTGCGCTGTCCTGGCCCAGCCTCAGGTCCTGCGGATCCAGCTGCGCGAGGACCTGGCCGGCCTTGACCGTGTCGCCGAGGTCGGCCTGGCGCCGGACGATCTTGCCGCCGACGCGAAAGCCCAGCCGCGACTCGATGCGCGCCCGCACCTCGCCGGCGTACTCGTAGGCGCCGCCGGCGGATCCGGCCGCGACGGTCAGCGTGCGCACGGCGCGCACCGGTTCCGCGGCGGGCTCGGTCTTCGAGCAGGCGGCCAGCAACGGCAGGCTCAGACTGAGGACGATCAAACGGCGGACCGGCAGGCTCATGGCTCACCCTTGCAGGAGGAGACGGGAGGTCGATCGAACCCTGCGGGCCAGCGAGGCCATCGGCGGGACGATCGTCGCTAATGACTGACTGGTCAGTAATATAGAGTCCCATCCTCGAGCTTGTCAATGACCGCCGTGCCGGCCTCGCGCACGGGGTGCATGGACAATCGGCCGCGCCGATGAGCGTCGACCACTACGAGAACTTCCCCGTCGCCTCGCTGCTGTGCCCCCCGGCGCTGCGGCCCGCGGTCGCGGCGATCTATCACTACGCGCGCACCGCCGACGACATCGCCGACGAAGGCCATGCCTCGCCCGCCGAACGCCTGGCCGACCTCGCGGCCTACCGCACGGAGTTGCGCTGGGTCGCCCAGGGCGGTGGGCCGGCGCCGCGCTGGGCCAGCGTGTTCGCGCCGCTGGCGGGGGCCATCGCCTCGCACGGCCTGCCGCTGAACCTGCTCGAGGACCTGCTCAGCGCCTTCGAGCAGGACGTCGTGAAGACGCGCTATGCGGACCGGGCCGACCTGCTGGACTATTGCAGCCGCTCGGCCAATCCCGTGGGCCGCCTGCTGCTGCATCTGTACCGCATCGACGAGCCGCAGGCCGGCCTGCAGTCCGATGCGGTCTGCACCGCGCTGCAACTGATCAACTTCTGGCAGGACCCGAGCGTCGACCTGCCGCGCGGTCGGCTCTACATCCCGCTCGACCAGTGCGCGGCGCACGGCGTCGGCGAGGACGAACTGTTCGCGCAGGTCGATACGCCCGCGACCCGGGCCCTGCTGCAGTCGCAGTGCGACTGGGCCCGCGCGCTGATGCTGCGGGGCGCGCCGCTGGTGCATCGCGTGCCCGGACGCGCCGGCTGGGAGCTGCGTGGCGTCGTGCAGGGCGGCCTGCGCCTGCTCGACCGGATCGCGGCCTTGCAGCACGCCACGCTGCGTCGGCGACCGCGGCTCGACCGGCTGGACCTGCCGCGCATCGCCTGGCGCGCGCTGTGCATGCGCCCGCCGCCGGCACGGCGTGCGTGGGAGTGACAATCGCGCGGCTGCCCGCCCGACCGCACCCGATCCACGCCCCCGCCATGACGCCGCAACAGTACGTGCAGGACAAGGCCGCCGCGAGTGGCTCGAGCTTCTACTACGCCTTCCTGTTCCTGCCGCCGGCACGCCGCGCGGCGATCACCGCCTTCTATGCCTTCTGCCGCGAGGTCGACGACGTCGTCGACGAGGTGTCGGACTCGGGCGTCGCCGCCACCAAGCTGGCGTGGTGGCGCAGGGAAGTGGCCGAGGCCTACGCCGGGCGCCCCCACCACCCGGTGCTGCAGGCCCTGATGCCGCTGGCCGCCGACCACGGCATCCGCGAGGAACACCTGTCCCAGGTGATCGACGGCTGCGAGATGGACCTGACGCAGACGCGCTACCTCGACGAAGCGGGGCTGCTGCGCTACTGCCACCTGGTCGCCGGGGTCGTCGGCGAGGTGGCGGCCGGCATCTTCGGCAACGGGCCGGGCGGCACGCTGTCGGCACCGACGCTGCGCTACGCGCACACGCTGGGTCGCGCCTTCCAGCTGACCAACATCATCCGCGACGTCGGCGACGACGCCCGGCGCGGCCGCATCTACCTGCCGGTCAGCGAGCTGCAGCGCTTCGAGGTGAAGGCCGCCGATCTGCTGCAGCGCGAGGCCCCCTGGGGCTACAGCGAGCGCTTCACCGCGCTGATGAAATTTCAGGCGGCGCGCGCCCACCGCACCTACGACGAGGCGCTGGCCGCCCTGCCCGCCGACGAGCGACGCGCCCAGCGACCCGGGCTGATGATGGCGGAGATCTACCGCACGCTGCTGCGCGAGATCGAGGCCGGCGGCTTCCAGGTGCTGCACCAGCGCGTGAGCCTGACGCCGCTGCGCAAGCTGTGGCTGGCGTGGCAGACGAACTGGCGCGAGCGGTGAGCCCGGCGCGGCTGCGCGTGGCCGTCGTCGGCGGCGGCTGGGCGGGCCTGGCGGCCGCGGTGGAGGCCCGATCGCTCGGCCACAGCGTCACGCTTTACGAGATGGCCGCCCTGCCCGGCGGGCGTGCGCGTTGCCTGCCGATCGACGACCTCGGCTTTGCGGTCGACAACGGCCAGCACATCCTGATCGGTGCCTACACGCAGACGCTGCGCCTGATGCGGCAGGTGGGCGTCGATCCCGAGTGCGTCCTGCAACGCCTGCCGCTGACCCTGCTGGACGCCCGGGGCCGCGGACTGCGCCTACCGGCTGGGCCGGCGCTGCCCGCCTTCGTGCGCGGCGTGCTCGGCGCGCGCGGCTGGTCGGTCGGCGAGCGACTGGCATTGCTGCGCGCCGCCGGCGGCTGGCTGGCGCGGCGCTTTCGCTGCGACCCACAGCTGACCGTGACCGGGCTGTGCGCCGGGCTGCCCCCGGTGCTGCGCCGCCAACTGATCGATCCGCTGTGCGTGGCCGCCCTCAACACCCCGGCCGACCTGGCCAGCGCCAGCGTCTTCCTGCGCGTGCTGCGCGACGCGCTGTTCGCGGGGCCGGGGGCGTCGGACCTGCTGCTGCCGCGCGTCGATCTCGGCGCGCTGTGGCCCGAGCCGGCCTGGCGCTGGCTCGAGGGTCGTGGGGCCGAGCTGCTGCGCGGCCGGCGCGTCGAGTCGATCGAACGCGGCCGGACCGAGTGGGACGTGGATGGCGTCGCGCACGACCGCATCGTGCTGGCCTGCAGCGCCAGCGAAGCAGCGCGCCTCGCCAGCCCCCATGCCCCGGACTGGGCCACGCGCGCCGGGCGGATCCGCCACGAGCCCATCGTCACCGTGCTGCTGCGCACCGAGGGCCTGAGCCTGCCCGCGCCGATGCTGGCGCTCGACCCCAGCGACGCGGCGCCGGCGCAGTACGTGTTCGACCTCGCGCAGTTGCGCGACGACGAGCCCGGCGCGGCCGGCGTCTTCGCCTTCGTCATCAGCGGCGCCGCACGGGCCGTCGAACGCGGACTGGACGCGACCGCCGCCGCGGTGCTGGCCCAGGCCGAAGCGCAACTGGCCTGCCTGCATCCCGGCGGCCGCTGGCAGCCCATGCGGGCGATCGCGGAGAAGCGCGCGACCTTCCTGTGCACGCCCCGCTTGCGCCGACCATCGGCCTCGGTGGCCCCGGGCCTGCTGGCCGCCGGCGACTACATCGACGGGCCCTACCCGGCCACGCTGGAGGGAGCGGTGCGTTCGGGCATCGCGGCGGTGCACCTGCTCTAGGGCCCGCCAACGCGGCCGGAGGGCTCGCGCAGGCCGCAGGGCTCGGCGCGAGCGAGCCCGTCAGAGCTCGATGAGCTCGCCGGCCCCGGTGATGAAGGCCGCGCGCACGGCCTCGCCGGGCTGCAGGGCCTGTACCGCGTCGCGATAGTCGGCCAGCTGCGCACGGTAGGCATCGACGGCCTGCGGCGCATGCTGCAGCTTGTAGTCCAGCACCCACCACGTCGGCCCCTGCGGCCCGCGCAGGGCCACCAGGCGGTCGATGCGCAGCGACCGGCCCTGCCACACGAGCGCGACCTCGTTGCCGGCCCATTGAAGGCCGGCGCGATCGAAGAAGCGGCGGCAGGCGGCGCTGCCCAGCAGGGTGCGCGCCAGCGCTGCCACACGCGCGACCGCCTCGACGGGCAGCGCGAACTCGAGCGCCGCGGCGCGTGCCGCGGCATCGACGGCCGCCACTTGGGGCAACCACTCCAACACGCGATGGACCGCCCGACCCAGGCGTGTCGCCTCGCCGTCGTCGGCCGCCGTCGGCGATGCAGGCGCCGTGCGCACCGGCAGCGCCGGCAGGTCGGCCAGGGCGAAGCCCGCGTCGGCCGGCGACGCCACCGAAGCATCGAGAGCCTCCGCGGGCAGCTCGGTCACGCCGGCGTCGGCCGCGCGCTGCCAGGGTCCGGCCTGCGGATCGCCGCGGAACGGCGCGGTGGCACTGACGACCCAGCGCGCCTTGGCCCGCGTCATCGCAACGTACAGGCCATTGAGCTCCTCGCGGGCCCGGCCGACCTGCTCATCGGCCATCAGGTCCCGCAGCGATGGTGGGCAGCGGGTCTCGCTGGCCACGAAGGCGCAGCGCCGCGGCTGCGGCTCGTCGGCCGGCCAGTCGATCAGCAGCGTGGCGGTGCCGGCGCGGGGTGCCTCGGGCAGGCCGTCGACCAGGAACACTGCCTCGGCCTCCAGGCCCTTGGCGCCGTGGATCGTCAGCAGCTGCACCGCGTGCGGCGCGGCACCGGGCGGCAGCGTCAGCGGCCGGCGCTTGAGTGCACGCACGAAGCGATAGGGCGTGGCGTAGCGGCCGCCGTCGAGATCGAGGGCCTGGGCCAGCAAGGCGTCCAGCGTCGCCAGCGCGAGACCGCGCTGCGCGGCCGGCACGGCCGCGGCCACGCGGGCCCGCAGATCGCCTTCGGCAACGATCCGGTCGAGCAGGTCGTGCGGCGGCAAGGCACGAGCCGCCTCGGCCCAGCCCGGCAGCAGCGCCCGGGCGCGATCGAGCGCGGGACTTCCGCTGCCGGCGCCGGCCAGGAGCGCCTCCCACCACGAGGCCGGCAGGGCCGGTCGCCGTGCGGCGATCGCGACCGCCTGCAGGTCGGCATCGTCGGCGCCGAACACCGGGCTCTTCAGCGCGTGTGCCAGCGACAGGTCGTGGCGCGGCGACACCAGCGCGTCCAGCAGCGCGATCACGTCGCGCGCCACCGGCAGCGCCGCCAGCGCATGCTCGGCCGGCGCGTTGCAGGGAATGCCGCGCTCCTGCAGCGCCTGCGCCACCCATTGCAGCGGTGCGCGCTTGCGTGCCAGCACCATGACCTCGCCCGGCGTCAGCGGCGCCAGGCCGTCGGCGCCGGCGAGGCAGCGTGCGACCGCATCGGCCACGCGGCGCGCCTCGACGAGCTTGAGCACCTCCTCGGGCAGCACGCGCGGCGTCTGCAGGCTGTCGCGCCAGTCCGTCGAGGCGGTGGCCTTCCCGGGCTTGGCGCGTTCCACCCGCGGCAGGCGCTGCACGACGCCGGCCGCAGCGCTCGCCGTGCTGTGCGGCCGGAAGCCCGCGTAGGCACCGTCGGCCGCCAGGCGCCCGAACACCGCGTTGAGTGCATCGACGACCGCCAGCGCGTTGCGCCGCGTGTGATCGCAGCTGAGGTGGACCCCGCCCAGTGCGTCCTGCAAGAAGCGGCGTGCCTCCCCGAAGACGCGCGGGTCGGCGCGGCGAAAGCGGTAGATGCTCTGCTTCGGGTCGCCGACCAGGAAGACCGCCAGCGGCCGCTGACCGCTGGCGCCGCCGCCCGCACCCGCGTAGCCGGCCAGCCAGGCGTGCAGCGCCCGCCACTGGGTCGGGTTGGTGTCCTGGAACTCGTCGATCAGCAGGTGCGACAGGCGCGCGTCGAGCCGCTCCTGCACCCAGCCCGACAGCTCGGCGTCGGCCAGCAATCGCTCGGCACAGGCCTCGAGGTCGGCCATGTCGGCAATGCCTTCGTCGCGCTTGAGCGCGCGGTAGGCAGCCAGCAGTGCGCGCGACAGGCGCACCAGGCGCAGATGCTCGTCGTGGGCGGCCTGCTGGTCGATCGCGTCGCGCACGGCGGCGAGCGCGTCGAAGGCGGCGCCCATCGCATCGACATGTTCGTCGCCCAGCTTGCGCGGCGTGCCCTGGCCGGTCACCAGCGCCGACCAGGCGGCATCGAAGTCCGCCGCCTGCAGCGCCAGCTCGAGCGCCGTCGCGGCGTCGCGCGCCCGCTTGCCGCCGGCGCCACCCAGGCGGCGCGCCAGGTCGGCGAGACGAGCGCGCAAGGGGTCGGTCCGCAGCGCCTCGGCGGGGTGGGCCTGGGCCGCGAAGGCCGGCGCCCAGTCGGCCGCGCTCGGCACGCTGCGCTCGAAGGCTCCGGCCGCGTCGGCACGTTCGATCTCGGCGCGTTGCGCCAGCGCCGCGCGCAGCCAGTCGCGGGCGACGCTGCGACCGCGTTGCCGCACCAGCGTGGCGTGGTCGGCGCGCAGGCCCGCATCGCCGGCAACGGCCTGGAGGAAGCGACGCCACAGGCGCGGCTCGATCTCCTCGGTGTCCTCGAGCAGCGCGACCTCGGCCGTGAGTCCCTGCCCCTCGAGCAGCGCCGCGGGCGCCGCGCGCAGCAACTGCCCGAACCAGCCGTGGAAGGTGCGGATCTCGACGCCGCGCCCGCCGTCGAGCAGCGTCTCGGCCAGCGTCGCGAGGCGAGGTTCGGCGGCCCGGGTCTGGGCGTCGTCCAGACCCCGCGCACGCAGCGCCTCGACGCGCTGCGCGGGCGTGGCGAGCGCCATCTCGTGCAGCAGCGTGTCCAGGCGCTCGCGCATCTCGCCGGCCGCCTTGCGGGTGAAGGTGATCGCCAGGATCTGCTGCGGCTCGGCGCCGTCGAGCAGGGCGCGCAGGATGCGCGACACCAGCATCCAGGTCTTGCCGGCACCGGCGCAAGCCTCGACGACGACGCTGCGGCGCGGGTCGCAGGCGACGCGGTAGAAGGCCGCTGCGTCCACCGGCGCGCCGTCGATCCGATAGGCCGGCGTCACCGCGACGGCTCCCAGAAGTCGCGCCGGCACAGGCCACGCGCCGCGCAGTACTCACAGGCCGCGCCTTCGCCCAGGGCGGGCAGCGGCGCGCCGGCGCGCAGCCGCGCGATGTCGGTGCCCAGGCCGTCGATCAGCGCCTGGGCACTGTCGGCCACGTCCGGGTGGGCGACCCAGGCCACGCCGTCACGGCCGTCGAGCGCCAGGTAGCCGGCCTCGAGGCCGCCGTCCGGCCAGCCTTCGGCCGCCCCCAGCAGCGCCGCGTAGAACGCGAGCTGCGTGTCCTCGAGGGGCGCGCGAACCTGCCCCTGCAGCGCGCCCTTGCCGCGCAGCTTGTAATCGATCAGGCGACGATGGCGGCCGGCCTCGTCGCCGCTGGCCACGTCGCGGCCGTCGACGCGATCGAGGCGGCTGTGCAGCGTCAAGGGCCCGCCCGCGGCGATCGAGATCGGCGCACTCAGGTCGAGCTCGCTGCCCTGCACGGCCCAGCCTTCGGCCTCGGCCGCGTGCAACCAGCCGACGTAGTCCGGCGCGAGGCCTTCGAACCAGGCCTCGTAGGGCAGGAAGTCGGCGGCGGCCGGGCCGCTGCCGAAGTGGCGCTGCGCTTCGTCGGCAGCGATCGCCAGCAGCCGCTCGACATCGGCCTCGACGGCCGCTGCGGGTGGTCGCTCGAGATGGAAGCGTTGCAGCACCGCATGCAGCCAGGTCCCTGCATCGCGCTTCTCGAGTTCGTCGTCCAGCTCCTCGACCTCGTCCAGACGCAGCATCGCTGCCGCATAGAAGCGATAGGGACAGGCACGCAGGTGCTCGTAGCGGCTGGCACTCAGGCGATCCGGCAGCAGCGCCGGCGCCGTGGGGAGAGGTCGCGGCGTGGGTTGCGGTCGCAGCATGCGCTCGACGCGCGGATCGGCGGCCTTCGCCACGGGCCGTCCATCGCGTGCGGCGGCAAGCTGCCAGCGGCGCAGCAGGGGGCTGGCGGTCATCGGCTCGCGGCCGTCGCCCTGCCGGTGCAGCAGGGTCAGCCGGGGCGCGCGCGCCAGCTGCGCGAAGGCGCGGCGCTCCGCGTCGCGCTGCGCCGCCACACCGGGCAGCCCCAGCGCGAGCGCCAGCGCGTCGCCCAGCAAGGGGTCGGGGGCGGCCCCGGCGCCGAGATGGGCTGCATCAGCCCCCGGGCAGACGATCGCGCCGAAGGGCCGCAGCGCGGCCCGTGCGAGCGGCGTGACGACCACTTGCGCCGCCGCATCCCCGGGGGGACGGAACGGCGCCTGTTCCAGCACGCCATCGACCCAGGCGACGAAGCCGCCAGCAGGCAAGCGGGTCGCTGCCGCTGCGGCGCCAAAGCCGCCGTCCTGTCGCCCGGCGTCGCAGCGCAGCGCCGCCAGCACCTGCATGCCGGCGGCATCGCCCGACAGGTCGTCGATCAGACCGGCCCGGCGCAGCGCCTCGCGCAAGCTCGCCAGCCAGGCGGCAAGGCTGTCGCGGCTCGCGGCACGCAAGGGCTCGGACACCGCGAGCCAGCGCTGCCAGGCCGGCCGCGCGGCCTCGGGCAGGCGCTCGGCGTCGACCTCGCCGACCAGCGACCGGCCGGCGACGCGCAGGGCCGACTCGAGCGCATCGACGCCGCTCGTGTCAGGCAGGGACTTGAGCAGATCGACGAGTTCGTCGACCTCGGCCCGCGGACCGGCTGAGCGCAGCAGCGCCATCACGCGCGCCGCAGCGCGGGTGGTGGAGAGCTTCCAGCCGGTCTCGTCGGCCAGCGGCACGCCGGCGCGCGCCAGCAGCGCGCGCGCGCGCCGCACCAGCACGCGGTCGAGCGCGATCAGAGCGACCGGCGCTGCTGCAGCATCACCGCGACGCAAGTGCTCGATCACCGTCGCGGCCGTGCGCTGGGCCTCGTCCTCGAAGTCGGCGCAGGTGGCGACGGCCACCTCGCCTGCGGCCGGTGCAGCCAGAGGCCGGTCCGCATCCAGCCACAGGCTCGGCACGTCGGACGCGGACAGCAAGGCCTCGGTCAGCACATCCCGCGCACCGACGCGCAGCGCGATCCAGGCCGCAGGGCGGTGGGCGAACAAGGCGTCGGCGACATCGGTCGTCGCGGCCAGCGACCACTCCAGCGCCAGGCGCGCGAGGGATCGCTCGGCCTGCGCGGGCCCGCCGGTCACTGCCAGCCGCTCGCGGGCCGCGGCCACCCAGGCCTCACGGACTGCCGGTGGCTGGCCCGCGCGGGCGTGGACCAGCGCATGAGCCAGGTCGACGACGCGCCGCACGGCCAGATCGAAGCCACGCGTGTCGCGCTGGGGCCAGTCGGGCGCGCTGCCCGCCAGCAGGCGGGCGACGAGCAGCCGATCGGTCACGACGTCGAGCGTCGGCCCGCCACCGTCGGGGACCGGCGTGGGCGCCAGCGATTGCGCCAGCGTCCGTGTGGTCTCGAAGCGCGGCATCCACTGCGCGCCGGCGCGCGCCGCCCAGGCATCCCGCGCCAGGGGCAGGTGCTGGGCAAAGGGCAACAGCACCACGAGATCGCGCGCGGCGACACCCTCGCGCTGCGCGAAGGCCGCGACCTCGTCGGCGATCCACGCCCAGCAGCCCGCAGCGTCGAGCGCCGCCTCGAGGCGGCGCGGCGCGGGAGCGGGGTTCGACGGACGATTCAGGGGCGAGATCCTTCCTTGGTTGCCACGACGAACAAGCCCTTGGCGCCGCCGCGCCTACGAGGGCCTTGTGTCAAAATCATTGTGCCCCGTCGCACGCGTGCAGCGCGCAGGGACCCGACCCCGTCAAAGGACCGAAGATGGCCAGCGAACTCATCAAGCATGTATCCGACGCGTCGTTCGAGGACGATGTGCTCAAGTCCGGCACCCCGGTGCTCGTTGACTACTGGGCCGAATGGTGCGGCCCCTGCAAGATGATCGCGCCCATCCTCGACGAGGTGGCCAAGGACTACGGCGCCAAGCTGCAGATCGCCAAGATGAACGTGGACGAGAACCGCGACGTCCCGGCCAAGTTCGGCATCCGCGGCATCCCGACGCTGATGCTGTTCAAGGGCGGACAGCTGGCCGCCACCAAGGTCGGGGCGCTGTCGAAGTCGCAGTTGACGGCCTTCCTCGACGGCCACCTATAATCGCTTCAATCGTGTCGCAGGGCGAGGCCACCCGCCTGCCCTCGACACCAGCGAGATTGCCGCCACGCCGCACCCCTGCGCGTGGAGCCGGCACCCCCTCCCAGACCCTCACCGAGTCCGTCCCGCAAGGGTCGGATTCCCGAATCGGCCCCGCGAGGGTTCGATGACGACCGCGGGCGATCCAGGCCTCTTCCCAGGCCGGCGATCGCCCGACTCCGGTGGTGTCCGCAGCCGCGGACGCCACGCCTGCACCCAGGGTGCCACGATGCATCTATCCGAACTGAAGACCCAGCACATCAGCGAACTGGTCAAGATGGCCGAGACGCTGGAGATCGAGAACACCGGCCGCATGCGCAAGCAGGAGCTGATGTTCGCGATCATGAAGAAGCGCGCCAAGGGCGGCGAGCAGGTGTTCGGCGACGGCGTGCTCGAGGTGCTGCCCGACGGCTTCGGCTTCCTGCGCTCGCCCGACGCCAGCTACCTGGCCTCGACCGACGACATCTACCTGAGCCCCAGCCAGATCCGCCGCTTCAACCTGCACACCGGCGACATGATCGAAGGCGAGGTCCGCGTCCCCAAGGACGGCGAGCGCTACTTCGCGCTGGTCAAGGTGGACATCGTCAACGGCATCACGCCCGAGGAGAACAAGCAGAAGATCATGTTCGAGAACCTGACGCCCTTGTTCCCCAAGGAGCAGTTCAAGCTCGAGCGCGACATCAAGAGCGACGAGAACATCACCTGCCGCATCATCGACCTGGTGGCCCCCATCGGCAAGGGCCAGCGCGCGCTGCTCGTCTCTCAGCCCAAGAGCGGCAAGACGATGATGATGCAGCACCTGGCGCACGCGATCGTGGCCAACCACCCGGACGCGCACCTGATCGTGCTGCTGGTCGACGAGCGGCCCGAGG
>CAZTTC010000060.1:0-15738 GCA_964616015.1 uncultured Methylibium sp. | reverse complement strand
TGTTGATGAAGTACGGCGACAGGTAGCCGCGGTCGAACTGCATGCCCTCGACGACCTCGAGTTCGCTCTCGAGCGACTTGCCGTCCTCGACGGTGATCACGCCTTCCTTGCCGACCTTGTCCATCGCGTCGGCAATGATCTTGCCGATGGTCTCGTCGGAGTTGGCCGAGATCGTGCCGACCTGGGCGATCTCCTTGCTGGTGGTCGTCGGCTTGGACTGCTTCTTCAGCTGCTCGACGAGGGCGATGACCGCCTTGTCGATGCCGCGCTTGAGGTCCATCGGGTTCATGCCGGCGGCCACGTACTTCATGCCTTCGCGCACGATGGCCTGGGCCAGCACGGTGGCGGTGGTGGTGCCGTCACCGGCGTTGTCCGAGGTCTTGGAAGCGACTTCCTTGACCATCTGGGCGCCCATGTTCTGGAGCTTGTCCTTGAGCTCGATCTCCTTGGCGACCGAGACACCGTCCTTCGTGACCGTGGGCGCACCGAAGGAGCGCTCCAGCACCACGTTACGGCCCTTCGGGCCCAGGGTCACCTTGACCGCGTTGGCCAGGATGTTCACGCCTTCGACCATGCGGGCGCGGGCGTCGCCGCCGAACACCACGTCTTTTGCTGCCATTTGAGTTCTCCGGATCTGGGAATGCTGGGTGGGGGATTACTTGCCTTCGACGACGGCGAAGAGGTCTTCCTCGCGCATCACCAGCAGTTCGTCGCCATCGACCTTGACGGTCTGGCCGCTGTACTTGCCGAACAGCACGCGGTCGCCGACCTTGCAGTTCAGGGC
The DNA here is from genome assembly GCA_964616015.1 of uncultured Methylibium sp. Taxonomy (GTDB): domain Bacteria; phylum Pseudomonadota; class Gammaproteobacteria; order Burkholderiales; family Burkholderiaceae_C; genus Methylibium. Next base: position 14,954 of record CAZTTC010000060.1, on the reverse strand, counting down.
GATGAAGTCACCCTTCTCGTTGCGCTTGCCGGGGCCGACGGCGAGCACTTCGCCCTGGTCCGGCTTCTCGGCGGCGTTGTCGGGGATCACGATGCCCGAGGCGGTCTTGGTTTCCTGTTCGAGGCGCTTGACGATCACGCGATCGTGCAAAGGACGAAGTTTCATCGCATCTCCTTGGTCAATGACTGTGGGTCTGTGGACTCTTGTTGCGCAGTTAGCGCAAGCTCACAAGCTGCAGACCGCATCTGCCTTGAGGGCTGGTGCGGCTGTTAGCACTCAGCTTGTGCGAGTGCTAGCGACGAATTATAGGGGTCGTCCGCGAGGTTTCAACAGCTGAGTGGTCAGCGAAAGTCCGATGCGGCCGCCGGCAGCGGCTGGCCGCATCGGGCCGCCCGATCCCTGGGCGACCATCGGCCATCGCGGCTGGATTCCATCCGCGTCCCCCGACTCCCCGATCACGACGAAGCGAACGGTCACGCCCCTGCGCATCGAGCCCCCCGAACGCCGGCGCCGGCTTGTGCCGCCCCGCTCAGCCGTGGTAGTGGACCAGGGTCTTGGTCGAGCTCACCTCCTCGAGCGCGAGCAGGCCTTTCTCGCGGCCGTGGCCGCTGCGCTTGGTGCCGCCGAAGGGCAGCTCGACGCCACCGCCGGCGCCATAGCAGTTCATGAACACCTGGCCGGCCCGCACCGCCTTGGCGACGCGCTGCAGCCGGCCGGCGTTCTCGGTCCACACGGCGGCGAGCAGGCCGTAGTCGGTGCCGTTGGCCAGCGCGATCGCATCGGCCTCGTCGCCGAAGGGCAGCACGGCCAGCACCGGCCCGAACACCTCCTCGCGGGCCAGCGCGTTGTCGCGCGGCACCGGGCCGAACAGCGTGGGCAGCACGTAGTAGCCGCTGCGCGGCACGCCGTCCGCGAGGCGCCCCTCGGCCAGCACCGGGATGCCGGCGGCACGGGCGTTTGCGATGTAGCGATTGACGCGCGCCTGCTGCGCCGGGTTCATCACCGGGCCGCAGTCGAGGTCCATCTCGGGCGTGCCGACGCGCACCTTGGCAAAGGCCTCGGCCACGCGCGCGACGAAGCGCTCCTGGATCGATCGCTGCACCAGCAGCCGGCTGCCGGCGGTGCAGGTCTGGCCGGCGTTCTGGATGATGGCGCGCACGATGATCGGCACCGCCCGCTCGACATCGACATCGTCGAACACGATCTGCGGCGACTTGCCGCCCAGTTCCAGCACGCACTTGACCGCGTTTTTCGCCGCCGCCTGCTGCACCATCGTGCCGACCTCGTTGCTGCCGGTGAAGGAGATGAAGTCGATGCCGGGGTGCGCCGCCAGCGCAGCGCCGGCTTCCTCGCCCAGTCCGGTGACGATGTTCAGCACGCCATCGGGCAGACCGCAGGCCGATGCAATCTCGGCCACCCGCAATGCCGACAGGCTGGTGTCCTCGGCGGGCTTGAGCACCGTGGCATTGCCCATGGCGAGGGCCGGCGCGAGCGTGCGGCCGAACATCTGCGCGGGGTAGTTCCACGGGATGATGTGCGCGGTCACGCCCAACGGCTCGCGCAGCAGACTGACCTGGTGGCCGGCGACGAAGGGGATGGTCTCGCCGTGCACCTTGTCGGCCGCCGCACCGTAGAACTCGAAGTAGCGCGCCAGCACCGTGATGTCGTTGCGCGCCGTGGTCATCGGCTTGCCGGTGTCGCGGGCTTCCAAGCTGGCCAGTTCGTCAGCGTGGTCGGCGATGGCGCCCCCGATCTTCATCAGCAGCCGGCCGCGCTCGGTGGCGGTCATGCGGCCCCAGGGCCCGGCGAGCGCAGCGCGGGCGGCAGCCACCGCGGCGTCGACCTCGGCCGCGCCGCCGCGCGCGATGTGCGCGAACACCTCGCCATCGGCCGGCGCGACCACCGGGAGCTGGCGTTCGTCCTGGGCCGCGACCCAGCGGCCGCCGATGAGCATCTTCTTCACGTTGAATCTCCAGGCGTCATGAGGGAGCGCCCCGCGGACGCCATGCCCGCACTCTAGAGAGCCCGCACGGCCGGCGGAATTGGAATGTGGGCAAGGGCGCCTTGACGACCCGGCAAGGCGGGGACAGTCCCGACCCGCGCCGCGATCGCTGGCACGCAGAATGCCGCCATGCTCCCCGACATCGACTCGCTGGTCCTGTTCGTCCGTGCGGCGGAGGTGGGCAATCTGACGCGGGCCGCCGAAGCCAGCCACATCACGGTGCCGGCGGCGAGCCGGCGCCTCGCCCTGCTCGAGCACCAGTTCAAGGTGCAGTTGTTCGAGCGCCACTCGCGCGGGCTCGAACTGACGCCGGGCGGCGAACGGCTGCTGCAGCTCGCCCGCGAGGTGATCGCCGATGTGCACCACATGCGCGCCGAGATGGGCAACTACGCGCGCGGGCCGCAGAGCGTGCTGCGGCTGCACGGCAACACCTCGGCCATGACGCAGTTCCTGCCGGCCGACGTCGCCGCTTTCCAGGCCGTGTCTCCCAACGTGCGCGTGGTGATGGAAGAGTGCTGGAGCGAGGACGCGGCACGCCGCGTGCGCGGCGGCGAGGTCGATCTCGGCGTCGTCGTCGAGGGGGTCGATGCCCGCGGGCTGGTCTGCGTCCCCTACCGCCACGACCAGCTCGCCGCGGTGCTGCGCAGCGACGACCCGCTGGCCAGGCCGCCGCTGGCCTTCGCCGACGTGCTGGACCGCGACCTGGTCGGCCTCGAAGGCAGCAGCACGCTGACCCGCCTGCTCACCGCGCGGGCGGCGATGCTGCAGCAACCGATGGCGCTGCGCGTGCAGGTGCGCAGCTTCGAGGCGGTGTGCCGCGCGGTCGAGGCGCGGCTGGGCATCGGCGTGCTGCCGCTGGCCGCGGCCAGGAGCTTTGCGCCGTCGATGGCGCTGGCGGTGCTGCCGCTCACCGATGACTGGGCCTGGCGGCGCATGCTGCTGTGCACCCGCGGCGAGCCCGGCGCCGGCTCGCCGCTCGCCGCGCTCGTCGCCCACCTGCAGGCCTGCGCGGCCGAGGACCGGCCGCCGGCCACCGCCGGCGCCTGAATCCGGCCGCGCTCAGCGCGGCATCGAGCTGGCGAACGAGGCGCGCGCGCGCAGTTGCGCCGACAGGCGGTCGAGCGCCGGCATCGGGGGCATCCAGGCCGCGTCGGCAAAGCGGAAGCGCAGGTAGTCGAGCGCAACCACGGCGGCGATCGCATCGAGCGTCGGTGTGCCGGTGGCGTAGAGCGCCTGCTGCGCGGCGATGGCCTCGAGGCGCTGCATGCCTTCGGCCATGCTGCGGCGGCGGCGCAGGCCGACCGGCGTGTCGTCGAACAGCACCGGCGCGGTGACCTTGCGGATGATGATGGTGTGCACCGCGGCGTCGATCACCCCCAGTGCGATGCCGGCGCGCGACAGCACGCCGGCAGCATTGGCGCCGCCGCTCAGCGAAGGCCATTCGGGCGCCGGCCGGGTGGCCTCGAGCCACTGCACGATCAGCAGGCTCTCGGCCAGCGGCACGCCCTCGCCGGTGATCAGCGTCGGTACGCGGGTGGCGGCATTGGCTGCCCGCAGCCGCGCGTCGTCGGCCCAGGGATCGACGATCGTCGGTTCGATGGCGAAGCCCTTCTCGGCCAGTGCGATGCGCGCGATCCGCACATAGGGCGAGGTGGTGTTGGCGAGCAATTGCATGATGGCCTCCGGGGCGGGGTTCAGATCGGCGTTGGGGCGGCGCCCAGCTCGACGCTCAGAGCGATTGAACGCCCAGCTGCTTGAGCATGCCCAGGTTGTCGAGCAGCGCCCAGTGCTCGATCAGCACACCGTCGCGGATCTGGAACAGGTCGAGCACGCCGATGTCGATCTTGCGGCCGGTGGCCGCCATGTCGCCGAAAGGCCCCGTGTGGGTGGCCTGCACGCGCAGCCGCACCAGCACCTTCTCGCCCTCGGCGACAAAGTCCTCCAGCGGCAGCTTCATGTCGGGGAAGGCCGGCATCAGCGCGTCGTGCAGTTGCGCCACGCCGGCCGGGCCGCGCACCTCGAAGGGCAGGCCCGGATCGTGGCGCACGAAGCTCGGTGCGATGTGCTTGGCCATCCACGCGGTGTCGCGCTTCAGGAAGGCGGTGAAGTAGTCGCGGCAGAGCTGCTTGTTGGCTTCGAGGCTCATGAGGAGGTCTCCTGTTGGATCGGTCGGAAATCGATGGCGGGCGCGACGGACGCGCCTCAGGCCGGCAGCACGTCGAAGCCCAACCGCGGGAAGTGCAGGTGCAGGTCGCCGGCCTGCGCATCGCGGCGGTGGATGACGATCTCGCTCGCGTCGGCGGCCACCAGCATGCCGGCAACCGGCACGCGGGCGTTGTCGTCGGGCGTCACGGTGACCGGCGTGCCGGCCTTCAGCCCGCTCGGGTCGCCGTCGGCCGGCAGGTGCGTGACCGGCGACGGGCTGGCACCCCGCGCGACCTCGAAGGCCTGCTCGGGCGTCATCGCCTCGGGCCGGCCATGGCCGATGGCCTTGACGCGCTCGTACCACGGCACGAGCGCCTGCAGGCCGACGAAGGCATCGACCTCGGGCGGGCTGTTCTTGCGCAGCAGGTGGATGGTCTGGAAGGCGCTCAGGTCGGCTGCGCTCGGCTGCTCGCCGAACAAGAAGCTGCGGCCGTCGGCCAGCGCCGCCTTCAGCCAGGCGCAGTGCGCCTGCACCTGCTGGCGGTGCAGCGGCAGCTCGGGCGCCATCGCGGCCTTGCTGATGTCGTAGCCGAGGTAGTCGTCCTTGCGGTCCTTCAGGAACTCCATCGGCAGGTGCTCGCCGATGTAGTGCACCAGCACGCCGATGGTCGGCTTCCACATGAAGCGGCCCCAGGCGAAGGACAGCGCATCGGCCAGGCCGGCGCTGCCCGGCGGATAGAAGCTCGGCGAGGGCTGCAGCCGCTCCAGCGCCGGCAGGATGATCTGCGTGTCGCAATAGATGTCGGCGCCGACCTGCAGCACCGGGATGCGCCGGTAGCCGCCAGTCAGCGCATTCAGCAGCGGCCGCGGCGGCATCGGCGCGACATCGACCGAACCGTAGGCCAGGCCCTTGAGGCCGAGCGCGAGCCGCACCTTCTCCGAGAAGGTCGACAGCGCGTAGTGGTGCAGGATGGGTTGTGACATCAACAGCTCCATAGAAAGAAACGCAGCGAACACAAGCGCCAATCAAGCGGCCGCCGCGGACCGGCTCTGCCGGGCCGCCAGCGGCGCCCCCTTGAGGGGGAGCGGCGAAGCCGCAACGGGGGTGGTCGTCATCAATACATGATGTGCCCGCCATCCACCACGATGGTCTGGCCCGAGACGAAGCCGGCCAGGTCGGACAGCAGGTAGAGGCAGGTGCCGACCAGGTCGTCGGGCTTCTGCTCGCGCGAGATGGCGCGCGCCTTCAGGAAGCTCTGCTGCCACTCGACCGGCCGGTTGCGCGTGGCGTCGGTGATCACGAAGCCGGGCGCGATGACATTGACGCGCACGCCGTCCTTGCCGGCCTCCTTGGCCAGGCCCTTGGTCATGGACAGCACCGCGCCCTTGCTGCCGACGTAGTGCAGATAGCCCGGCTGGCCGGCCACTGCCACCACCGAGGCGATGTTGACGATGCTGCCGCCGCCGGCCGCACGCAGCGCCGGCATCACCGCCTTGCAGCACAGCCACACGCCCTTGACGTTGACCGCGAAGACGCGGTCCCACTGCGCCGGGTCCAGCTCCTCGAAGGGCGTGAGCTTGACCTCGCGGAAGTAGGCCGCGTTGTTGACCAGGCCGTCGATGCGGCCGAAGCGCGCGACCGCCGCCTCGGCCATCGCGCGCACCGAGACCTCGTCGGCGACATCGACGCGCACCGCGAGCGCACGGCCGCCGGCTGCGGTGATGGCGGCCACGGTCTCGTCGGCGGGGTTCATGTCGGCGGCGACGACATCGGCGCCCTGGGCCGCGCAGCCCAGCGCGAAGGCCTGGCCGATGCCGGTGGCAGCACCGGTGACGATGATGGTGCGGCCGGTGAGCAGGTCGTGGGCGGGCATGGTGGGTCCTCGGGGCTGGGGGTCGGTTCAGTGTTTGTGGGCCTGGCCGGCGCGGGCCGGCGCAGCGGCGCAGGGCGTGGCGGCCTTGCACTCGTCGATGTTCAGCGGGCGCACGACGCGGTCGCGCACCGGGCCGGCGATGTCGACCTGCACGGCCCAGACGCCGAGCATCTCCAGCTCGACGGTGCCGCGGTACTCGCCGGGCTGACCGGTCGGCCTGGCCGGCATCGGCTTGACGCTGTGCGCCATCGGCATAGCCGGCATCATCGCGCCCAGCGTCACCTGCGCGCCGTCGAGCGGCGCACCGCCGGCCGCGCGCAGCCGCACCGTGCAGTCGAGCAGGGGACCGTTGCCGTGCGACGCGCAGCGCAGCTCGGTGGTCGGTCGGGCCGGCGCCTGGGCCCAGGCAGGGGCCGCCAGCAGGGCGAGGCCGGACGCCAGCGCGGCAGCAAGACAGTTGCTCATGACAGCTTCTCCTGTTGCAGCGGGCGCGGCGCACTCGGCCGCGGCCAGGCCATCGAGCAGCGATGCACCAGCGCCTCGTCGAGCAGGCCGCGCGGGCGCCAGCGCAGGAACAGCGCCACCAGCCCGCCGAACACCACCATGCGCCAGCCGGCGAACACGCGCGTGGCCTCCAGCAGGCCCAGGTCGAACAGCACGCCGAGCAGCGGCCCGAGCGCCGTGCCCAGGCCGCCGAGCAGCGCGTAGCCGACCGCATGCACGCCCAGCATGGGCTCGAACAGCGCCGGCTCGATGTAGGTGGCGCGGTGCGCGTAGAGGCCACCGCCCAGCCCGGCCAGCGCGCCGGCCACGGTGGCCACACCCAGGCGCAGCTGGGTGACCGCCAGGCCCTGGGCCGCGGCCAGCGTGTCGTCGTGGCCGGTCATGCGCAGCGCGCTGCCGAGCCGGCGGCGCTCGACCCAGCCCAGCGCCAGCAGCACGCCCAGCAGCACCAGCGCGAGCAGCGCCAGGTAGCGACCGGCCGAGACATCGTTCTCGAGCAGCCAGCGGATGTCGCCGAAGCCCTCGACGCCGGCCGGGCCGACCGGGCCGTCGCTGCGCTCGATCTGCCAGACCCAGGCCTGCAGCGCGATGCGCACCATCTCGCCGAAGGCGAGCGTGGCGACCGCGTAGTTCAGGCCCGAAAGCTTCATCGTCGGCAGCGCCAGCGCCAGCGAGGCCAGCGCCGCAACCACCGAGCCCAGCAGCAGGGACGGCAGCAGCGGCCACTGCGCCATCACCGAGGCCAGCGCCGACGCGTAGGCGCCGATGCCGAAGAAGGCCTGCTGGCCGAAGGAGATGCGCCCGACGAGCAGCAGCAGGTAGGCCGACAGCGCCAGCAGCGACATGATCGCCATGTCGCTGGCCAGGCCGACCGCATGGGTCAGGTGCTCAGCTCCCATGCGCCGCCCCATGCCTCGCCGCTTCGCAGCGACGGATCGCCAGCCCCGGCACGACCAGCACCGCGAACAGCAGCGCGAAGCTCGCGAACTCGCGCCCCGCGGCGCCGAACAGCGCCTGCGCATGCGCCTCGACCACACCCAGCAGCAGCCCGCCCCACAGCACCCCGGTCACCGAGCCCAGGCCGCCGAGCATCGCCGCGACCAGGCCCTTGATCAGCATCCACATGCCGAACTTCGGCGTCACCTGGCCTTCCAGCGCCAGCACCGCGAAGGCCGCCACGCCCGCCAGCGCGCAGGCCGCGGCAAAGGCCAGGCGCTGCACGCGCTCGACCGGCACGCCGCTGAGCTGGGCGGCGGTGCGCTGGTCGGACGCGGCGCGCCAGGCCAGGCCGCCGCGGCTGCGCTGCAGCCAGCGCGCCAGGCCGAAGCTGAGTGCCACCGCCAGCAGCGCCAGCAGCAGCCGGTCGGGGCGCAGTGCCAGCGGGCCGAGCGCCCACTCGGACTGCACCGCCAGCGACGGGAAGGCATTGAGGTGGCGCGGCAGCAGGTTCACCGCCAGTTGCTCGAGCTGCATCCAGACCGCGAAGCTCGACGCCAGTGCCACCACCTCGCGGCCGTCGGCCCCCGCCACCGGCAGCGCGCCGCGCGTGGCCTCGGAGCCGCTGCGCGCGCCGCCGAAGCACAGCCACTCGACGTAGAGGCCGATCAGCGTCGCCGCCACGATCACCATCAACGCCACCGCGACCACCGGCAGGCCGTGCCGCTGGTGCAGCCAGGCCCCCAGGTAGGCGGCCAGCATCGCGCCGGCGCCATAGGCCAGGTTGAGGCGGCGCAGCGTGCCGAAGGTCAGCGTCAGCCCGAGCCCGACCAGCGCATAGGCCGAGCCGTCGAGCAGCCCGTCGAGCGTGCGCTGGACGAGGTCGATCATGGCGCGGCTGATCTCAGTGAATCAAAGCGCTTCGCACGCCACGCACCGTGCAAGCCGGCCGGCCAAGCAGCCGCCGCGGATCCGGCTCCGCCGGGCCGCCAGCGGCGCCCCCTGGGACCCGCGAGGGGCCCCTGCGTGGCCCTTGGGGAGCGGCGAAGCCACAACGGGGGTGGTCATGATGTCCTGCGCTGACCGAGGTAGGCGCGCTGAATCACGTCGTCCTCGGCGAGCTGGCCAGGCGTGCCCGAGAAGCTGACGCGGCCCTGCTCCATCAGGTAGAAGTGCTGCGCGACCTTGAGCGCCATGTGCGCGTTCTGCTCGACCAGGAAGATGCTCACGCCCTCGGCATGCAACTGCCGCACGATGGCGAAGATCTCGGCCACGATCTTGGGCGCCAGGCCGACCGAGGGCTCGTCCATCAGCAGCAGGCGCGGGCGCGACATCAGCGCGCGTGCCACCGCCAGCATCTGCTGCTCGCCGCCCGACAGCGTGCCGGCGAGCTGGCGGCGCCGTTCGCGCAGCACCGGGAAGCGCTCGCACATGCGCTCGATGTCGGCGCGGATGCCGGCGCGGTCGCGGCGGCGGAAGGCGCCGGCCTGCAGGTTCTCCTCGACCGTCAGCGAGGGAAAGACCAGCCGGTTCTCCGGCACCAGCGCCAGCCCGAGCGCGACGATCTCGGCCGGCGACTTGCCGATCAGCTCCTCGCCCTCGAAGCTCACCGAGCCGCGCTGCGGCTTGAGGATGCCGGCCAGCGTCATCATCAGCGTGGTCTTGCCGGCGCCATTGGGGCCGAGCAGGCAGGTCACCTCGCCGGGCCGGGCCGACAGCGTGACGCCCTTGAGCGCCTCGATCTTGCCGTAGGCGGTGGCGAGGTCGCGGATTTCAAGCATCTCAGGCCACCTGCGCTTCGTCGTCGGCACCCAGGTAGGCGGCGCGCACCTGCGGATCGTCCTGCACCTGGGCCGGCGTGCCCTCGGCGATCTTGCGGCCGAAGTTCAGCACCGCGACGCGGTCGCACAGGCCCATCACCAGCTCCATGTGGTGCTCGATCAGCAAAATGGTGCGACCGTCGTCGCGCAGCTTGCGGATGCGCTCGTCGAGGTCGTCGATCTCCTCGGCGTTCATGCCGGCGGCAGGTTCGTCCAGCAACAGCAGCGGCGCACCCGAGGCGGCGGCGCGCGCCAGTTCAAGCCGGCGCTGCTCGCCGAAGGCCAGGTTGCCGGCCAGCTGGTCGCGCTTGTCGGCCAACCCGCTGAAGGCGAGCAGGGCCTCGGCCTCGTCGCGCGCGGCGCGCCCGCTGGCCAGCCAGCGCTGGCGGAAGGCGGCCCAGCCGCTGGTGGCGTCGGCCGCGCGCACGATGCGCGCGGCCCAGACGTTCTGCCACACCGTCAGGTGGCCGAACAGGCGGATGTTCTGGAAGGTGCGCGCGATGCCCAGCTCGGCGCGCTGGTGCGGCGCCAGCGCGCCGATGTCCTGGCCCTCGAAGCGCAGCGTGCCGGCGGTCGGCTGGTACAGGCCACCGATCAGGTTGACGGTGGTGCTCTTGCCCGAGCCGTTGGGGCCGATCAGGCCGAGGATCTCGCCGCGCCTCACGTCGAGATCGAGCTGATCGACCGCCTTCACGCCGCCGAAGTGCTTGCTCAAACCGCGCAGCTCAAGCATGGCGCACGCTCCCTTCGTTGCCGGCGGGTCGCGGTGCGGCGCGGCGCGGCCAGCGCAGGGCCACGGTCAGCATGCCCGAGGGCCGCAGCAGCATCACCAGCACGATCAGCGCGCCGAACAGCAGGCTGCGCCAGTCGCCTAGGAAGCGCAGGCCCTCGATCAGGAAGCCCTGGATGAAGACGACCGCCAGCACCGTGCCGGCCAGGCTGGAGAGCCCGCCGAGGATGGGGTAGGCGATCGCGAAGGTGGCCAGCAGGATGGTGAAGTTGCTGTGCTCGATGTGCGTCGTGTAGTGCGCGAACAGGCCGCCGGCCAGGCCGGCGATCGCGCCGCCGATGCCGAAGGCCGAGACCTTGGCCGCGGTCAGGTTGATGCCGGCGCTCTGAGCTGCGACCTCGTCTTCGCCGACCGCGCGCCACAGCGTGCCGATGCGCGTGCGATCCAGCCACCACAGCACCGCCATCACCAGCACCACCAGCGCCCAGATCAGCAGCAGGATCTCCCAGGCCTTCCAGCCATTGGCCGGGAAGTAGCGGATGCCGCCGAAGCCGACACCGCCGTCCGGGCCGATCGGGCCGTTCGGGCCCTCGACGCGCCACTTCAGATTGAAGAAGACCAGCCGCACGATCTCGGCGAACGCGGTGGTCGCGACCACCAGCATCAGCCCCTTGACGCGCAGCGCCGGGAAGCCCACCGCCACCGCCACGCCGGCCGCGATCAGCGCGCCGCCCGGCAGCGCCAGCGCCAGCGGCCAGCCGGCCATCGCGGTCAGCATGCCGGCCACGTAGGCGCCGATCGCGAAGAAGCCGCCCTGCGCCAGGCTCACCTGCCCGGTGTGCAGCACGCACCAGGCCGACAGGCCCAGCAGCGTGTGCACGCCGATCACCTGCGCCAGGCCGAGGTAGAAGTCCATCGCGCCGGCCTCCTTAATCGCGCCCACCCGCAGGGCGGAACAGGCCGCCGGGGCGGAACACGAGGAAGGCGAACAGCATCAGCATCACATAGATGTCGCGCTCGCTGACGCCGCGCAGGAACTGGAACAGGTTCTCGACCCCGCCGACGATGAGCCCGGCGATGATGGCCCCCGGGATGCTGCCCAGGCCGCCGATCACCGTGACCACCAGGCCCTTGACCGTGAGCGGCAGCGTCAGCAGCGGCGACAGCACGCCGATCGCCGCGCCGGCCATCGCACCGGCGGTGCCGCCCAGCAGGCCGGCGATCACGAAGGTGCTGGCGTTGGTGCGATCGACGCCCATGCCGCACAGCCGCGCGGCCACCGGCTGCTGCGCGACCGCGCGGGTCGCGAGGCCCAGCCGCGTGCGCTCCAGCAGCAGCTTCAGCCCGACCATCGCCGCGCAGCCCAGGCCGAACACGAACAGCAGGTCGCCGCGCAGCGTGAAGGCGCCGATCTCGAAGTTGACGCCGGAGAACATCGCCGGGTAGTTGCGCGGCACGCCGTCGGTGGCGTGCACGATGGCCTCCTCCAGCAACAGCAGCATGCCGACGGTGGACATCAGCGTCGCCAGCGGCTTGTCCAGCGGCAGGAAGCGAAAGCACACCAGATAGACCAGCAGGCCGAGCGCACCGCCGGCCAGCGCCGCGCCGACATAGACCAGCGGCGTCGGCACGTACTGCACCAGCATCAGGCTCAGGTAGGCCGCCCCGATCGACGCTGCCGCGTAAGACAGGTTGATCTTGTGCATCACGCCGAAGATCAGCGTGAAGCCGATGCCGATCAGCGCGTAGGTGGTGCCGAACATCACGCCGTCGAAGACCGACTGCACGAGGTCCAGCAGATCGAGCAAGCTCATCGGGAAAGGCCTGGGCTGCGGGCAGGGATCAGGCCCGGCGGCGTGCGCCGCCGGGTCCGTCGGGAGCGATCAAGGCGCCGCGGTCGGCGCGGCTCACTGCGGCGGACGGTGCGCCACCACCCAGGCGCCGCTTTCGGCCCGCACGAAGAGGAAGGGCTTGATCGCCTCGCGGTCGGCGGTGCGGCCGACCTTGCCGAGCAGGCCGGTGGTCTCCTTCATCGTCGCCAGCGCCTCGCGCATCTTCAGGCGGTCGGCCTGCAGCGTCTCGGGCTTGCCCATGATCTTGGCCTTCTCGATCAGCTCCTTGAGCGTCAGCACGTTCTCCCAGGCAGCGGCGCTGTGCAGGTCCATCTGCGCGCCCAGCACCTGCACCGCCTCGGCGGCCTTCTTGGCCTCGGCGGTGACCGGCGCGAAGCTGGTCGGGATCAGGATGCCCTCGGCCTGCGCGCCGCAGCCCTGCAGCGTCTCGATGCTGGACGAGCTGGTCAGGCCGACCAGCAGCTTGGGCTTGACGCCCTGGCGCGCCATCTCCTTGAGCATGCCGCAGGTGGTGAAGGGGTGGGCCGAGATCGCCACCGCGTCGGGGTTGGCGCGCTTCATCTCGCGCACCTGGGTCGAGAAGGTGGTGTCGGTCAGCAGCCACTCGCTGGTGCCGGCGAGTTCCAGGCCGACGTTGGCGATGTGGCCCTTCATCGCGTTGTAGGTCGCGTTGCTGTGCGCGAAGTCCTTCTCGACGCCGCCCCAGACGGTCTTGATGTCGGGCCGCGAGGTCTTGATCCACTCGAACATGGCCTTGTACATGTTCGTTTCGCTCGGCACGTTGCGGAACGACCATTCGGAGATCGAGGCCAGCCCGCCCTTGGCGGCCACGTCGGTGTAGAGCGGGAACTGCAGGCCGGTGTCGCTGGCGTCGCCGGCCTTCTTCTGGAGGATGCCGAACAGCGGCTCGGCGACGTTGCTGCAGGTCGGGCCGACCGCGACGATGGCGTCGGGCTGCGCGGCGATGCGGCGCAGCACGTTGATGCCTTCTTCGGCGTTGCAGCGGTCGTCGAGGTACTCGATCGCGATCTTCGCCTTGCTGCCGTCACCCAGCGTCACGCCGCCGGCCTTGTTGATCTGGTCGGCCGCGCCCTTCATGGCCGCTTCGCTGTTGATGCCGAAGATGCGCACCACGCCGCTCTTGGCGCCGAAGCCGTAGATCTTCAGCACCTTGTCCTGGGCCATCGCGGGCACGCAGGCCAGGCCGGTGAGCAGCGCGCCGGCCAGCGCGCCGCGCACGAGACGGGAAGGAGCGCGGGACGAAGCGTTCGAAGGGGCCATGAGATGTCTCCTGTCGTTGTATGGGATCGAAAGCCTCGGGGACTGTGGCGAGCCGCGCCGCGGGTGGCAATTTCGATTGCGACAAGTCAGTCTTAAGCCTGCGGCAACAGGCGACTTGCCGCTCGCGCAATGCTGGTTTCGCGCAAATGCAATTCCGTGCCGGCAAGGGCTTTCCACAATGGCCGCGTGACTTCAGATCGAGAACCGTCCATGGACCCGAGACCCGCCGCACAGGCCGAGGCGCCGCCGGCGCAGCGGCCGCTCGAGGGTGTGCTGGTGGTGGCGCTGGAGCAGGCCGTCGCCGCGCCCTACTGCAGCAGCCGGCTCGCCGATGCCGGGGCGCGCGTGATCAAGATCGAGCGCGCCGAAGGCGACTTCGCGCGCGGCTACGACCGCGCGGTGTACGGCGAGTCCTCGTACTTCGTCTGGATCAACCGCGGCAAGGAGTCGATCGCCCTCGACATCAAGCGGCCCGACGACCTGGCCCTGCTGCAGGCCATGCTGGCGCGTGCCGACGTCTTCATCCAGAACCTCGCGCCCGGCGCCACCGAGCGGCTGGGCCTCGGCTCGGCGGCGCTGCGCGAGCGCCACCCGCGCCTGATCACCTGCGACATCAGCGGCTACGGCGAGTCCGGGCGCCTCACCTCGATGAAGGCCTACGACCTGCTGGTGCAGGCCGAGAGCGGCCTGGTGTCGGTCAGCGGCGCGCCGGGCCCCGGCGTGGAGTCCCTGGGCCGCATCGGCGTGTCGCTGTGCGACATCAACGCCGGGCTCAATGCGCTGATCGGCATCCAGCAGGCCTTGATCGCGCGGGCACGCACGGGCCGCGGCTCGGCCGTCAAGGTGTCGCTGTTCGACTCCGCCGCCGAGCTGATGAGCGTGCCCTACCTGCAGACGCGCTACGGCGGCAAGGCGCCCGAGCGGGTCGGCCTCAAGCACCCGACGATCACGCCGTATGGCGCCTTCACCTGCGCCGACGGGCGCGACATCGTGATCTCGATCCAGAACGAGCGCGAGTGGGCCGACTTCTGCCGCGAGGTGCTGCGCGACCCGGCGCTGCTCGACGATCCACGCTGCGCCGACAACGCGGCGCGCTGCACCCACCGCGCCTGGGTCGACGGACGGGTCGCGGCCGAGTTCGCCCGCCTGACCAGCGCCGAGGCCATCGACCGCCTGACCACCGCGCAGACCGCCTACGGCAATCTCAACTCGGTGCACGACCTGATCGAGCACCCGCAGCTGCGCACCTGCAGCATGCCGGTCGGCGCGCACCGGGTCGAGGTGCCTGCAGCGCCGTGGCGGACCGACTGGGACGGCGAGACCTTCGCGCCGGCGCCGGTCGTCGACGAGCACGGCGCGCGGATCCGCCGCGAGTTCACCGCCTGAGACGCGCACCGATCCCGGTGCCTGCCGGCGTGCCCGCGCGTCGGCAGGCAGCTTCTATGATCGGCCATGCCCGCTGCCGGTGCTCGCCCTTTGCCATGGTCCGTGCGACTCTTCGGGGGCTGGGTCCGCGAGCTGTCGCCGTTGACCCTGCGCGCCGACCTGCTGGCCGGACTGCTGGGGGCCGTGCTGGTGCTGCCGCAGGGCATCGCGTTCGCCACGCTGGCCGGCCTGCCGCCGCAGTACGGCCTGGCCACGGCGATCCTGCCGTGCATCGTGGCCGCGTTGTTCGGGTCGAGCCGGCACGTGATGTCGGGACCGACGAACGCCAACTCGCTGGCCTTGTTCGCGATGCTGGCGCCGCTGGCCGTGGCCGGCAGTCCGGCCTACATCGAGCTGGCGCTCGCGGTGACGCTGCTGGTCGGC
>CAZTTC010000059.1:0-15831 GCA_964616015.1 uncultured Methylibium sp. | reverse complement strand
CGCTGCGCATGGCTGCCGCCGAAGCGCGCCGCCCGATGCCGGATCGGCCGCAGCAACGCCGCGCAGCGCTCGAACTCGCCGCGGCCGAAGGCTTGCACCGCGGCCGTCGCCGCAAAGCCCACGTCGCGCGTGAAGCCGGCGTTGTCGCAGTTGCCGTCCATGGTCTCGCGCTGCGCGTCCAGCACCGCCTCCTGGGCGTCCGCGCGACCGGCGCCGACGAAGGCCATCATCGCGTGGAAGTCGTTGAAGGCGTAGCTGCCCGCGCCGCCCACGCCGCCCCAGCGGTCGGCCAGCGCAGCCCAGCGATCACCGACGTCCACGCCGCGCAGCATCAGGCGCCACAGCAGCGCGCTCTGGTCGACGAGCTCCAGCACGATGCTCGAGCCCGGACCGCCGATGGACGCGTCGTACAGGCGCAGCACCTCGTCGATCTCGCCCTGCTCCAGGTGGAAGAGCGCCAGGTGCCACCAGTTGTGCACGGCCAGGAAGCTGCCCTCCGACCAGGTCGGCGCGTTGGGCGCCAGCCAGGCGATGCCGGCGCGCGGGTCGTTGCGCATCTCGTGCACGTGGGCCACCGCGTGCCAGCCCCAGCTGTCGCGGGGCTCCAGCTCCACCGACGCCCGGCCTTGCCGTTCGGCCTGGGCGTAGTCGCCGGTTTCTTCCAGGCCGAAGGCATGCATGCCCAGCACCGCGTGGTGGCCCGGCATGCCGCGCTGCCAGTGCGGCAGCGCGCGCCCGATGCGGTCGCGCAGCATGCGCGAGTCGCCGATGAAGAAGTCGACCTGGTGGCCGACCTGCAGCGCGACGATGTCGTGCGGCGCCTGCAGCGTGCGGTCTTCCAGCGCACGCGCCGCGGCATGCCACTGGCCCTGCACCAGCAGGCTGGCGGCGTGCAGGTGGGCGCGCTCGCCGTCGTTCATCGGCAGCGCGGCGGCGGCGTCGCAGGCGGCTTGCGCCATCGCCGGGCCGGACGGCTCGGTGCCCAGCAGGAACAGCCAGGCCTTCAGCAGGTGCGGCATCGGCATCCCGGGCGCGGCGGCGATGGCGCGGTCGGCGCTGCCGACCGGATCGCCAGCCAGGCAGCGCAGCTCACGCGCGGCCTGTTCGTAGGCGTCGAGGGCGGCGGAGTTGGCACCGGAGAGGGCGATGCCGTGGGCGTCGGTGGTGGTGTTCATGGTCTTCATGGTGGGCTTCGATCGATCAGAGTGCAAGCGTGATGACGGTGGTGGAATCCAGCTGCCATGCAGCCAGCACGTGGCTCCAGCGCGGCGGCGGGTCGGGGAGACAGGTGAAAGTCGCCGGCCAGGACGGCAGCGGCGCGCAGCTCCCAGCCGCGCACCAGCGGCAGCGGGCGCGTGGCGACGAGGCGTTGCCACGCGATCAGGCCGAGGTAGGGCAGCAGCATCGCGAGGCTCAGAGGCTCGAGCAGCGCGAGGCGCTCGATCGATACGGGCGGCATGGCAAGAAACTCCTGTGAGGGTGGCGGTCTGCCGGGACCTACGGAACGACTCGTCCCGGCGGACGCAGGCGACCCTGCGGCATGGACGGCATCTTGTGGCCGGAGGGTCGGCGCCACTAAAGTCATTCGTGCAAGCAACCGGACATTCATGCCATGGCCACCCCCGACACGATCCACGTCGCCCTGCTGGCCGCGCCCGAGGTGTCGGCGTCCACGCTCTACGGCTTCTACGACGTGCTGTCCGGCACGCGCCGCGACTGGCAGATGCTGCACGGCCGCCCCGACGCGGCCTCGCCCTTCGCCGTGCACGTGGTCAGTCGCGACGGCCAGCCGCTGGTGGGCGCCAACGGCGTGCGCATCGTGCCGACCGCCCGCTTTGCCGACCTGCCGCGGCCCGACCTCGTCTGCATCACCGACATGATGGTGAGCCCGGGCGAGTCGCTGGCGGGCCGCTACGACGCCGAGGTCGCCTGGATCCGCGGCGCGCATGCGGCCGGGGCCACGCTGGCCTCGGCCTGCTCGGGCGCGGTGCTGCTGGCACACACGGGGCTGCTGGAGGGCCTGGACGCCACCTCGCACTGGGCCTACTGCGAGGCGCTGAGCGCGCGCCACCCCACCACGCGCTGGCACGCCGAGCGCGGCCTGGTCGTCGCCGGCGAGGGCCAGCGCATCGTGATGGGCGGCACCGGCATGTCGTGGCACGGCCTGGTGCTGGCGCTGATCGCGCGCTTTGCCAGCCCCGAGGAGGCGATGCAGGTCGCGCGCATCAACCTGCTGGACGTCAACACCGTCGCGCCGACGGTCTATGCCTCGTTGACCCGCAGCACCGCGCAGGCCGACGAGGACCCCGCCATCGCTCGCTGCCGCCAGTGGGCCGCCGAGCACTACGCCAGCGAGGCGCCGGTGACGCAGATGGCCCGCCACTCCGGCCTGCCCGAACGCAGCTTCAAGCGCCGCTTCACCCAGGCCACCGGCATGAGCCCGCTGGAGTACGTGCACACCGTGCGGCTGGAGGAAGCCAAGCAGATGCTGGAGGCGGGCGACGACCCGGTCGAGGCGATCGCGGTCGAGGTCGGCTACCAGGACGCGAGCTTCTTCGGGCGCTTGTTCCGGCGCAAGGTGGGGGTGACGCCGGCACAGTACCGGCGCCGCTTCGGCGGGCTGCGGCGCAGCCTCGGCGAGGCCGCGCCGCGTGTGGGCCCGTGACAGCGATCGCCGCTCAGAGCGGCCCGCGCCGCCACGGCCCCCAGATCGCGAAGGTGATGCCGGGCGCCTGCACGTTGACGAACATCACCTTGCCGGTGGGCTCGAAGCAGGCACCGGCGAACTCGGTGCCGCGGTAGTCGCCGGGCGACACCAGCTTGCCGGCCAGGGCGATCTGCGCCGCATCCAGCACGATGTTGTTGCGCGCGAAGACGAAGCTCTCGCCCGTCTTCGTCAGGCCGACCAGGCGCTCGACGCGGCCCAGGCCCTGGTCATCGACGCCGCCGCCGTCCTCGCACAGCAGCACGCCGCCGCGCGGGCTGACGGTGATGTTGTCCGGGTTGTTGGCTGCCACCGCGTTGAGCGACACGAAGATCGCCTTGAGCGTGCCGCGCTTCAGGTCGTATTCCCACACCGCGCCCTCGCCGTTGCCGCCGGCGCCGGCCGCGTTGACGCCGGTCGCGGTATCCACGATGAAGAGCTTGCCGTCGCGGTACCAGATGCCTTCGCCGCGCGCCATGCGCAGCGCGCCCCGGGCCCAGCCTTGGGCGAAGGGGCCGGCCACCGAGGTCGGTGCACTGAAGCCGGGCAGGGCGATCGACACCGGGTCGGCGTCGGGGTCGGCCACATCGACCCACTCGATCTGGTGCGTGTCGCCAGTGGAGGCGACGTTCAGGTCGACGTTGGCGCGGCCCACCACCTTGGCCATCTGCAGGCGGCCGCCCTTCTCGTACGAGCCCGGCTTGCCGCGCGCATCCAGCGGGATGAAGCGGTAGAAGCCGGACTTGTTGCGGCTGTCCTCGGTCAGGTAGGCAATGTTCGTGCGCGGGTCGATCGCCACCGCTTCGTGCGAGTAGCGGCCCATGCCGACGATGGGCACGCCGGTGGTCTGCTTCGCGTCGGGCCGCACCTCGAACACATAGCCGTGCTTGCGACCGCCCTGCGCGGTGAGGTTGCTGCCGGTCTCCTCGCAGGTGAGCCAGGTGCCCCAGGGCGTGGGGCCGCCGGCGCAGTTGACCAGCGTGCCGCCGAGGCTGGCCTCCATGCTCACCCACTGGCGACCGCGGAAGCGCAGGTTGGTGGTGCCGCCGCCCGGGAAGGTCTGGTTGGCGCCGCTGACGATGGGCGCGGTGTCGTACTGGGCTGCGTTGCGGATCGGCGTCGTCGACAGGCCGCGCTCGTGGTTGCGGATCAGCACCACATCGACCGGGCCCTGGTGGCGGTGATCGTCGTCGTCCTCGTCGTCGCGGTCCTTGCCGCGGCGCTGGTCGTCGTCATCGTCGTCGTGCTTGAAGCCGAACTTGCGCGAGCGCGACTTGGCCAGCACCACCGCCATGCCGTCGTGGTTGCTGGGGCAGGGCTGGCCGTCGGCCATGGGGTCGCCGGTCCAGCCGAAGGAGCGGTAGGCAAAGCCTTCGGGCAGCTGCAGCAGCGGCAGGCCGGTGGCCAGGTCGAGCGCCGGCGCCACGGCGCCGTAGGGGCTGTCGACCAGGCCGGTGCTGCCGGTGGCCGGCGCAGCCTGCGCCTGGGCGTTGCGCATCTGCAGCGCCTGCATCGTGCCGGCGAAGGACAGCGCGGTCATCGAGGCCGATCCCTTGAGGAAGCCGCGGCGGGAAGACAGGGTCATGGTGGGTGCTCCTTGGTGACGGGGAGTGGGTGGGGTCCGACAAGCGCATTCCACCGGGCACGGGTGTCAGGGCTGTGACTTCGCGGTGAGGGGATGGGTGGGATCGGCCGGGGAATATTCACCGCCCGTGACCGCGACCTGTTCCTAAGCTTCAAGCCAGACCCGATCGCTGTCGATCACAGGAGGACCGCATGCAAGCTCTCGCCAACGCGGCGTCGCCGGCCATGGACCCGGGGCCGACGCCCGGCGCCTATGCCGGGCCCGAGCGGCGATCGGGAGGCTCGCCGGTCTGGCAGTGGCTGGCCGCGATGCTCGACGAGATCGACTACGGCATGCTCCTGCTGGACGATCAGGGCCAGCTTCTCCACGTGAACCATGCCGCGCGATCGCAGCTCGATGCCGGCCATCCGCTGTGTCTGGTCGGGCGACAGCTGCGCGCGCGTCGGGCGTGCGACCAGGCGCCGGTGCGTGCGGCGCTCGACGCGGCGGTCCGGCGCGGCTTGCGCAAGCTGCTGACGGTCGGCGAGCCGGGCCACGAGGTCGGCATCTCGGTGGTGCCTCTCGGCGCCATCGCGGGCGATGGGCGATCGTTGACGCTGGCGATGCTGGGCAAGCGCCGCGTGTGTGGCGAACTCGCGGTCCAGGCGTTCGCGCGCAGCCACGGCCTCACGCCGGGCGAGACGCGGGTCCTGCTGGCGCTGTGCGAAGGCCTCGGCCCGGCCGCTGCGGCCGCGGCGCAGGGGGTGGCCATCTCGACCGTGCGAACGCACATCGGCAGTATCCGGCTGAAGACGGGCGCCGGCAGCATCCGCAGCATCCTCGGCAAGGTCGCCGCGCTGCCGCCGCTGATGGGCGTGCTGCGACCGGGTGGATCGACCGGTGGGAGCCGCGCGTCGCTGGAGACCCTTGCGGCCTGAGCGATTCCATCGCTAGCATGCGGCGTCGCCCGAGACGGCCGAGAGCTCGCGCGACGCCGCATGACCGACCTGCCGCGAGTCCCGTCCCTGGCCCTCCCGATTGACCTGCGAGCGCTCGCCGAGCGTGGCGTGCTGCGGTGCGTGCGCAAAGGCGAGCGGCTGATCGAGGAAGGTCGCCTCGGCGACGAGCTGTACATCGTCCTCGAGGGCCGGCTGCGAGCCTACTCGCGCAACGACAAGGGTCGCGAGATCACCTACGGTCTCTATGGACCCGGCGAGTGCGTCGGCGAGATGAGCCTCGACGGCGGGGCGCGTTCGGCCAGCGTCGTGGCCTTGCAGGACAGCCGTTGCGCGATGCTGACCCGCCAGACGCTGCTGGCCTACATCGGCGAGCGGCCCGAGTTCGCGCTGGAGCTGGTCGCGATGGTGATCCGGCGCGCGCGCGCGGCGACGACGAGCGTCAAGCGCCTCGCGTTGAGCGATGCCTACGAGCGCCTGAAGCTGCTGCTGGAGTCACTGGCGGCAGAACCGGTGGACGGCGCCTGCCTGGTCACCGAGCCACTCCACCACCGCGACATCGCACACCGGATCGGTTGTTCCCGGGAGATGGTGAGTCGCCTGCTGAAGGACCTGGTCAGCGGGGGCTACATCGCGGACCGCGGGGGACGCCTGCTCCTGATGCGGCCTTTGCCCATGCGCTGGTAGCCGGTGCGCGCGGGCGCGTGGAGCGCTGCCGCGGCCGCCTCGTGCAGCGATCCTCCTCACGGCAGAGGAGGCTGGCGCCGGCAGCTTGTGCATCATCGGCGCCGCGACCCATCGAGGAGACGACCATGCGACGAGAGTTCAGAAGCAAGACCTGCAGCCTGGGAAGCACGTCCGACCTGACCATCATCGCGCCGATACGCCCGGGCCTGATCCCGGCGCTCGACACGGTCACCTACAAGTCGCGGACCCAGCGCGTGCTGCGGGCGTTGCACCTGGGGCGCGCGGCGGCGCACGAGTACGACCTCGCGCGCGTGCTGTCCGACGCCGTCGAGCGCGTCGGCCGCATCCACTCGGTGCGCATCGCCGTGCTGGAGCCGCAGGACCAGGTGCTGCTGGCGGTGACTTTCGACGGCGCATGGGAGTCCTACATCCGCGTCATCTGGCAGAAGGTGGCGCGCCTGCTGGACCTGATCTTCTGCAATACCGTGGACTACGTGCCCGGCTGGAACAGCAGCTTCGAGCAGTGGGGCCGCTGGCTGCGCAGCCGGCAGGCCGAGACCTCCTTTCTGTATGCGCCCCCCAGCGTGACGGCCGACGACGTGCAGTTCCTGCGCATGCACGAGCGCCTCCACCGGCGCGACGGCGCGGCCGACGCGGCTCTGGCCGGGTGCGCCGTCCCGGCGGCCGAGGAGATCGCCGATCGGCTGATGACGGAAGGCACGGACCCGAGCAACCTGGGCCGATCGGAACGCCTGGACCGGGAGACGGAAGCCCGGCCACCGGCGTTCCGCCAGGGCTTGCGGTCGATGCTCGGGCTCTACCGGTTGGCCGACCTCTACCCTCCCGGGACCAGCGAGGGCGCTTGGCTCCTGCGTGCCGCGCACGAACTGTTGCCCGAGTTCGGCCGACTCGTCCAGATCAAGGGGCCGGACGCCTATCAGCCGGGCTTGAAGCGCGTCGATGCCGATCCGCGTCTGCGCGAGGTGGTGGCGTGGTTTCGCCAGGGCCTCGGCGAGCCGCAGCCCGCGCGGCAGCACCGGCCGCCGCCGGACGAGCCGGCCCTCGTCGCGTCGAGCAGCATCCAGGGTGGGATTCTCACGCCCTACCCGGACACCAGCCACGGCGTCATCCTGTTGCTCGCCTTTGGGTCCCGTGCAGCGCTGGCGGCTCTGGCGTCGCAGTGCCGGCCGACGACGCACGACGCGCCGCCATCGCCCGGCGGCATCGCCACCAACCTCGCCTTCACGCTCGAGGGCTTGCGGCTGGCGGGCCTGAGCGATGACGAGATCGAGCAGCTGCCCGAGCCGTTCGTGCAGGGCATGCAAGCGCGGGCCGGGCTGCTCGGCGACGTCCGGGTCAACCATCCGCGGCGCTGGCGCCTGCCGGCGCGCAACTGGTCGCAGGGGGTCGATGCGCCCGACCTGACCGAGGACGACGCCACGCCGCGCATCGACCTGAGTTCGGTCCATGCCCTGGTGCAGCTGCGGCTGTGCGTGCCAGCCGATGGCCGACCGGAGTCGCAGGCCAGGGGGCGCCAGATGCTGATGGATCAGCTGCGGCGCCTGGTCGCCGTGCATGCGGACGTGCTGCCGCTGTCGCTGCAATGGATGCACCGGATGCGCGATGGCGCGAATGCCACCGTCGAGCACTTCGGCTTCGGCGACGGTCACTCCGACCCGGTGCTCCGCAAGGCCGACGCCGGGCGGCTGTTCGCGAACCACGTGCATGCCGGCGAGGCCTTGCTGGGCTACGAAAATGCCGTCGACGCCGCGCCCGGCCCGCCGGCCCCGGGCAGCGTCGCCGAGTTGCTGCACAACGGCAGCTTCCTCGTGGTGCGCAAGCTGCGGCAGGACCGCGGCGCGCTCGACGAAGCCGTCGCGCGGTCTGCCGCCGCCGACGGCGCGCCGGACCGGGCCACGCTGCTCGGCAAGATGATGGGGCGCTGGCCGAGCGGCCACGCCGACGCGCACCTTCCCTTGATCGATCCGCCGGACCGGGCCAGGCCCAACGACTTCCTGTACCGCAACGATCCCACCGGAGCGCGATGCCCCCTGCAGGCGCACATCCGGCGCGCCAATCCGCGCAGCGTGGTGCGCCCCGAGCTCCACGGGGCGATGACCGACGGGGCGCGGCCGGCGCGCCTGTTCCGGCGCAGCATGAGCTACGGCCCCAAGCACGACGAAACCGTTTCCTCGAGCCTGGCCCGGGAGCGCGGCCTGGTGTTCATGGCCTACAACGCCAGCCTCGGTGAGCAGTTCGAGGTCGTGCAGGGTTGGCTGGCCGGCGGCAACAGCTCGGGCGGCTATTCGGGAACGGGCGATCCCTTCGTCGGCCTGGCCGAACCCGGGCGCAAGCGCTACTTCCACTTCCAGCACGACGGACGCACGGCCCGCGTGCACCTCGATGGCTCGGACGACCTGCATGCCGAGCCGCGGCCGCTCGTGCGGCTCGAGTGGGGCGGCTACTTCTTCGCGCCCTCGACCGAGGCCTTGCGGCGGCTGGCTCAGCGGGCCCAGTCGGGCCCACCCGCTGGTGCCGGTGCGCCGGCACCCTGGGATGCCGCGCGCGGCCTGCTGGTCGTGGCGCGGCTGGAGCAGATCGAAGCGGCCCAGGGTGCTGCCGCCGGCCGGCTGGCGTGGAAGGCGGCGCTGGAAGACTCCGAAGCCGCGGCCAACGACACGACCGCCTCGATCTGGGCCGCGATCCGTGAGCATCGTGGCGGGGTCCTGCGCACGCCCTACGGCGTGCTGGTGGCGCGCGACGATCTTGTCCGCGACGCGCTGCTCGATCGCCATGGGCGGTTGAGCGCCACCGGCTACCTGCCGCGGATGAAGCGCTCCTTCGGCGAGATCTTCCTCGGGATGGACAAGGGCCCGAGCTACGAGCGCGAGTCGCAGCCCTGCAAGCCGGTGATCAGGGCGTGGGATGCGCACGAGACCTGCAATCTTGCCTGGGACTGCACCCGGCGCGAGATCGAGCGCCGGGTCCACGAGGCGATCGAGTATGCACGCGAGGACGAGGAGGCGCGACGCGAGGTCGGTGTGGACCCGCAGGAGCAGCTCGACTGGCAACTGACGATCGATCTGCGCGCCTTGATCGATCACCTGCTGGCGACCTTCTGCGAGCAGTGGTTCGGCCTGTCCGAGGACGGCGGGCACTTCGAGCGCGGCGGCTTCTCGTGGACCTGGCAGCCCGGCCAGCCCCCGCGCTACCCCGGTCACTTCATGGCGCCCTCGCGCTACTTCTTCCAGCCGCAACCCGAGGCCGAGGCCCAGCGTGTCGGCATCGAGCATGGCGTCGCGCTGCGCCAGGCGATGCAGGGCTTTCTCGATGACCACGGGGCCGGACTGTCGCAACCCATCGTCAGGGCCGTGCTCGATGCCGACGTTGCCAAGCAGGACGAGGGCTACGCCGCCCGCACCCTGGTCGGCGTGATCATGGGCTTCGTGCCCACCATCGACGGCACGCTGCGGCGCCTCCTGGCCGAGTGGCTGCGCGATGGCATCCTCTGGTCGCTGCGCGCCCAGCTGGATCTGGCCGACGACCACGGCTGGGAGCAGGCCTTCGACACCGAGATCGAGCGCACGATGCAGCTGCGCGCCATGCCCGACTCGCTGTGGCGCACCGCAGCCACGGCGCACCGCATCGGCGACGGTTCGCACGGCGTCGACGTGAGGGTGGGCGACAAGCTGGTGCTCGGCCTCGGCTCGGCCACGCAGCAGCGTCTGCAGGCCGGCCAACCCGGCCTGGACCCGGCGTTCGGCGACGCGTCGGACACCAGTGGCAGCCGCCCGACGCATGCCTGCCCGGGACGCGATGCCGCGATGGCGATGATGAAGGGCTTCCTGATCGCGCTGGTCACGTCGGAGCTGCCGCTGCGCGTCGGCCTGGCGCCCATGACCCTGGCGGTCGAAGGCAGGGTGCACCATCCCGTCGATGAGGTGCAGGCCCAGGCTCAGGCCCAGGCCCAGGCCCAGGCCGATGGGCGGTATCGGCGAATGGGCGCCGACGCCGCGTTCACCCGCACGGTGCCGATCCTCGCGATCGGCGACTCCTGGCTCACCCGGTTGTACGGACCCTTCATCCCGGACCTCCCGGAGGCCTTGGACGCCCTCGGCTACGTGGCCGCCACCGTGCCCGGCCACGAGCTGGCCGCGACCGGCCGCACCCTCGCGGACCTGGCCGATCCGCGCCAGCTCGATGCGCTCGAGCAACTGCTGCTCGATCCCCCGGGCGAGCTTCGCGGCGACCGCGCGCCCCAGGCCATCCTGCTGGGTGGCGGCGGCAACGACATCGTGCAGCCGGAGGCGCCGGGCGAAGCCGACAAGACGCAGCTGTACAAGGTGTTGATCCGAGGTGCGACGGATCCCGCGGCGGCGCTGAACGACCGGGAGGTGACGCGCTTCATCGACACAGAGTTGCGCGGGCACTACGACAAGATCCTCGCGCGACTCACCGGTGCGACCTCGCTGCCCATCCTTCTGCACGCCTACGACCATCCCATCCCCGATGGGCGTCGCGCCTCGCCGAAGCACGGGCCCTGGTTGAAGCATGTGTTCGAGGCCCAGGCGATCCACAACGTGCAAGGTGTCATGCGGCCGACGATGGCCGAGCTGATCGACCGCCTGAACCGGATGCTCGCGACGCTGGCCGGCGAGTACCAACTAAACGGTCACGCCGTCCACCACGTCGGCTTCGCGGGCGAACTGGCGAAGGACAGCGACTTCGCCGCCGACCCCACCCGGTTCTGGCGCGATGAGCTGCATCCCACGCACCGCGGCTACGGCCTGATAGCGTGCGTCGTGGCGGCCAAGCTCGCTGGGCTCGGGATCAGCCCGGCGCTGCGTGCGGCGGATCGCTGAGCAGGCCGGTGAGCGTCTGGCGCAGCTGCGCGTCGCGGGCCGCTTCGCGCGTCGACCCGCGCAGCCGCGACGACGCCTCGGCGCGCAGCATCCAGCGTTCGGCGCGCGAGGCGTCGCCTTGCCGGCCCGCCGCGAGCGCCATCGCGCGGCAGGCGGCGGCCTCGCCCAGTCGATCGCCCTGCCGCGCGCGCCGCAGCACGACCGCTGCCGCCTGGCGCGCCTGCGGCAAGTGGCCTTCGGCCACGCTGGCCTCGCACAGCCAGCCGTTGAACAAGGAGGCATAGAACTGGCTGCGGCGAGCGGTGATCCACTGCACCGCATCGCGCATCTGGGCCAGGCCGTCCGGCTGCCCTTTGCTCCAACGCGCGAAGCCGTGCGCGGCCCGGCTGACCGCGAGCAGCAGCAAGGCGCGCGTGTTCTCGGCGATGCGGGCGCTTTCGGCGGCCGTCGCCTCGGCATCCTGCCAGCGGCCCTGCCAGATCAGGGCGATGGCGATCCAGTTGCGCACCGAGTTGCCGACCGGGTGGGTCGAGCCTCCCAGCAAGTCGATCGACTGCGTGAAGCAGGCCTGCGCGCCGGCGAAGTCGCCGCGGTCGGCCAGGACGCTGCCCTTGCAGGCCAGCGTGTAGGCCGAGCCGATCGCGAAGCCGCCGCCGGGGCGGCTGCGCTGGCGCTTGGCATCGACGGCGCCCTCCATCAGCGCCAGGGCCTCGTCGTACTCGCACACCGCCGCGAGGATCTGCCCGAGCGTGGCCTGGATCTGCGCCGCCAGCGGAGCGTCCCCGCACTCGTGCGCCAGCGCCAGCGCGCTGCGTGCATGCTGCACACCCGCCCGAAAGCGGCCCAGCCCGTAGCCCATGTAGCCGAGCCAGTAGAGGGCGCGTGCCGTCAGGTTGGTGTCGCCGAGTTCGCGCGCCTGTTGCACGGCGCGCTCGAACACACGCAGGTCGTCGCCCAGCGCCAGCGGATCGAAGATCGCGCTCATGCCCAGCTTGCCGACCAGGGCGCACGATCGCACAACCACCTCGCGGCTGCGATCGGGCAGGCGATCCAAGGCGTCGAGTGCAGCCTGGTACTGCGTGCGTGCGCGGTCCAGCGCAAAGGCCTGGGAGGCGCGGTCGCCAGCGCGCTCGGCGAACCGTGCCGCGAGTTCCCAGTGACCGCAACGATGGCTGTGGTGTGCCAGCGCCTCGAGCGACTCGTCGTGGTCCGGGGTCTCCGCGGCGCGCGCCAGCAGTGCCGCCTCGATGCGCTGATGCAGCGCGGTGCGCTCGTACAGGCCGATCGATCCGTAGACGGCATCGCGCGTGATCCCGTGCTTGAAGCGCAAAGCGTCGGCGCCCTTGTCCGGGTAGAGGAAGTCGGCTTCGGCCAACTGCCGGAGGCAGTCCCGTGAAGGTGGTGGATCGCACACCTGGGCCAGCAAGGACAGCGGCACCCGGTTCCCGATCACCGCTGCGGCTCTCACGACGGCGGCCTGCCCCCCGGGCAGCCGGGCCAGACGGGAGGCCACCAGCGTGCCGAGCCAGGTCTGCGTCGTCATCGGGCCCTCGAGTCCCTGCCGCTGCAGATCGGTCGAGGTCGAGTGGCACAGTTCCTCGATGAACAAGGGGACGCCGCCGGCGTAGTCATGGATGCGCGCGATCAGGAAGGGGTCTGCCCCAGGCAACCAGCGACGCACCGCGGCCTCGGACTCCGGCAGGCTGAAAGGTCGAAGGGTGAAGTGCGGCGCACCGGCGATCCAGGTGGCACCGTCCTCGCGAGGACGGCCGGCGAGGATCACGCGCGGCCCGTCCGGCAGGCGCAACAGCGCCTCCAGGACCTGCAGGCTCGCGTCGTCCGCCCACTGCCAGTCGTCGATGATGATGAGCGTGCGCCGGTTGCGGCACAGTGCGGTGATCGGCTCCAGCACGTCGCTCAGGCCCGCGGGACGGCCCCGGCCGCGCAGCATCTGCACGAAGGGCTGCAGCACTTCGGCGGCCGCCAGGTTCTCGCAGTGACCGCGCAACAGCCGCCAAGCATCCAGCACGGGCTGCGCACCCAGTTCCTCGAGCAGTCGCGTCTTGCCCACCCCGGCGGGGGCCTGGACCACCGCGCAGCGCGGTGCCGCGCTGCCGTCCTGATGCACGAATCGCAGCAGTTCGTCCAGCATGTCGCGGCGGCCGATGAAAGGCGTGAGACCGCGCTGCGACGTGGCGTCGAAGCGGCGCGTCGCCGGCCCGCGCCTCAGGACGCGCACGACCTTCGGTGCGCCGTCGCCGGTGCGGGGCGGGCGGCGCGGGTCGGCGTCCAGTTCGAACAGGTTGGCGTAGGGCCCGAGCGACGAAAGGCTGGCAAGGATGGCGCCGGGCGGGGCATCGCGCAGGAAGTGAGCGGCGGTGTTCACCACGTCGCCGTTCAGATCGAGCCGCCCGCGTTCGAGGTCACCTTCGGTGAGGAGGACGATGCCGCTGTGGATGCCCGAACGCATGCTCAGCCGGTGCGTCGGCGTGCCGAGCAGCTCGCTGCGCAGGCGCTGGACCTCGTCGTGAATCAAGAGCGCCGCCTCCGTGGCGCGCCGGCCGTCGTCCTCGCGTGCGTGGGGGTAGCCGAAGACGATCAGTGCGCCATCGCCCTGGATGCGCAGCACCACACCCCCATGCCGTCGCGCCGAGTCATGCCAGATGGCGCGCACCGCGGCCAGCAGCTCCGCATACGGTTCAGGCTCGGCACGGTGTCCCAGGGGGGTGGAGCCGCACAGGTCGCTGAACAGGACCGTGAGATGGTGGCGCTGCCCGGCCGAACGCACCGCCGGCAAGGGGGGGTCGAGCTCGCCGCCATCGCTTTGCATCATGAAACGCGATGCTGCCACGGACGCGCAGGCATTCAAACGCCCAAATGCCGCTTCAACGCCCCCTCGTCCCCCGCCAGCGCTGAAGAAGCGCCTTCCAGCACCACGCGCCCCTTCTCCACCACCACACACCGATCCGTGTGCCCCAGCACCGCGCGGTAGTTGCGGTCGACCACCAGGCTGGCCATGCCGGTCGCGCGGATGTCGGCCAGGATGCGCCAGATCTCGGCGACGATCAGCGGGGCCAGGCCTTCGGTGGCTTCGTCCAGGATCAGCAGCTCGGGGTTGGTCATCAGCGCGCGGCCGATGGACAGCATCTGCTGTTCGCCGCCGGACAGCTGCTGCCCGCCGTGGTCCATGCGCTCCGCCAGCCGCGGAAAGGTCGCCAGCACGCGCTCCAGCGTCCACTCGCTGCGGCCATCGACGCCGGGGCGGGCGGCGACCAGCAGGTTCTCGTGCACGCTGAGGTTGGGGAAGATGCCGCGCCCCTCGGGCACGTAGCCGATGCCGCGCTGCGCGATCAGGTCGGCGCGCAGCGCCCTGGCTTCGGCGCTGCAGTCGGCGCCGCGCACGTGCACGCGGCCGGACGTCGGCCGCACCAGGCCCAGGGCCGACCGGATGAGCGTGGTCTTGCCCATGCCGTTGCGGCCCAGCAGGCCGACGGCCTCGCCCGGTGCGACGTGCAGGTTCACGCCGTGCAGGATGTGGCTGGCGCCGTAGTGGGTGTGCAGGTCCACCACCTGCAAGAGCAAAGCATTGCTCATGCGTGCTCACCCAGGTACGCCGCCTGCACGTCCGGATTCGCGCGCACCTCGCCCGGACTCCCGCTCGCCAGCATCCGCCCGTTGACCATCACGGTGATGCGATCGGCGATGCGGAACACCGCGTCCATGTCGTGTTCCACCAGCAGGATGGCGTGGCGCGGCCTCAGGTGGGCCAGCAGTTCGAGCATGCGCTCGGTCTCCTCGGCGCCCATGCCGGCCAGCGGCTCGTCCAGCAGCAGCACCTTGGGCGCGGTGGCCAGGCACATCGCGATCTCGAGCTGGCGCTTCTGGCCGTGCGACAGCGCGCCGGCCTGCTGCTGCGCGTGCGTGCTCAGTCCGGCCTGCTCCAGCGCGGCGTGCGCGGCCGCGGTGCTGGCGGCGCAGCGCGCGGCCGGCGACCACCAGTCCCAGGGTCGCTGCAGGCGCGCCTGCGCGCACAGGCGCGCGTTCTCCAGCACGCTGAAGCTGGGGAAGATGGTGTTGCGCTGGTAGCTGCGGCCCAGGCCGGCCTGGGCGCGGCGCGGCTGGCTCATGCGCGTGATGTCCTGGCCCATCAGCGTGACGCTGCCGCCGGTGGGCGTGATCTCGCCGGACAGCACGTTGATCAGCGTCGACTTGCCGGCACCATTGGTGCCGATGACGGCGTGCACGGTCTCGCGCTCCAGCGTGAGCGACACGTCGTCCACGGCCTTCAGGCCGCCGAACTGGCGCGAGACGTTCTTCGCGACCAGCCAGGTGTCGGCCGCTTGGGCGTCAGTGCGCATCGGTGGCCTCCCCGGTGACAGCGGCAGCCGATCGCGCGCGACGCGCGGCCAGCTGTCGGCCGATGCCCATCAGCCCGTGCGGCAGCAGCGCGACGAAGGCGATGATGGTCAGGCCCAGAAGCAGCTGCCAGTGCTTGGCGAAGGTGCCGAAGATCGCCTGCGACTGGTACAGCTCTTGCAGCAGCGTGAAGACGACGGCGCCGATGACCGCGCCGCGCAGGTGGCCCAGGCCGCCCAGGATGATCATCAGCAGCACGGCGCCGCTCTGGTGCCAGCTCAGGATCTCGGGGTTCACATAGCCGTCCTTGAGCGCGTACAGGAAGCCGGCCAGTCCCGCGAAGGCCGCCGCGATGACGAAGGCCGCCAGCTTGTACGGATAGGTCTTGAAGCCGGCCGCGCGCAGGCGCTGCTCGTTCACCTTGATGCCGGCCAGCGTGCGGCCGAAGCGGCTGCGCAGCAGCAGCGCCAGCAGCCCGAAGCTGACCACCAGGCAGCCGAGCACGAAGTAATAGAAGCCGAGCTTGCCTTCCAGGTCGAACAGCGTGGTGCCGAAGAGCTTGGCCTCGGGCTTGAAGTAGAGGTAGATGCCGTCGGTGCCGCCGCCGAAGGGCGTGTCGTGGAAGACGTAGTAGGCCATCTGCGCGAAGGCCAGCGTGACCATGATGAAGTAGATGCCCTTGGTGCGCAGCGACAGCGCACC
>CAZTTC010000058.1:2700-15896 GCA_964616015.1 uncultured Methylibium sp. | reverse complement strand
TGGCCTTGACGCGGCCCAGCGAGCCGCCCAGGTGGATGGGCTTGCCGGTGACGACCCCGGTCGCGGTGGCGCCGGTGTTCATCGAATAGGTGTCCATCATCCAGGCCATGATCTGGCCGTTGGTGTTGACGTCGGGCGCCGGGATGTCGCGCTGCGGGCCGATGATGATGCCGATCTCGCTGGTGTAGCGGCGCGTCAGCTTCTCCAGCTCCTTCATCGACAGCTGCTTGGGATCGACGCGGATGCCGCCCTTGGCACCGCCATAGGGCAGGTTGACCGCGGCGCACTTCACCGTCATCCAGGCCGCCAGCGCCATCACCTCTTCCAGCGTCACGTCGGGGTGGTAGCGCACGCCCCCCTTGCCGGGGCCGCGCGAGAGGTTGTGCTGCACGCGAAAGCCCTCGTAGTGCTGCACCGTGCCGTCGTCCATCTCGATCGGCACGTCGACGATCAGCGCGCGCTTGGGGCGCTTGAGCGTCTCGGCCCACTTGCCCAGGTGGCCCAGGTAGGGGATCACGCGGTCGACCTGCGACAGGTAGGTGCCCCAGGGGCTGGTCGGCGTCGGCGTGACGTAGGAAACGAAGGAGGTCTGCTTCGGGCGCGGCGTGGAGGAGGCGGTGGAGCTCATGCGGTGTCCTTGTGGGGTCGTCTCGACGGGTGGCCGCACGGGTGGCGCGGCTGCCGGGACTGTAGGCGCGGGCACGATCGAACGCACACCGGGTCCATGCCGGGTTTGCATGCCGGCCGGCGGCGCGGCTCATGCGCAGGCCGACGCGTGTGCCACGGCCCGCTCCGCCGCCCCGGGGCGCTTGGGGCGCTGGCTTGGCCATGCGCGCCGCGATCCGGGGCGCTGTCAGCGCTTGCTGCCGAACTCGTCGCCCAGCTCGGCCGCGCGCCGCTCGGCCGCACGCACCGCCCGGGTGATGGCCTCGCGCACGCCATCGGCCTGCATCGAGCTCAGGGCCGCGTGGGTCGTGCCGCCCTTGGAGGTGACGCGCTCGCGCAGCACCGACGGCGGCTCGGTGCTCTGCTCGGCCAGGGCCGTCGCGCCGCAGAAGGTGGCGAGCGCCAGCGCGCGGCCCTGGGCTTCGCTCAGGCCCATCTCGCGCGCCGCGTCCATCAGCGCCTCGATGAACAGGAAGACATAGGCCGGCCCGGAGCCCGACAGCGCGGTGACGGCATCGAGATCGGCTTCGCGCTCGACCCAGAGCGTCGCGCCGGTCGGTGCCAGCAGGGCCTCGACCGCCGCGCGCAGCGGCGCATCGACCTCGGGCCGCGCAAACAGGCCGGCGATGCCACGGCCGATCAGCGCCGGCGTGTTGGGCATCGCGCGCACCACGCGCGCACTGCCGGTGGCGGCGACGATGGCCTCGCTGCGGATGCCGGCCATCACGCTCAGCTGCGCGGCGCCGGTGACATGCACCGCGCAGGGCGCAGCGGCCTCCCTGAAGGACTGCGGCTTGACGGCCCAGACCACCAGGCCGGCCTGCGCGAGCGCCGGGCCCGCCTGCGCCAGCGCATCGATGCCGAACTGCGCCTCGAGCCGGGTGCGCTGCTCGTCCCAGGGTTCGACAACAAGGATGCGCGTGGCCGGCCGGCCGCTCTGGATGAGCCCGCCGATCAGCGCGCTGGCCATGTTGCCGCCGCCGATGAAGGCGATCGGAGCTTGAAGGAGATCGGTCGAAGCGCCCATCGCTTCAGTCTATGCCGGCCAGCAGCGCCGCATTGCCCCCCGCCGCCGCGGTGTTCACCGTCACCGTCTGCTCGCCGCAGAAGCGGTACAGGTAGAGCGGGCCGCCGGCCTTGGGGCCGGTGCCGCTGAGGCCTTCGCCGCCGAAGGGCTGCACGCCGACCACGGCGCCGATCATGTTGCGGTTGACGTAGACGTTGCCGACGCGCGCCGCCTGCGCGATGCGCTGCGCGCGCGAGTCGATGCGCGTCTGCACGCCCAGCGTGAGGCCGTAGCCCAGCGCGTTGATCTGCGCGACCAGACCCTCGACATCGGGCGCCGCGGTGCCGGGGCCCCAGCGCACGACGTGCAGCACCGGGCCGAAGACCTCGTGCTGCAGATCGGCGGCGCGCGCCAGCTCGTAGGCGACCGGGGCGATGTAGTGGCCCGCCAGGCCCTCGGGCGGGCTGCGGCGTGCCAGCCGTGTGGCCTCGCGATCAAGCCGCTCGATGTGGCGCGTGATGCCGGCGTGGGCCTCGGCGTCGATCACCGGGCCGACGTCGGTCGCGTAGTCGGCCGGGTCGCCGAGCTGCAGCTCCTGCAGCGCGCCGGCCATCATCGCGATCACGGCGTCGGCGGTTGCCGAGTGCAGGCACAGCAGGCGCAGCGCCGAGCAGCGCTGGCCGGCCGAGCGGAAGGCGCTCTGCACGACGGCATCGACCACCTGCTCGGGCAGCGCGCTGCTGTCGACGATCATCGCGTTGAGGCCGCCGGTCTCGGCGATCAGCGGCACGATGGCGCCGTCCTTCGCGGCCAGCGTGCGCTGGATGATCTTGGCGACCTGGGTCGAGCCGGTGAAGCAGACGCCGGCCGTCAGCGGGTGGGCGACCAGGCCGGCGCCGACGGTCTCCCCGGGGCCGTGCAGCAGCGCCAGTGCATCGCGCGGCAGGCCGGCCTCGAACAGCAGGTCGACGAAGCGCTGCGCCACCGCCGGCGTCTGCTCGGCCGGCTTGGCCGCCACGGCGTTGCCGGCGACGAGCGCGGCCGCCAGCTGCCCGGCAAAGATCGCGAGCGGAAAGTTCCAGGGGCTGATGCAGACGAAGACACCGCGGCCGTGCAGATGCAGCGTGTTCGATTCGCCGGTCGGGCCGGGCAGCTCGCGGGGGCTCAGGTTCTCGGCCGCCTGCCGGGCGTAGTAACGGCAGAAGTCGATGGCCTCGCGCACCTCGGCCACGCAGTCGCCGAGGGTCTTGTGCGCTTCCTTGACCAGCAGGCCGCACCAGGCCGGCAGCTCGGCTTCGAGGCGCTCGGCGGCGCGGTCCAACACCGCCACGCGCTGGGCCAGCGGCATGTCGTTCCAGGCGACCTGGCCGGCGTGCAGGCGGCGCATCGTCGCGTCGATCTCGGCCGTCGGCGTCTCGCGCACCTGGGGCAGGGCCGCCGCGGCGATGGCCGCCAGCAACGGTGCGCGCTCGGCGGCGATGCTCAGATCGACCCCGGCCGAGTTGCGGCGCGCCACGCCGAACATCGCCGCCGGCGCCGGCTGGCCGGGCTCGGCCGCGGCGTGCAGCGGTGACGCGAGCAAAGCCTCGACATCGACCTGCGGGTCGGCGAGCTGGTGCACGAAGGACGAGTTGGCGCCGTTCTCCAGCAGCCGGCGCACCAGGTAGGCGAGCAGGTCGCGGTGCTCGCCGACCGGGGCGTAGATGCGCAGCGGCGCGGCCAGCGACTTCATGGCCTCCCGGTACACGCCCTCTCCCATGCCGTGCAAGCGCTGAAGTTCGAACGGTGCCTTGCGGGTCTGTGCCATCGCGGCAATCGCCGCGATCGTCCCCGCGTTGTGCGTCGCGAACTGCGGGTAGATCACGTCGGTGTGGTCCAGCAGCGCCTTCGCACAGGCCAGGTAGGAGATGTCGGTGTGGTGCTTGTGCGTGAACACCGGGTAGGCCGCAAGGCCCAGCTCCTGGGCGCGCTTGATCTCGCCGTCCCAGTAGGCGCCCTTGACCAGCCGCACCATGAAGCGCAGGCCGTGGGCGGTGGCGATGCGCGCGACCTCGTGCACGCATTCCTCGGCGCGCGTCTGGTAGGCCTGGATCGCGAGGCCGAAGCCGCGCCACCGCGGATGGCGCTCGCGGACGTGTGCGGCGGCGGCGTCGATCAGCTCGAGCGAGAGCTCGAGCCGGTCGCTCTCCTCGGCGTCGATGGTGAGGTTGAGGTCGGCGCGCGCCGCATCGTCGATCAGGCCCAGCACGCGCGGCAGCAGTTCGGCGAACACGCGCGCGCGCTGTGCGACCTCGTAGCGGGGGAACAGCGCCGACAGCTTGATCGAGATGCCGTCGTTCGCTTCCGGCCCGCCGCCCGGCTGCACATGCGCGGCGATGGCCGCGATCGCGCCGCGGTAGGACGCGAGGTAGCGCTTCGCGTCCGCGTCGGTGCGCGCGCCCTCGCCCAGCATGTCGAAGCTGTAGCGCAGCCCGGGCTGGCCCCGACGCTGGCCGGCCGCCTCGTCCAGCGCCTCGGCGATGGTCTGGCCCAGCACGAACTGACGCCCCAGCAGCTGGATCGCGCGCACCGTCGCGGCCACCACCGTCTGCGCACCCAGGCGCTTGAGCAGCCCCGGCGGGCGCTCCTGCTCGGGCAAGAACTTCTTCGACAAGGCGATGGCGCTGGCCGACAGGCTGGCCAGCATCTTGTGCGGGCCGTCAGCGGTGTTGCTCTCGAAGTCGGCACGGCCCAGCTGGTCGGCGGTCAGCGCGATGGCGGTCTGGGCATCGGGCACGCGCAGCAGGGCCTCGGCCAGCCGCATCAGCGCCAGGCCCTCGGCGCTCGAGATCGGGTACTCGCGCAGCAGCGACTCCATGGCCCAGAAGGGCGCGGGCTCGTCGCGCACCGCCTGCACCCAGGGGCGCGCCAGGGCCTGCGCCTGCGTCCAGTCCAGCGCACCGGCGAGCGACTGCAGTCGCGCCGCGAGGACGGGCGACTCCGCACGCAAGGGCGAGGGCAGACGGGCGGGCGGCAGCGGGGTGGGCGGCATGGCAGTCTCTGGGACAGGAGGCGGTGAAGGAGCTCCACCGCCGATCCTGTTAGCGTAAGCGCGGTCGCGTCGAATGATTCACCAACAGCATGCCCGCCAGCCGACAGAAATCCAGCGTTTCCGCCGCCGAGCCGCCGGCACGCGCGATCGAGGGCCTGGACCGCACCGACCTGCGCATCCTGCGCGTGCTGCAGGCCGACGGCCGCATCACCAACCTCGATCTGGCGCAGCAGGTCCATCTGTCGCCGACCGCCGTGCTGGAGCGCGTGAAGCGGCTGACCCGCGCGGGCTTCATCCTCGGCTACGAGGCGCGCCTCGACCCGGCGCGGCTGGGGGCCGGCATGCTGGTCTTCATTGAGGTGATGCTCGACCGCACCGCGCCCGACGTGATGGAGAGCTTCCGCGCCGCGGTGCAGGTGCGGCCCGAGATCCTGGAGTGCCACCTCGTGGCCGGCGGCTTCGACTACCTGATCAAGACCCGCGTGGCCGACATGGCGGCCTACCGCGAGATGCTGGCCAGCGTCATCTGGGCCCTGCCCGGCGTGCGCGAGACGCGCACCTACGCAGTGATGGAAGAGGTCAAGAACACCACGGCGCTGCCGCTCTAGCCGTCAGGTCCGCGGGCCGGGCCCGCGGCGTGCATGCAAGAGAATCGCCCGGTCCACGACGAAGCCCGACATGCGACTGCCCAACCTGCTCGCCACCTCCCGAGGCCGGCTGACCGCCTTCTTCTGCCTCTACCTGACCGAAGGTCTGCCGCTGGGCTTCGCGGCGACCGCGGTCGCCACCCAGCTGCGGCGCCAGGGCGTCGGGCCGGCCGAGATCGGGCTCTTCGTCGGGTCCTTCTACCTGCCCTGGGCCTTCAAGTGGGCGTTCGGGCCGGTCATCGACGTGTTCGCCTCCGACCGCCTCGGCCGACGCCGCGGCTGGATCCTCGGCACCCAGCTCATGATGGCGATCACGCTGCTGTCCACCGTGCTGCTCAAGCTGCCGGAGCAGCTGGCGCTCTTCACGATGATCCTGCTGGTGCACAACAGCTTCGCGGCGATGCAGGACGTGGCCATCGACGCGCTGGCCGTCAACACGCTGCACGAGGACGAGCGCGGCCTCGCCAACGGCCTGATGTTCGCCGGCGCGGCGATCGGCCAGGTGATCGGCGGCAGCGGCGTGCTCTTCCTGTCGGGCTACACGGGCTTCCAGCCGACCTTCTTCTTCGTGGCCGGCTGCATCCTGGCCGTGACCGTGCTGGTGGTGCTGCCGCTGCGCGAGCCCGCCGGCCCGCCGCGGCCGCCGGTCATCGGCCCGAAGCTGCGCGCGGCCGGGCGCGAGATGCGCGACTTCGCGGTCAGCTCCTTCCGGTCCTTCCTGGGCTCCCGCGGCGCCTTCAGTGGCGTGTTCTACGCGCTGCTGCCGCCCGGCGCGATGTGCCTGAACCTGGCGCTGCAGTCCAATCTGGCGGTCGAGCTGGGCATGGACGACGACCAGGTGGCCTGGCTGAATCTCGCCACGGGGGCCACCCAGGCGATCTTCATGGTCATCGGCGGCCGGCTGTCGGACCGCTTCGGCCGGCGCCGCATGAACTTCATCTACATCGCGATGATGGGGCTGCCGGTGCTCTACCTGGCCAACGTGCTGGCCGGGGCCGGCTGGATCATGCCGGTGGCACCCGATGCCACCGACCGGCCGGAGGTGCCGGCCGCGCTGCTGGCCGCGTTCTGGGGCGCCACGGTGGCCTACAACGCGATCAATGGCCTCATGTACGGCACCAATTCGGCGATGTTCATGGACGTCACCAACCCGCGCGTCGCCGCCACGCAGTTCACCGCCTACATGGCGCTGATGAACCTGGCCATCGCCTACACGGCCATCTGGCAGGGCATTGCCGTCGAGGCCTGGGGCTATCCGAAGACGATGGTGATCGACGCGGCTTTCGGCCTGAGCTGCCTGCTGCTGATTCCGCTGATGCGCAAGGCCAACACCGACGGCGGCTACGCGACCGACGGCGCGGCCGCACCGCGCGCCCGCGGCCTGGCCGCGCTGCTGGGCGTGATGTGCCTGGCCTGGCTGCCCTACTCGACGTGGCAGGCGCTGGCCGGCGCCGCGCAGCCCATCGTCAGCATCTTCTTCACGCTCGTCTTCGTCGGCTCGGCGGTGTTCCTGCTGGCCGGCGCCGCGGTGCTGGGCGGCACGGCGCGGCGCCTGTCGCGCGTCGCACCCTGGGTCGCGCTGCTGCTGCTGCTCATGCACGCCCGCAACCACGTGGACACGATCGCCGGCTGGCTGGGCGTCGGCGCGGACAGCCTGCGACCGGTGGCGGCGGTCGGTCTCGACGTCGTCGCGCTGGTCGGCGGCGTGGTGCTGCTGCTGCATGCGCTGCAACCCTGGCTGCCGCTGCGCGAAGCCGACGGCGCGATGGCTCCGGCCCGCTGAGCGCGCCGACGCCTGGCGCCCCGGCCCATCGAGCCGCACCCCGCGGCGGGGCGCTGCGGGTTGACCCTGCGCAGACCCGCATAAGTGGAACCCCGCCTGTTGCAGCGCAACACCGCTGCTTACAGTGCGGCTCCTTGTCGACCCGGCCCGCATGAGCGACTTCATCCTCGAGACGCGCGACCTCACGAAGGAGTTCAAGGGCTTCACGGCCGTGGACCGCGTGAACCTGCAGGTGCAGCGGGGACACATCCATGCGCTGATCGGCCCCAACGGTGCCGGCAAGACGACCTGCTTCAACCTGCTGACGAAGTTCCTCGCGCCGACACGCGGAACGATCCACTTCAACGGCGCCGACATCACCGGCGAGAACTCGGCGCACATCGCGCGCCGGGGCGTGGTCCGCTCCTTCCAGATCTCGGCCGTGTTCCCGCACCTGACGGTGCTCGAGAACGTGCGCATCGGCCTGCAGCGCTTCACCGGCACGTCGTTCCAGTTCTGGCGCGGCCTGGGCGAGCTGCGCAAGCTCGACGGCAAGGTGCTCGAGCTGCTGGAGCGGGTCGACCTGCGCGAGATGGCCCACCTCAAGGCCGTCGACCTGCCCTACGGCCGCAAGCGCGCGCTGGAGATCGCCACGACGATGGCGATGGAGCCCGAGCTGATGCTGCTCGACGAGCCGACCCAGGGCATGGGCCACGAGGACGTCGAACGCGTGACGAAGCTGATCAAGCGCGTGGCCGAGGGCCGCACCGTGCTGATGGTCGAGCACAACATGAAGGTGGTCGCGAGCATCGCCGACCGCATCACCGTGCTGGCGCGCGGTGCGGTGCTGGCCGAGGGCGACTACGCCGCGGTCTCGAAGCATCCGGCGGTGCTGGAGGCCTACATGGGCACCGAGGCCACCGAGCTGCAGGGCGCGCACTGATGGACCGCCCCCGTTGCGGCTTTGCCGCGCCCCCTCGAGGGAGCGCCGCTGGCAGCCCGGCGAAGCCGGATCTGCGGCGGCTGCTGGGCGGCCCGGCGCGTCCATCGCGTGTGGCGCGAGGCTCGCAGGAGCGACGGGCATGACCGACACCGCCGCGCTCGAGATCCGCGATCTGCATGCCTGGTACGGCGAGAGCCACATCCTGCACGGCGTGAACCTGACGGTGCCGCGCGGCCAGGTCGTCACGCTGCTGGGCCGCAACGGCGCCGGCCGCACGACGATGCTGCGGGCGATCATGGGCCTGACCGGCGCGCGCAAGGGGCGGGTCCTGGTGCACGGCCAGGAAACCATCGACCTGCCGACGCACCGCATCGCGCACCTCGGCATCGGCTATTGCCCCGAGGAGCGCGGCATCTTCGCCTCGCTGACCGCCGAGGAGAACCTGCACCTGCCGCCACGGCTGCCGGCCGGCCGCGGCAAGGCGATGAGCGAGGCCGAGATCTACGCGATGTTCCCCAACCTGGCGGAGCGCAAGGCCAGCCAGGGCACCCGGCTGTCCGGCGGCGAGCAGCAGATGCTCGCGGTCGCGCGCATCCTGCGCACCGGCGCCGACATCCTGCTGCTCGACGAGATCTCCGAGGGCCTGGCGCCGGTGATCGTGCAGGCGCTGGGGCGCATGATTCGCGCGCTCAAGGCCCAGGGCTTCACCATCGTGATGGTGGAGCAGAACTTCCGCTTCGCCGCGAAGCTGGCCGACCACTTCCACGTGATCGAGCACGGCCACGTGGCCTTGTCCTTTCCCGCGTCCGAGCTCGCCGCCCAACAGGCAGCCCTCGACGAGTTGCTCAGCGTCTAGTTCGACGCGCCCCTCCCCACCCCCAAGGAGACCCGCATGACCTTCAACCTCAAGCGCATCGCCCTGGCCACTGCCGCGGCCTGCGGCCTGGCCGGCACCGCCCAGGCCCAGATCTCGGGCGACGTGATCCGGATCGGCATCATCACCGACATGTCGGGCCTGTACGCCGACCTCGACGGCGCCGGCGGCGTGGAGGCGATGCGCATGGCGATCGCCGACCTGACCAAGGGCTCCGGCATGGTGGCGGGCAAGAAGGTCGAGGTGCTGTTCGCCGATCACCAGAACAAGGCCGACGTGGCCGCCAGCAAGGCGCGCGAGTGGTTCGACACCCAGGGCGTGGACATGCTGATCGGCGGCACCAACTCCGGCGCCGCGCTGGCGATGTCCAAGGTCGCCGCCGAGAAGAAGAAGCCCTACATCGTGATTGGCGCCGCCACGGCCCGCATCACCAACGAGGACTGCACGCCCTACTCGATGCACTGGGCCTACGACACGGTGGCGCTGGCCAACAGCACCGGCAACGCAGTGGTCAAGGCGGGTGGCAAGAGCTGGTACTTCCTGACCGCCGACTACGCCTTCGGCGCCTCGCTGCAGAACGACACCACCAACGTCGTGCAGAAGGCCGGCGGCAGCATCGTCGGCAGCGTCAAACACCCGCTGAACGCGAGCGACTTCAGCTCCTTCCTGCTCCAGGCGCAGGGCAGCAAGGCGCAGATCCTCGGCTTGGCCAATGCCGGCGGCGACACCGTCAACTCGATCAAGGCCGCCAACGAGTTCGGCATCACCAAGACGATGAAGCTGGCCGGCCTGCTGATGTTCATCCAGGACATCCACTCGCTGGGCCTGAAGACCACCGAGGGCATGTACCTGACCGAGTCCTGGTACTGGGACCTGAACGACGAGACGCGTGCCTTCGGCCGCCGCTTCTTCGAGAAGATGAAGCGCATGCCCTCGATGCTGCAGGCCGCCGACTACTCGGCGACGATGCACTACCTCAAGGCGGTCGAGGCGAGCAAGTCCGACGACGCCGACAAGGTGATCGCGCAGATGAAGGCGACCAAGGTCAACGACGTGTTCTCGAAGAACACCACCATCGGCCCCGACGGGCGCCACCGCAACGATGTCTACCTGATGCAGGTCAAGGCGCAAGCCGACTCCAAGACGCCCTGGGACTACTACAAGGTGGTGCAGAAGCTCTCCGGCGACGAGGCCTACACCAAGCTCGCCGACTCCAAGTGCCCCTTGCTCAAGAAGTGAAGCCTGGCCCGTTCACCCTGGGCCTGTCGAAGGGCTTCGACAGGCCCGGCCCGAACGGAGCGCCCGCTCATGCCTGACATCTTCGGCATCCCGCTGTCCGCGTTCCTGAGCCAGCTGCTGCTGGGTCTGGTGAACGGCTCGTTCTACGCGATGCTGTCGCTGGGCCTGGCGGTGATCTTCGGCATGCTCAACATCATCAACTTCGCCCACGGGGCGCTGTACATGATGGGGGCCTTCCTGGCCTGGATGGGGCTGGAGTACCTGGGTCTGAACTACTGGGCCATGCTGGTGCTCGCGCCGCTGGTGGTCGGTTTGCTCGGCATCCTGATCGAGCGGCTGCTGCTGCAGTGGCTCTACAAGCTCGACCACCTCTACGGCCTGCTGCTGACCTTCGGCATCACGCTGGTGACCGAGGGCGTCTTCCGCAGCTTCTACGGCGTCTCGGGCCAGCCCTATCCGGTGCCCGACGCGCTGCAGGGCGCCACCAACCTGGGCTTCATGATCCTGCCGAACTACCGCGCCTGGGTGGTCGTCGCCTCGGTCGTGGTCTGCCTCGCGGTGTGGGCGCTGATCGAGAAGACCTCGCTCGGTGCCACGCTGCGCGCCGGCACCGAGAACCCGCGGCTGGTGCAGGCCTTCGGCATCAACGTGCCGCGCATGATCACGCTGACCTACGCCGGCGGCGTGGCGCTGGCGGCCTTCGCCGGCGTGCTGGCCGCGCCGATCCTGCAGGTCTCGCCGTTGATGGGCAGCAACCTGATCATCGTCGTGTTCGCGGTGGTCGTGATCGGCGGCATGGGCTCGATCCTCGGCTCCATCCTCACCGGCCTGGGCCTGGGCGTGATCGAGGGTCTGACCAAGGTGTTCTACCCCGAGGCCTCGAGCACCGTCGTGTTCGTCGTCATGGCCATCGTGCTGCTGGTCCGGCCCGCCGGGCTGTTCGGCAAGGAGAAGTAGCCCGTGTCGGCCATCCCCGCTGCCTCGAAGTCGCCGCTGCTCGGCTACGCGGCGTTGTTCCTCGCGATCGCGCTGCTGCCGGCGATCGGCGCCTACCCGATCTTCGTGATGAAGGTGATGTGCTACGCGCTGTTCGCGTGCGCCTTCAATCTGCTGATCGGCTTCACCGGGCTGCTGAGCTTCGGCCACGCGGCCTTCCTGGGCATGGCGGCCTACACCGCGGGGCACGCGCTCAAGGTCTGGGGCTTCCCGGCGCCGCTGGGCCTGCTGTTCGGCACCGCGATGGCGGCGCTGACCGGCCTGGCCTTCGGTTGGCTGGCGATCCGCCGCAGCGGCATCTATTTCTCGATGATCACGCTCGCGCTGGCGCAGATGCTGTTCTTCTACTTCCTGCAGGCGCCCTTCACCGGCGGCGAGGACGGTCTGCAGTCGGTGCCGCGCGGCCACTTCCTCGGGCTGGACCTGGCGTCCGATCTGACGCTGTACTACGTGGTGCTGGGCATCTTCATCGCCGCCTTCTGGCTGATCTACCGCACGGTGCACTCGCCGTTCGGCCAGGTCCTGACCTCGATCCGCGAGAACGAGGCGCGCGCGGTCTCGCTGGGCTACGACGTCGAGCGTTTCAAGCTGGTGGCCTTCGTGCTGAGCGCCGCGCTCGCAGGGCTGGCCGGCGCGACCAAGACGCTGGTGCTGGGCTTTGCCACGCTGACCGACGCGGTCTGGACCACCTCGGGCGCCGTGATCCTGATGACGCTGGTCGGCGGCATGGGCACGATGGTCGGGCCGATCGTCGGGGCGCTGGTGATCATCGCGCTCGAGAACAAGATCGGCGATGTCGGCAAGGCCCTGGCTGACGCCACCGGCATCGGCTGGTTCAACGGCCTCGGCGAATCGGTGACCCTGGTCACCGGCCTGATCTTCATCGTCTGCGTGCTGGCCTTCCGCCGGGGCTTGGTCGGCGAGTTCGCCGAGCTCTGGCGCCGCTGGCGCAAGCCGGCCTGATTCAGGCCGCCGGCGCGCGCGCGCCGAAGATGGCCGTGCCCACGCGCACGATCGTCGCGCCCTCCAGCACCGCGGCCTCGAGGTCGGCGGTCATGCCCATCGACAGGGTGTCCAGGGCCAGGCCGCGGTGGTTCAAGGCGTCCCGCAACTCGCGCAGGGCGCGGTGAGGGCGCCGCTGCGGCTCGCGGCCGTCGACCGGCTCGGGAATGGCCATCAGCCCGCGCAGCTTCAGCCGCGGCAGCGCAGCGACCGACCGCGCCAGCGCTTCGACGTCGCCGGGCGCGACACCGTGCTTGCTGGCCTCGCCGCTGATGTTGACCTGCAGGCAGACCTGCAAGGGCGGCAACGCCGGCGGGCGCTGCTCGCTCAGTCGCTGCGCGAGCTTCAGGCGGTCGATCGAATGCACCCAGTCGAAGGCTGCGGCCACGGCGCGCGTCTTGTTGCTCTGTAGCGGACCGACGAGGTGCCACTCGAGGCGCGACCGCAGCTCGGCCAGCGCGACCATCTTGTCCAGCGCTTCCTGCACGTAGTTCTCGCCGAAGGCGCGTTGCCCGGCCGCCACCGCCTCGCGCACCGCATCGGGGCCTTGCGTCTTGCTGACCGCCAGCAACGTGACGCTTGCCACGGGACGGCCGGCCGCATCGCAGGCGCGTGCGATGCGCCCGCTCACTTCTTGTATCTTGCTCGAGATCGTCGCCATAATCATCCAGCCCTCTGCCGCCAGGCGCGCGACGCGTCTGCCTCATCATCCATGGACATCACCCAGCTGCTGGCCTTCTCGGTCAAGAACAAGGCTTCCGACCTGCACTTGTCCGCCGGCCTGCCGCCGATGATCCGCGTGCACGGCGACGTGCGGCGCATCAATGTGGACCCGCTCGACCACAAGAGCGTCCACGACATGGTGTACGACATCATGAACGATGCGCAGCGCAAGGCCTACGAGGAGACGCTGGAATGCGACTTCTCGTTCGAGATCCAGGGCCTGGCGCGCTTTCGCGTCAACGCCTTCAACCAGAACCGTGGCGCCGGCGCCGTGTTCCGGACCATCCCGAGCAAGATCCTCACGCTG
>CAZTTC010000058.1:0-2690 GCA_964616015.1 uncultured Methylibium sp. | reverse complement strand
TGGCCGCGCCGAAGATCTTTGCCGAGCTCTCGCTCAAGCCGCGCGGCCTGGTGCTGGTGACCGGGCCGACCGGCTCGGGCAAATCGACCACGCTGGCCGCGATGGTCAACCACCTCAACGAGAACGAGTACGGCCACGTGCTGACCGTCGAGGATCCGATCGAGTTCGTGCACGACTCCAAGCGCTGCCTGATCAACCAGCGCGAGGTCGGCCCGCACACGCTGTCGTTCAGCAACGCGCTGCGCTCGGCGCTGCGCGAGGACCCGGACGCGATCCTGGTCG
Organism: uncultured Methylibium sp.; assembly: GCA_964616015.1. Lineage (GTDB taxonomy): Bacteria > Pseudomonadota > Gammaproteobacteria > Burkholderiales > Burkholderiaceae_C > Methylibium. The sequence continues at coordinate 2,408 of CAZTTC010000058.1, read as the reverse complement.
GCGAAATGCGCGATCTGGAAACCATCCGCCTGGCGCTGACCGCGGCCGAGACCGGCCACCTGGTGTTCGGCACGCTGCACACCTCCAGCGCTGCCAAGACCATCGACCGCGTGATCGACGTCTTCCCGGCCGCCGAGAAGGACATGGTGCGCGCGATGCTGTCCGAGTCGCTGATCGGCGTGATCTCGCAGACGCTGTGCAAGATGAAGGACGGCTCGGGCCGGGTCGCGGCGCACGAGATCATGCTGGGCACGCCGGCCATCCGCAACCTGATCCGCGAGGCCAAGGTCGCGCAGATGTACAGCTCGATCCAGACCGGCAACAGCATGGGCATGCAGACCCTGGACCAGAACCTGTCCGACCTGGTGCGCCGCAACATCATCACGCCGGCCGAGGCGCGCGGCAAGGCCAAGTCGCCCGAGAACTTCCCCGGATGAGCGGCGACCTGCCTCGCCCAGCGGTCGCATCGTCGTGAAGAAGTCGCCGCAACGAGACGCCGACGCCGAGCCCGCGTGGGACGAGACGCTGGCGCCGGTCAGCTGGCCGGCCCGCGCTGCGGCCGTCGAGGCGCGGCCGCTCGATGCCAGCCAGGGCGCCGCCTTGTTCGCCCAGCTGTGGCAGGCCGACAGCCACGCGCTGGACCTCGCCCCCGGCGAGCTGCAGCGGCTGGCCAGCTTCCTCGACTACGTCAGCGTGCCGGCCGGCGTCCAGTTGATCGGCCAGGACGAACAGGGCGACTATCTGCTGGTGGTGCTCGAAGGGCGCATCGCCGTCGAGCGCGTCCCGGCCGGCGGCGCGCGCGCGCGCCTGGCCGAGGTGCGGGCCGGCGACATGGTCGGCGAGATGTCCATGCTCGATGCGGGCTCGCGCTTCTCGGCCTGCACCACGCTCACACCCTGCTTGCTGGCCGTCCTGGAGGCACCGCGCTTCGAGGCCCTGATGGTCGCGGAGCCACGGCTGGCCCTGGCCCTGCTCGCGTCGCTGGCGAGACGTTTGTCCTTGCGGTTGCGCCAGGTCGGCGCCAGACTGTCAGCCTTGTTGTCCGGCGGTTGAGCCTCGGCCGCCGGTGGTGAAAGGGAGCCCTCGATGGAACGCGATCAAGCGTCGAAGTTCGTCAACGACCTGCTGCGCCTGCTGGTGGCGCGCGCCGGCTCGGACCTCTTCCTGACGGCGGACTTCCCGCCGGCGATCAAGGTCGACGGCCGGGTGACCAAGGTGTCACCGCAGCCGCTGACGCCGCAGCACACGATCGCGCTGGCACGCTCGATCATGAACGACAAGCAGGCCGCCGAGTTCGAGCGCACCAAGGAGTGCAACTTCGCCGTGGCCCCGACCGGCATCGGGCGCTTCCGGGCCAACGCCTTCATGCAGCAAGGCAATGTCGGCCTGGTGCTGCGGACCATCCCCGCCAAGATCCCCACCATCGATTCGCTGGGCCTGCCGCAGATCCTGAAGGACGTGTCGGTCGGCAAGCGGGGCCTCGTGATCTTCGTCGGCGCCACCGGTTCGGGCAAGAGCACCTCGCTGGCCGCGATGGTCGACCACCGCAACGAGAACTCCTACGGCCACATCATCACGGTGGAGGATCCGGTCGAGTTCGTGCACCCGCACAAGAACTGCATCGTCACCCAGCGCGAGGTCGGCATCGATACCGACGGCTGGGAGGCCGCGCTGAAGAACACGCTGCGCCAGGCCCCCGACGTCATCCTGATGGGCGAGATCCGCGACCGCGAAACGATGGAACACGCGGTCGCCTTCGCCGAGACCGGCCACCTGTGCATGGCCACGCTGCACGCCAACAGCGCCAACCAGGCGCTGGACCGCATCATCAACTTCTTCCCCGAGGAACGCCGCGCCCAGCTGCTGATGGACCTGTCGCTGAACCTGAAGGCGCTGGTCTCGCAGCGTCTCGTGCCGCGTCAGGAAGGCAAGGGGCGCGTCGCCGCCGTCGAGATCATGCTGAACACGCCGCTGATCGCCGACCTGATCTTCAAGGGCGAGGTCACCGACATCAAGGAGCTGATGAAGCGCAGCCGCGAGCTCGGCATGCAGACCTTCGACCAGAGCCTCTTCGACCTCTACGAAGGCCAGATGATCACGTACGAGGATGCGCTGCGCAACGCCGACTCGGTCAACGACCTGCGGCTGCAGATCAAGCTCAACAGCAACCGCGCGCGCAATGCCGACCTCGCCGCGGGCACCGAGCATCTGAGCATCGTGTGATCTCGGGTCGCTCGCAGTGATCGGTGATCGGTGGGTCGGCACCGCGCGCCCTACACTGGTCACGACTCACCGATCACCGATCACCATGCCGAAGACTTACGAACCGATCGTCCCGCAGGCCGTCGCCTTTCTCGGCCTGGGCGTGATGGGCCACCCCATGGCCGGCCACCTGGCGCGCGCCGGCC
>CAZTTC010000057.1:0-15999 GCA_964616015.1 uncultured Methylibium sp. | reverse complement strand
TCGTCGACGTCGGCCACCGGCGCCAGTTCGGCCCAGCGCAGGCCGGCGGCGCGCAGCCGCCGCCGCGTCTCCTCCATCACGCCGCAGGTGCTCCAGGCCATGTCGGAGAACCAGCGCGAGTCGGCACGCCGCTGGCCCACCAGCGCATAGCCGCCGTCCAGCGCCGGCACGAACACCGCGTCGTGATCGAGCAGGCGCGCGGCCGCATCGCGCAGCATCGCGGCATCGAGCGCCGGGGCGTCGGTGCCGATCAGCAAGGCGCGCCGGTGGCGGCTGAGTGCGCGCGCGAACGCGCGGTGCATGCGCAGACCGAGGTCGCCGCAACCTTGCGCGGCGAGCGTCACCCCGGCCGAGGCCGCCGCCTTGGCGAGCGTCGGGTGCGAGGCATCCGGCGTGCCGCACAGCTCGACCGGACCGATCCCGGCCTCGACCGCCTGCGCCAGCGCATGCCGAAGCATGCGTGCTGCCAGCACGGCGGCGCCATGCGACCCCAGCGCCGGTGCCAGGCGCGTCTTGGCCAACCCCGCGACCGGCGCCTTGGCGAAGACGATCACCGCCGTGCTCACCGGTACACCTGCGCCAGTTGCGCCGCCGTCTCGCCGCGCCAGTAGCGCCAGCGCAACCGCCACATCAACAAGATCGTGCGCCACACGCCGCCCTGCTCCCAGCGCCGGCCCGAGGTGCACACCCGCGCTCGCAGGCAGGCCGGGCGGCCGACGCGCTTGAGGCGACGCGAGAGTTCGATGTCTTCCATCAGCGGCTGCGCCGGGAAGCCCCCCACGCGCTCGAAGACCTGGCGCGCGACGAAGATCGCCTGGTCGCCGGTGGCGATGCCGGTGACCCGCGAACGCAGGTTCATCAGCGCGGCCACCACGCGCAGCATGCGCGGGCGGCCTTCGATGCGCACGTCGAACCGGCCCCACGCGCGTCCGCTGGCCACGGCGCGCTGGATCAGGGCGTCGGCCAGCGGCGGCAGGTGCGTGTCGGCGTGCAGGAACAGCAGGATCCGTCCGCTGGCCGCGGCGGCGCCGGTGTTCATCTGGATCGCCCGGCCGCGCGGCGCGCTCAGCACGGCATCCGCGAAGCGCCTGGCCAGCATGGCCGTGCCGTCGGTGCTACCCCCATCGACGACGATCAGCTCGTGGCCACGATGGCGCAGGGGCTGCAGGGCGGCGAGCAGGTCGCCCACCGCGGCCGCCTCGTTCAGGGTCGGCATGACGATCGACAGGCTCGGGCTGGCGGCGCTGTCCATCGGCTCAGGGTCTCGACGCGGACTCGAGCCTCAGCGCATCGATCCAGCCGACGCTGCGCCCGCCGGTGTTGTCGGCGTCGGCGCCGACCAGGATCGCGCGCAACGGCGGCACCTCGCGCGACTCGTCCCCGAACGCGCGCAGGAAGTCGACGGCCAGATCGTGTCGCTCGGAGCGCCAGGCGCCCGCCGCACCGTCCAGCGTGATGAAGCGCACCCGCTTCGTGTACGCATTCGGCACCACGCTGCCGCGCGGCCAAGTCGGGTCCCACAGGTAGCAGAGCGTTGCGTTCGGCAGCGGCTCACCGAAGCGCGACTCGGCCAGCCGCAGCAGCTGGCGCTCGACGAAGGGCACGCGCTCGCGCGGCAGCTCGAACATCGCGCAGACCTTCAGTGCGGCATCGTCGCCTTGCTTCGTGCGCAGGTCGGCCGCGGCCAAGGGCGTGTCCACCCGCCAGCGCCAGCTCAGCACACCCGCCGGCTCGCCGGTGAGCGGGTGCACGAGATTGCCGTAGGAGCGATCGGCCTCGATGTGCAGCACGCGGCGGCCGTCCAGCTCGCGCACCTGGTAGCGCGTTGGCGGCGGCTTCTGCGCCGGCAAGCCGGCGTAGGCCCAGGGTGCTGCCGGCTGCTCGCCGGAGTCCCTGGCGAACGGCGCGAGCACCTCCTTGCCCAGCACACCGTGGTTGAAGACGGCGAGTGCGAAGCCGAAGGCACCGAGCGCGCCCGCGCGCCACGTCCGCGCCTCAAGCCAGTTGCCAAGCATGGTACTTCTCCACCCAGCGCAGCAGGCGCTGCGGCGCATGGGCGCGTTTCCATTCGCCAGCGGCGTACTTGTTCGCCTCGGCCAGCGTGGGATAGGTGTGGATGGTGCCCAGGATCTTGTTCAGGCCCAGGCCGTGCTTCATCGCCAGCACGTACTCGGCCAGCAGGTCGCCGGCATGCTCGCCGACGATGGTCACGCCGAGGATGCGGTCCTTGCCCGGCACCGTGAGGACCTTGACGAAGCCGTGCGCGGTGCCGTCGGCGATCGCGCGGTCGAGGTCGTCGATGCCATAGGTCGTCAGCTCGTAGGCGATGCCCTGCTCCTTGGCCTCGGTCTCGCTCAGGCCCACGCGGGCCACCTCGGGGTCGGTGAAGGTCGCCCAGGGAATCACGCGGTAGTCGGCCCTGAAGCGCCGGAACTGCCCGAACAGCGCGTTGACCGCCGCGTACCAGGCCTGGTGCGCCGCCGTGTGCGTGAACTGGTAGGGGCCGGCGACATCGCCCACCGCGTAGATGTTCGGATACAGCGTCTGCAGGTAGGCGTTGGTCTCGATCGTCTTCTTCGGCGTCAGCGGGATGCCCAGTTCCTCGAGCCCATAGCCCGTCACGCGCGGGCTGCGGCCCACCGCGCAGAGCAGCTCGTCGAAGGGGATCGTCACCTCCGCGCCGCCGGCCTCGGCGATGAGCCGCTTCTGTGCGCCCGTCCCTTCGACGCGCAACGCCCGGTGGCCGGTGAGCACGCGCACGCCGTCAGCGCGCAGCGATGCGGCGACGAGGTCGGAGACCTCGGGGTCCTCGCGCGCCATGATGCGCGGCAGCATCTCGACCTGCGTCACCGTGCTGCCCAGCCGGGCGAAGCTCTGCGCCAGCTCGCTGCCGATCGGCCCGCCGCCGAGCACGACCAGGCGCTGGGGCAATTCGGTCAGCGCCCACACCGTGTCGCTCGTCAGGCAGCCCAGCTCTTTCAGCCCCGGGATCGGCGGCACGGAAGGGCTCGCGCCCGCCGCGATGACGATGCTCTTCGTCGTCAGCGTCTGCCGCGTGCCGTCGGCCAGCGCCACTTCCACGCTCCACGGGCTGGTGATGCGCGCGTGGCCCTGCAGCACCTCGACGCCGAGACCGCGGTAGCGTTCCACCGAATCGTGCGGCTCGATGTCGCGGATCACGCCGTGCACCCGGCGCATGACGGCAGCAAAGTCCACCTGCCCCTGCGCGCCGGTCACGCCCAGTTCGTGCGCCTTCTTCAACTGCCGCGCCATCTTGGCCGAGCGGATCAGCGCCTTGCTCGGCACACAGCCGAAGTTCAGGCAGTCGCCGCCCAACCTGTGACCTTCGATCAGCGTCACCCGGGCTTTCACCGCCGCCGCGATGTAGGCCGACACCAATCCCCCCGCACCAGCGCCGATGACGACGAGGTTGCGGTCGAAGCGGCGCGGCTTGGTCCACCGCGCATACACCTTGCGCCGCTCGAGCCCACCGACGACGGCCCGCGCGAGCAGCGGGAACACGCCGAGCAACACGAAGCTGCCCAGCAGCCCCGGCGAGAGGATGTCACCCGGCGACTGGATCGCCGCGAGCTGCGTGCCGGCGTTCACGTACACCGCCGTGCCGACAAACATCCCGATCTGGCTGACAAGGTAGAAGCGGGCGGCGCCCATGGGCGTCAGGCCCATCAGCAGGTTGATGAGCCAGAACGGGAACACTGGGACGAGGCGCAGCGTCAGCAGGTAGAAGGTGCCGTCCTTCTTCACGCCGTCGTTGATCGGCGCCAGCGCCTTGCCCAAGCGCGCCTGGACTCCATCGCGCAGCAGGTAGCGAGCGGCCAGGAAGGCGAGCAGCGCACCGAGGCTGGACGCAAAACTGACGAGCAGCAGGCCCCAACCCAGGCCGAACAGGGCGCCCGCGGCCAGCGTCAGGATCACCGCGCCCGGAATCGACAGCGCCGCAGCGGCCACGTAGAGCGCGAAGAACAGGGCCGCCGTTGCCAGCGGCTGGGCCTGCACACGGGCCTGCAGCGCGTCGCGGCTGGCCTTGAGCTGGTCGAGCGTCAGCAGCGCGCCCAGGTCGAAGGCCCGCCAGGCCCACATCAGCACGAGCACGAAGGCGGCGACGGCGACCCAGAGCGCCGCCTTCGGGATGCGGGCCTTCATGCCGCGGTCGCCGGCACGAGGGGGATCACGCGACCCGCGGGAGCCTCGTCCAAGGCACCACCGCAACTGCTGCCCTGCCCGGCGGTACAGCCGTAGCAGTGATCGGCGACGCGGATCGCCTCGCCCTGCGGGTCATGGACCAGCAGGTCGCGCAGATGCGGGCGCGCGGCACCGTTGAGCCGCGCGCGCAAGCCCAGCATCTGGTTGAAGTCGCAGTCGTACAGATCGCCCTGCCAGTCCACGCTGACGAGGCTGCGGCACATCACGGTGTCGAGGTTCTCCGGGCGGAACGCACCGCGCAGCAGCTGCATGTAGCTGCCGAAGCCGCCCTGGCTGACCAGCGTGCTGCCAAAGCGCTGGATCGGCATGTTGGTCAGCGCGAAGAGGTGATCGAAGCGGATGCCGAAGTGCGCGAGCAGTTCTCGCTTGTAGTCGGCTTCGAGCGGGCCCTGCGCCGGCGGCAGCGATGCGCCCTGCGGGTTGTAGACCAAGTTCAGCACGCGGCCCGTGGCCGGATCACCGTAGCCGAGTGCGTTGAGTTGCCGCAGGCCGGCGATGCTGCGTTCGAAGACGCCATCGCCGCGCTGTCGGTCGACGTTGGCGGGCGAATAGCACGGCAGCGAAGCCGTCACCTCCACACCTTGGTCAGAGAGAAACGCCGCCAGGTCCTCGTGCCCGGGCTCGGACAGGATCGTCAGGTTGCAACGATCGATCACGCGCACGCCGAGGCCGCGCGCACCGCGCACCAGGTCGGGGAAGTGCGGGTTGAGTTCGGGCGCGCCCCCGGTCAGGTCCAGCGTCCCGACACCGCGGGCACGCAGCACCTCGAGCACCAGGGCCGCGTGCTCGCCGTCCATCATTTCGGTGCGCTGCGGGCTCGCGGCCACGTGGCAATGCAGGCAACTCTGGTTGCACTTGTAGCCCAGATTGACCTGCAGCGTGTCCACGCTTCGCCGCTGCAGGGGCGGAAAGTCGGTGGCGGCCAGCAGTGGCAATGTGTCGTGCATCGGTGAAGGGCTCCGTGCGTGGCGATGAGATCTATACGCGCGACTGGCGGTTCCGGTTACATCGAGGCACCTCGGGAATCCACCACTTCGCGCCGGCGTGGCGGCCGGTGGGCATGCCGCCGACCGTCCCGGCCATCGCGTCCTGGCCGCCGATCATGCCCTGCACCTCCCCCACCCGGGCCTGCGCGGCAGGCAGAATCGTCAGCGATCCTCTCCGTTGTAACCAAGACCCCCGCAGCGACGAATGGCCGAGTACGGCAACCAGAACGAGTTCGAGTCCGGCCTGAAGCCGCTCTGGCTGCGTGCCCAGTCGGGTGACGAGGTGGCCTATCGCGATTGCCTCGAGCGCATCGCCAAGCGCTTGCGGGCCTTCCTGCGCCGCCGCATGCAAGGTCTGCCGGACGACGTGGAGGACTTGGTGCAGGAAACGCTGCTCGCACTGCACACGCAACGCGGCACCTACGACCCGGCGCTGCCGGTCAGCGCCTGGGTGCTGGCGATCGCGCGGCACAAGCTGGTCGATCTTTGGCGCCGGCGCGGCCGACAGGACGCCCTGCACGACCCGCTTGACGACGTCGACGAGTCGCTGCTGGCGGCCGATGCCCGCGAGGGTGCGGCCCACCGCGATCTCGACCAGTTGCTGCGCACCCTGCCCGAAGTCCAGCGCATGGCGATCGTACTCACGAAGATCGAGGGCCTGTCGGTGGCCGAGACGGCCGATCGCACCGGCGCCTCGGCGTCGGCCGTCAAGGTGCAGGTGCACCGCGGGCTCAAGCGCCTGGCTCTGCTGGTGAAAGCGCGCGCCTCATGAGAACCGATGAACTGATCGAGTGGCTCGCGCGTGGCGCCGGCCCGGCGCCCAGGGCGCTGACCATCCGCCGCCTCGCGCCCGCCGCGGGCCTGGGCCTCGCGGCCAGCGCGCTGCTGGCGGTCGGACTCTTCGGACCGATCCAGGCGGCCATGTACGCATCGCCAGCTGCCTGGATCAAGCTCGCCTACCCGGCCTCGCTGGCCGTCGCCGCGGCCTGGCTGACGGCGCGGCTGGCACGCCCGGCCGCACGCCTGGTCGTTCCGCAGCGGGTCGTGCTCATGGTGTTCGCGACCATGGGCCTGCTGGGAATGGCGGCCCTGATCCGCGCCGAGCCGGCCGATCGCGCGATGGCATTGCTCGGTTCCTCCTGGTCGACCTGCCCGTGGAGCGTTTTCATCCTTTCGCTGCCCGGGCTGGGATGCGCCCTGTGGGCCGTGCGTGGTCTGGCGCCGACCCGGCCTGCCGCCGCGGGCTTCGCGTGCGGTCTGCTCGCGGGGGCACTCGGGGCCTTCGGCTACTCGCTGTCGTGCCCGGAGGTGTCGCCGGCGTTTGTCGCGCTGTGGTACTCGCTCGGCATCGGCTTGTCGGGCCTCGTCGGCACCCTGCTGGGCCCTCGGATCCTGCGCTGGTGAGAGCCCGGCCCGCGCGAACGTCGCGCCCCACCGGTAAGGACCCGCGCGCCGGCGCCGAACCGATCAGGGGTTTTGGTTGACCCATCCGGGACGTCCAAGGACGCCCCGGGACCGCGTCACATGTTCGATCATCACCTCCCAATCGGGCGCTGAGGCGCATGGATGCTTGATATGCGTCGGCAAGCGCCAGTGAGCTGGCCCAGATCGTGGCCCCGATCTGCTCGTCATGAACTATCGCGCCAAGAACTGAGCGCCGCTGACCTTGGCAGCACCCTTGTCGAAGGTCCACAGCGGCTGCTCGCCGGCTTGCGTGGCCAGCGCGATGTGCAGGCAGTCCGCGAAGTCGGCCGAGCCCTTGCGAAACAGCTGCAGTGCAACCTCGAGCGCCCGCTCCGATTCGAAGCTGAGCTCGGCCGCAGAGAACAGACTCGACAGCGTTAGCAGCACGTCGTCTTTCGGGAAGGCGAAGTTGGACCGCAGCACCCACTCGAGCTCGAGGACGACTGTCACGGGCACGAACAGCGCCAGCCCCTCGCCAACGCAGCGGCTGATCAGGCGCTTTGCCGCAGCGAGTTGGGCGGCGTCGTCCTCGACGACGTAACGGACCAGGACGTTGGTGTCGAGTGCCGGCATGCCTCAGCGCCAGGGGTTCATTTCGTCGATACTGACGCGCTTTCCCTTGGGCGCCTTGAGCATGCCGGCCATGTCGAGGATGGACTTGGTCTTGGCCCGGACGATGATGGTGCCGTCCGGCATCGCTGACCAGACCAGACGGGTGCCTGGCTTGGCATGCACCAGCGCCCGGATGTCGGCGGGGACGGTTGTCTGACCCTTGGCAGTGATGGTTGACTCAGCCATGGTGTGCTCCTTACTTTCATTGTCATTGTAATGCTTACAGTCGGGTCTTACCAAGCCATCTGCGTAAAGGGCGGTGACCTCGCTTGTGTGCGCCGCTGACCTCGACGCCGGCCGGGCCCGTTCACCGGGCGTGGAGTTGCTCACGTAACTGGAAAGGCTCCATCGCCGTTGCTCGAGTCGAGGCCCACTCGATACCCCATCGCGCGATAGCCTCGCTGTCGCTTGTCCCACATCCGCAGCAAGGCCGGGTGGCCGGTGTCGACGAAGTCGATGATCCGCACATCGGTCTTGCTGGCGTGCTCGCGGTGCAGGCGGCCCGCGTACTGCTGCAGTGTGCCCTTCCAGGATACCGGCATGGCCAGCACCAAGGTATCCAGCGGCGGATGGTCGAACCCTTCGCCGACGAGCTTGCCGGTCGCCAGCAGGACGCGTGGTGCGTCGGGCGCCAGTGCGTCAAGCTCTGCGATCAGCGCTGCGCGCTGCTTCTTCGACATCCGACCATGCAACACGAAGAGATGCGGCACCCGCCCTGCCAAGGCCAAGCAGATGGCATCGAGGTGCTCGGTGCGCTCGGTCAGCACCAGCACCTTGCGGCCGAGTTCGAAGGCGCCCGCAATCTCGGCCGCAATCGCTTCGGTCCGGGCAAGGTCCAGGGCAAGGTGCCTAAACACGTCCTGAATGCCCGCCGTGGCCGGCAGCTCGATGCGGGAAGATCGTGATCGCGGCACGACTTCAAGGTCGTGCGGTGCACTGGCCGGCCTGGCCGCCGTGTGCCGGATCGGCCCACATTGCATGAAGATGATCGGCTGCTGGCCGTCGCGGCGGATCGGCGTGGCGGTAAGGCCAAGTACGAACTTCGCCTTCGTGCGCTTGAGGATGGCATCGAACGACGCGGCGCCCACGTGGTGGCATTCGTCAACGATGACCTGCCCGTAGTTCTCGACGAGCGCACTGACCTCGCCCTGGCGCGATAGCGACTGCATCACCGCGATGTCGATCCTGCCGGTGGGCTTGGCTTTGCCACCACCGATGGTGCCGACCACACCCTTGCCGACGTCGAGAAAGGCTTGCAGGCGCTCCTGCCATTGCTTCAACAACTCCGTGCGATGCACGAGCACCAGCGTATTCACGCCGCGTCGAGCGATGATGGCCGCCGCGGTCACCGTCTTGCCGAACGCGGTGGGCGCACACAGCACCCCGGCCTCGTGCTGCAGCATGGCCGCGGCTGCCCGTTCCTGGTTCGGCCGCAAGACGCCGACGAAGTCAACACCAATGCGCTCACCACTGCAACGCTCGTCGCGAAGGTCGCAGCGGATGCCGTTGTCCGTCAGCAAGGCCTGGGCGGCGTCGAGGCCGCCACGCGGCAAGGCAATGTGCTGCGGGTAGTTCTCTGCACTGCCGATCACGCGCGGCTTGTCCCACACCGACAGGCGCATGGCCTGCGCCTTGTAGAACTCGGGGTTCTGGAAGGCCGCCAGCCGGATCAATCGATTGACGAGCGCCTGTGGATGATCGCTTCGATTGAAGATTGGAACTGCCTCATGCCTTCCTTGTCGCCAGCCATCAGCGCCACCGTGAGGGGTCGAACCTCTTCGGGAATCTTGGACTGCAGTACGTCAAGAGCATGCTCCCCCTTGGAGGTCACGAGCACCTTGCGCCCGGTGGCCAAGTAGTGGCAGACGATGTTGGCGATCGTGTGGGTCTTCCCTGTGCCCGGAGGGCCTTGGACCGCCACGCCGGGCGCTCGCTCGAGCATCTCGACGATGGTTTCCTGCTCCTGGTTGTAGGGCAGTGGAAAGAAGAGTTCGCGCGGTTCACCCTTCTTGCGGGGGGCTCCGCACAAGCCTCTGAACGCAATGGACTCGTATTGAATGACGTCATCGGTCGGCGGCGTCACCAGCGCGGCTGGGCCCGGCGGAATCATGTCACCGGATTGCAGCCTGCCCTTCAGCCGCTCGATGTCCGCGATGAGATAGTTGTTCGAGCGAATCCGGGTGAACAGCACCCACCCCGGTGTCACCATCAGGTCTTCCTGTGGCGCAGGAAGACCCTGGTACATCGAGTCGTATCGCCCCTTGTCGTGCAGACTGCCAGCGGTCAGCTTCAAGATGGGCTCAAAGCTGGAGATGTCGAACGGTGTCATCGGGTGCTCGGCCTCGCGCGCCATCAGCAGCTTGGCCTGTTTCTCGACATCGGCCGCCCCAGGGAGTTGACACGCGCCGAACGCGTCGAACTCCAGCCGAGGTTCGATCGCACGCGGCCGGACAGAAAGAGTGTGGGTCTGGCTGTCGAGCTCGATCTCGACTCCCTGTGTCAACAGCGGGTACTGGAAGTCGATGGTGGCGGCACTCGCGCCGCTGTCTGAAGGGCGCCCTGCAAATTGCCATGAGGCAATGCCCATGCCCCACACCAGCTCCGACGGCTTGGCGGTTTCTTCGGCTTCGAGCCTGCCCTTGAGTGCAAACAGGTCGCCGTAGAGTGAGATGGCTTTGCGGCGGGGTTTTTCGCCCTCGGCCCAGGCGTGCCACATCTGCATGTACTGCTCAAGCACTTGTGTGGCCCTTGCGCGGCGGTCGACGTCCGCCGCTGCCGCCTGTTGCTCACGCATCGTCTTGCCATCAACAGCGCGCTGGTGCCTGAGCGCTGTCTCGTTGATCCTCGGCGGCTGGCCGCCGGGGTCGTTCTCGACCGCGATGAACGAGCGCAGGTTCTCGTCAAACACCCTGGGGGCAGACTTGGCATCGAGGCGAAGCACCTGCAGCCAGATGTGATCGCCTTCGACCTTGATGTCGAAGTCAACACCCGGCAACCCGGCCAAGTCCTTCGGGTAGCGCTTGACATCACCAACAGTCGCCAGGTTGAATGCGCGCGGGTCGATTTCTTTACTCTGCTCGACGATGTAGTCGAGCAGCCTGCCGAGTAGGCCGTGCTGTGGGGTGAGTGGCATCAGTCCTCCCTAAGGTTCACGCGGGCAAAGGCCTTCATGGCTATGGGAGAAGCGCCGTGTGTTTGCGTCGCAGCTGTTCGATCACCTCTGCACTCAACCGCCAGGCGTCGCCCCGCATGCGGGCGACGAGTTGCCGCCACACGCCGTTGAACGCCTCGACAGCGACGGCTTCGTCGAAGCGCACGTCTACGGGGAGCAGCGGCTCGATGTCCTCCGTCAAGTTGCGCGTGAGCTTCTTGAGCATGCGCTCCTCGGCTTCGGCACGGCTGATTGGATGCCCTTCGAGCGCGAGGTAGTGATCGAGGCACGACACCAACTTGTCGGCGTCCATGTCGAGTTGCAGCAAGCCGTGATGCAGGTCGAAAAGATCGCGGTTCTTGCGCCGCTGGAGCAACGCGCGTAGCTTGGTGCCGAAAAGTTCTTCGGGCTCGAAAGACACAAGTTCGGTCTGCGCGGAGTACCAGTCGCTCGCCACCGTGAAGGGGTACCGGCGGTAGCCCAGCAGGGCTTCATGCTCGCGGGTGTTGATCTCGACCTTCAGCTTGAGCGTCGCCTGCGGCGCGGACTCGGGCGAGAAGCGGAATACCAAGTGCATCGAATGCCCCGCCTGCTCGCGGTTGCACTTGCCGAGCCAGGCGAGCGCGTCGCGGATGGCATCCACCGTGGGGCCGATGGGCTCTGCCTGCGTCTGGACCAGGTCGATGTCTTCCGAATACCGCAGCGGTTGCTTGAACAAGAGCTTGTGGATGGCCGTGCCACCGCGGAACGCGATCTTTCCGGCAAGCGCGGGCGCATTGAATAGGTCGCAGAGCGCGCGGCAGATGATCAAGTCCTGTTCGACCTGCGCGGGGTTCGGCCACGGGGCGCGCTCGCGCCAGGCCTGGATATGGGCCTGGGGGATCAAGCGTCCACCTCGACGATTTCGTTGAGCAGCAGCTTCCAGGATGAATCACGCTCCGGAACGTCTGCCAGTGCAGCGACGATCGGCTTCACGCTCGGGTCCAGTGGCGCGAAGTGCCTCGCGCTGTCGGCGTAAACATGCAGCGCCCTTGCCTGCTTGATGTGGCCCGCCTGTTCGAGCAGGTAGCCCAAGCGGCGCACCGCGGCACCTTCATAGTGCGCGGCGACCTTGGCCAGCTTGCGCGGATCGGCGCGTGCGCCGAGATCCTTGGCAATCTGTGCCACGCTGCCCAGGCCACCGGCCCGATGCATGTAGCGCACACAGTCGAGCAACGTCAGCTCAACGCCGGCCACGACGGCGAAGCCGGCCGGCGTCTTGAGCGGCTCGACAAGCGCCGGTTCGTTGCAGGCGGCAAAGGCCTCGGGCTCTTGGTAGATGAACTGCAAGCGATGCGCGCCGAGCGTCAGATCGCGTATTTGGCGCGGCGCCACGACCTGGAAGATCATGGCCGCCTGATGCGACGAGCCGTGATGGGCTGCCGCGCGCAGTAGCGATACGCGGTAGCCCAGGCCTTGATGCTTCATCAGCGGGTCTATCCATTCGGCCGGGTCCGCGGCCCCTGCCGCTCTGTGTTCGGGCCGCACAATGAGATAGAAGCCATGTCTCGGGTTGGCCAGCTTGCCCTTGGCGACCGCACGCGTGAGCGCCGGCGACAACGCGCTAAGGGCGATGCCGGACGCGACCGCTTCGTCGCGGCTGAACCAGCCTCGCCCTGCGGCGAGGCGGTCGTCGATGAAGGTGTCCAGGGCGGCCATGCCGAAGCATATGCGAATTCAGACTGAATGTGATCGTTTTCGCATACGCAACTTAGGCTGTGCCGAGTCCTCTTGCTAGAACCGCGGCCGATTCCAGCACCCACCGCGCGGGCTCCCGCACGTAGAGTGGCTTGCACGGACGACCGATGACTCTGCTCGAAGAATCATCGCTCCGACGTGGCGCGACCGCGCCTACGCTTCTGATATCGCCGGCCGGACGACTCGCATGAATCGCCTCGCTTCCACTTCCCGCGGCACCGCCGAACCGGCGCGCCTGTTCGCGCGCCTGCCCACGGTGATCCAGGCCACCGGCCTCGGCCGATCGACCATCTACCGCCTGGTCGCTAGCGGCGAGTTCCCGCGCCCCGTGCACCTGGGCCCACGCGCCATCGCTTGGCGCTGGTCCGACCTCGAACAGTGGAGCGCCACGCGCGCCACCGATCAGCATTGATATCGGGGCCTGCATCGCGCCCAGGGCGGCGGGTCAAGGGCGGACGCAGCCCGGCGCCAGCGCACCCTTGACGCGCCGCACTGGGCGCCAACGCTCGCGGGCTCGGGCCGGCGGCTCTTGAGCGGCCAGCCCCCGAGCCCGTCCGGCGGCGAGGACACCCCTTGTCGGTCTGACCTACCGCTCCATCTCTGGCCCAGGTCGTGGGCGCTCGACGACTTGGCGCGTGCGTTCGATGCCGGCCTGCTGCCGCTGCTGCCAGCCGGGAGGCAAGGAGCGTACGAAGGCGATCGCTGCCGGCATCCGGTCGATGAACGCCTTGACGGACCGCGCCAACTCTTGGTCTTCGGTCGTAGGCGACTCGCCGAGTGCGCGAGCGATCCGAGCCCAGGCTTCGACCGGCATCTTCGGAGCCGCTGGCCCTTTCGTTGGCCCAGGGCCGGGCATCGGCCGCCGCAGTCGCCCCTCGTCCCGCGCCCATGTCTGCCACAGCTCGCGTTGCGGATGCAGCTCTCCGCGCGTGATTTGCCGCGTCGCATCGGCCCGCACGCCCCAGCCGCGCAGCTTCTCGGCAAAGGTCTCTCGCCAACGGTGCAGGTCGGCTTTGCGCGGATTCAGGCGCTTACCGTGTCGCGACTCGGCGCGCACGCTCAGGTGAACATGCGGGTTGGCTTGATGGTCGTGCAGCACCATCACGTAGCGGTGATCAGTGAGTTCGGCCTTGGCGAACTCGCGGGCCGCGCGAAGTACGAACTGCGGCTCGGTGCCCCGCGGCATCGACAGCACGATGTTGAACGCCTCGCGGCGCTGGCTTTCTTGCGGGATCAGCGAGCCGGCGTAGCGCCACTGCTCGGCGACCTCAGCGACCGCCTCGCGGCCTTCGCGCGTGACGCCGCGGTCGTCTTCCATCTGCAGCCGGCCGCCCTTGCTGATGTAGCGCAAGTGCGCCGCGATGGCGCCCATGCCCCGCCCGCCCCCGGTGACCTTGACCATCACTTGAGGCGAACGCCGCAGCGTCGTCCGAATCTTCTGCCGGATTGCCGCAGCGCGGTCGCGGAGGGGAAGCCGAAGCCGCGCCTGCGCCGCCGACGTCACCCGCCGGTTGCCCGGATAGAACAAGCGCTCGCCCCATTCGACGAGCACGCCGTCGATCGCACGCGGGTCGTTCATGATTCACCTCCGTTTCGGGAGACCACACGAGAAGCCAGCTCGAGGTGCCGGCGCACGTCGGCCACGAGGGACTCTGCCGCCGCGCGGTAGCGCAAGGCGCCGTCTTTGTCGGCTGTCTTCAACATGCGGATCAGGCTCGCCAAGTCGGCACTCAGCGTCGCGAGGTGGTCGCTCGAGGCGATGAGCGCGTCGCGGTCCTTGACCCGATCGGCCAGCGGCGCCGGCAGCGGGGTGCCCCGCAACAGGCGCGCGACGTAGGCGCCGTAGGAGAGGCCAACGTGCGCCGCGCCCAACAGCAGCAGTTCGGCGTCGAGTGGGTCCAGGCGCAGTGTGACCTTCATCACCGCGTCGGCTCGTTCAATCGGAGAGGCTGGCGGTAGAGGCGTGGCCGCCTGGTTCGAGGCTTCAGCCAGCGCGAGCCGTGCGTAGGCCGCCACGCGCAAGCGCCGTGCACTTGCGGCAGCACGCACCGATGGGCCGATGCCGCGCAGGTCGATCGTCACGCGGTCACGCAAGTCGCTCGCCGTGCCGAACCTCACGGAGCGGAAGGGATGGCATCCATTCACCGGCGTGCAGCCTTTCCTGCCATCCATCTTTCTCGACCGTCTTCATCTCCACTCTCGGTACCTGTTGCGACTGGTGGTGGGGGGTCGGACCGTCCGACCCCTCACGCCAGCCGACTGCCGAGGCTCGCCACGCGATGCTTCAGCGATTCGAGGTCAGCGTCCGCGACGCGAGGCGCGGTCTTCGCAACCTGGTCCAGAACGAGTTCGAGCCGTGCGCAGGCCGCGTCGGCTTGTGCAAGCAGCGACCGTTGTGCCCGTCGATGTGTTGGCACATGCGCCGGCGGGGCGCCGTCGGCGCAAACCGCGTTCACGGCGCTTCGGGTGATCTCGCCGTCGCCGGCCAAGAGCGCCCTCGCCCGCTCCGGCTCGTCGCGGTGCAGCTTGTTCAACTCGTACAGCGTGCGGGGTGAGCCTTCCAGCTTGCATGCGTCTTCTCGAATGCCTGCAACTGAGGCGCAAAGCCCTCGCTCCATCCTTTGGCAAGCGCAACCACGGCATCGTTCGCCTCCACCCAGCCCGTCAGCTTCTCCAGCGTCGATGAAACGGCCGCGCGCCGTTCGGCCAGAGTCCGCCCTTCCTTCTCGAGCGAAGCAAGCCCGTTGTTGGCCTCGGCCAGCTTCCTGCCCGTGGCCTCGACAGTCTTCGTCTTCTCGACGATCGCCTGATCCAGGGACTTGGCGGTATCGATCTGCGGCTTCGTCCTTTCTACCTCGGTGCGGCGCTGCTCCTGGTCCTTCGACGCCTGCGCGAGCGTCGATGCCGTGCGCTCGTCCTCGGTCCGGGCCTGTGCCAAGGCACTCTCGGCAGCCTTGAGAAGCTTCTCGGCGGCATCGAGTTCATCGGCCGTTCGTGTCGCTTCCTTGTCCGCGGCACGCAGGGGTTGGACGCGCTCGATGTTGGCCAGCGCCTCGCGCCGCGGCGCAGCGTCGGTCCACTGTTGCGTGGCAGCGGCCATTCGAGCGGCAAACCCGAGTGACGGCACCCAGTCTATGAGACGCTCGAGGCGTTGATGTCGATGGCTGCTTCGTCGCATGCAGTCGTCGCGCGTTGGTTGTCAGCCGCTCACGTTCGACATGAACGGACAAAAAGCTGGCCCCCAGTATTGTGGTTGTGATCGACTGCAAGTTGCTGTCGATCTATTGCTTTGCCATAGGCACGCAGTCCGTGAACTGCAAGTACAGATGCGTCACCCGATCCACCTGCCGCTGCGACCCACTCAGGCTCGCGAGCATCCGGTACGCGAAGTGCATCAGCCCGTTCGAAAAACGCACCATGGTCGCTGCCATCTCCAGCGGGTACGTGCCGATCGTCACCTTCTCGCGCTTGCCGTTCAGGTGGTACTTGAAGCGCCAGGTCTTGGTGCCGGACGGCAGTACCTCGAGCAAAAGCCCCCCGCCGTCGGTCAGCGCATAGGCTTTCTCGCGCGGCTTGGCGTTGTCGATCGTGAGCGGGCGAAGTGTGTAGTTGACGTGCCGCACTTCTGTGACTTGGCCGAAGTCGAAAACGAGGTCATGGCCCCGTTTGGCCCCAAAATATGGCCCCGTTTGGATCGGCAGTCAAGAAACGGTGTTGGACGCCATGAAACAAAGAACCCCAGTCGAATCAACGATCTGGGGCACTTTGTGAAACCAGTTTGGACGTCCTGGGACGCCCTGGAATCCTAGTTCATCGCGTCGATCA
>CAZTTC010000056.1:0-16056 GCA_964616015.1 uncultured Methylibium sp. | reverse complement strand
CGTCGGCGGCGTTGTCGATCACCTCCTGCACGACGTGCAGCGGGTTGTCGGTGCGGGTGTACATGCCCGGGCGCTGCTTGACCGGCTCCAGGCCCTTGAGCACGCGGATCGAGGCCTCGCCGTAGCGGCCGGGTGAACTTGCCTTGCTTGCTTTGGTGGACATGTTGCCGGGGATTCTAGGGACGCCCTCGCGGCGGCCCGGGGGCGTCGCGCGGTCGACAGCGGGAATCATGGCCATTGGCTACAGTGGCCGACGATGAACGCCGCCGCGACGCCCAAGACCTTGTCGATGACCCAGGTGCTGATCTGCGGCGCCGCGATCGTCACCCTGTCGATGGGCATCCGCCACGGCTTCGGCCTGTGGCTGCAGCCGGTGACCATGGACCGCGGCTGGACGCGCGAGACCTTCGCCTTCGCGCTGGCGGTGCAGAACCTGATGTGGGGCGTCGCCGGTCCCTTTGCCGGCATGCTGGCCGACCGCTACGGCGCCTTCAAGGTGCTGCTGGCAGCCGCCCTGCTCTACGCCGGCGGGCTGATGCTGATGGCCTTCGCGACCTCGGGCCTGGCCTTCACCGGCAGCGCCGGAGTCCTGATCGGCATGGCGCAGGCCGGCTGCACCTACGCCATCGTCTACGGCGTGATCGGCCGCAACGTCGCCCCCGAGAAGCGCTCGTGGGCCATGGGCATCACGGCGGCGGCCGGCTCCTTCGGGCAGTTCCTGATGGTGCCGGTCGAGAACTGGCTGATTGCGAGCTTCGGCTGGCAGGAAGCGCTGGTGCTGCTGGGCTGCCTGGCGCTGGCCATCATGCCGCTGGCCTTCGGGCTGAAGGAGCCGCCGCTGGCCGCCGCGACCGGTGGGCATCAGCAGAGCATCGGCCAGGCGGTGCGCGAGGCCTTCGCCTACCGCAGCTTCCAGTTGCTGATGGCCGGCTACTTCGTCTGCGGCTTCCAGGTCGTCTTCATCGGCGTGCACATGCCCAGCTACCTGAAGGACCGCGGACTGGGCCCCGAGGTCGCGACGATGGCGCTGGCGCTGATCGGCCTGTTCAACGTGATCGGCACGTATGCGGCAGGTGTGCTGGGCCAGAAGCTCGCCAAGCGCCACATCCTGGCGGCGATCTACGCGTTGCGCTCGGTCGTGATCGTGGCCTTCCTGCTGCTGCCGCTGTCGCCGATGTCGGTCTACGTCTTTGCCTCGGTGATGGGGGTGCTGTGGCTGTCCACCGTGCCACCGACCAACGCGGTGGTGGCGCAGATCTTCGGCATCAAGCACTTCTCCATGCTGGGCGGCTTCGTGTTCTTCGCGCACCAGATCGGCAGCTTCCTGGGCGTGTGGCTGGGCGGCAAGCTCTACGACTCGACCGGCAGCTACGACGTGGTGTGGTGGATCGCGGTGGCCCTGGGCGTGTTCGCGGCCCTCATCAACCTGCCGGTGCGGGAAACCGCGATCGAGCGCGGCGTGCCGATCCCGGCATGATGCCGTCATGCGACATCCCGCCGTCAAGCGCATGGTGGTCTGGACCGCGGCCGCGCTCGCGCTGCTGGCGGTGTTCATGAGCTATCTGCAACCCGACCTGATGGTCGATCTCGCCAACCGCGTCTGGAGCTGCTTCTGATGCAGGTGGTGGTCATCACCGGCGCCTCCGACGGCATCGGCGCCGAGCTGGCGCGCCAGCTGGCGGCGCGCGAGGGCGCAACGCTCGCGCTGGTGCTGGCCGCCCGCGGCGAGGACCGGCTGGCTCAGGTGGCCGCGCAGTGCAGCGCCCACGGCGCGCAGGTCCTGGCGCAGCGCTGCGATGTGTCGATCCAGGCCGATTGCGAGGCCCTGATCGCCGCGACGGTCGCACGCTTCGGTCGCATCGACGGGCTGGTCAACAACGCCGGCATGTCGGCGCACGCGATGCTCGAAGACACGCCCGACCTGGCCTGGACCGAACAGCTGATGCGCATCAACCACTGGGGCAGCGTGTGGTGCACGCATGCCGCGCTGCCGCAGCTGAAGGCCAGCCGCGGACGCATCGTCGCGGTGTCCAGCCTGGCCGGGCTGGTCGGCGTGCCGGCGCGCACCGCCTACTGCGCCAGCAAGTTCGCGATGACCGGCTTCTTCGAGGCGCTGCGGACCGAGCTCGATCCGCAGGGCGTCAGCGTGACGATCGCCTACCCCGGCGTGGTCGCGACCGAGATCCGCCGCCGTGGCTACGACGCCTCGGGCCGGCCGGCCGGCAAGAGCGGCCTGGACGAACGCGGCGCGATGCCGGTCGACGAGTGCGTGCGCCTCATCATCGACGGCATGGACCGGCGCCGGCGCGATGTGGTGATGAGCGCCAAGGGCAAGCTCGGCCGCTGGCTGAAGCTGATCGCGCCGTCGCGGGTCGACGCGATGGCGCGCGCCGCGCTGAACCGCCAGCCCTCGTGACGCCGTCGCACGCCGGGCTGGCGCCCTCGCCCTGGGTCCGGCGCTGGGCCGCGCTGCTGCCGCCGGAGGCCAGCGTGCTGGACGTCGCCTGCGGTTCGGGCCGGCACCTGCGCTGGCTGGCCGGGCTGGGCCATCGCGTCACCGGCGTCGATCGCGACGCTGCGGCGCTCGCCACGCTGCAAGGCCAGGGCGAGCTGATCGCCGCCGACATCGAGGCCGGGCCGTGGCCGCTGGCCGGTCGCTGCTTCGATGCCGTCGTCGTCACCCACTACCTGTGGCGGCCGCTGCTGCCGGCGATCGTGGCCAGCGTCGCCCCCGGCGGCTTGCTGGTCTACGAGACCTTCGCCGCCGGCAACGCCAGCGTCGGCAAGCCGTCCAACCCGGACTTCCTCCTGCGCCCCGGCGAACTGCTGGACGCGGTGCGTGGCGCCCCCACCGGCGACTGGCGCGTGCTGGGCTACGAGGACGGTTTCCTCGACGCGCCGCCGCGCTTCGTGCAGCGCATCGCCGCGCTGCGCGAGGCGCCATCGGCCGGCGCCGCGCCACCGCGTTATCCCCTGTAGCCGCCGCGTCCGGCCGGCTTGGACGGCTGGCTAAAATCGCGGCTTCAACAGGAACCCCCATGAAGCCCATCATTGGCAGCATCGTCGCGCTCGTCACGCCGATGCACGAGGACGGCAGCGTCGACTACCCGGCGTTGCGTCGACTGATCGACTGGCATGTGGCCGAGGGCACGGACTGCATCGGCATCGTCGGCACCACCGGCGAATCGCCGACGGTGACCCCGGACGAGCACTGCGAGATCATCCGTGCCGCGGTCGAGTACGCGGCCGGGCGCGTGCCGGTGATGGCCGGTGCCGGCGCCAACTCGACGGCCGAGGCCATCGAGCTCAGCCGCTACGCGAAGAAGGTCGGGGCCGATTGCACGCTGCAGGTCGTGCCCTACTACAACAAGCCCACGCAGGAAGGCCAGTACCGGCACTTCAAGGCGATCGCCGAGGCGGTGGACATCCCGATGGTGCTCTACAACGTGCCCGGCCGCACGGTGGCCGACATGCAGCACGAGACCGTGCTGCGGCTGGCGCAGGTGCCGGGGATCGTCGGCATCAAGGAAGCGACCGGCAACATCGACCGCGCCTGCTGGCTGATCAAGCAGGCGCGTGAGCTGACGAGCGGGGGCTTTGCGGTCTATTCGGGCGACGACCCGACCGCGGTGGCGCTGATGCTGCTCGGCGGCCAGGGCAACGTCAGCGTCACGGCCAATGTCGCGCCGCGCGCGATGCACGACCTGTGCATGGCCGCCGTGGCCGGCGACGCGCGGCGCGCCGTCGAGATCCACATGCGCCTGCTGCCGCTGCACAAGCAGCTCTTCTGCGAGCCCAACCCCATTCCCGTCAAGTGGGCGCTGCAGCGCCTGGGCCGCTGCGGCGGCGCGCTGCGGCTGCCGCTGACGCCGCTTGGCGAGTCGCTGCAGCCGGCCGTCGAGCAGGCGCTGCGCGACGCCGGCCTGCTGTGAGCCTCCCCCTGAACTCGTCCGGCGCTGTCGCGTCTCACCCGTGCCCCTGGCTGGCCGCGCTGCGGCCGGCAACGCCCGACCTTCGGAGTAGCTTCCCGTGAACTTCCCGCGTCTTCCCCTTCCCGCCCGCCTGCTGATGCTGTCCCTGGCCACCGGCCTGGCCGCCTGTTCGACGGTCAACAACGCGCTCCAGGGCGACAAGGTCGACTACAAGTCCAGCGCCTCGAAGTCGGTGTCCCTCGAGGTGCCGCCCGACCTGACACAGCTGGCGCGTGACTCGCGCTACCAGCCGACCGGCGGCACGATCAGCGCGTCGACGCTGCAGCAGGCCGCGCCGGCGGGGGCGGCGGCAGCGACGGCCGCGCCCGGGGCGGTCGCCGTCGCGCCGGCCGTGGTCGGCGACGTGAAACTCGAGCGTGCCGGCAGCCAGCGCTGGCTGGTGACGAAGCAGACGCCCGAACAGCTGTGGCCGCAGCTGCAGGCCTTCTGGTCGGAGCGTGGTTTCCAGCTCGAGGTCGAGCAGCGGGACACCGGCCTGATGGAGACCAACTGGAACGAGAACCGGGCCAAGCTGCCGCAGGACTTCATCCGCAACACCATCGGCAAGGTCTTCGAGGGCATCTACGACACCGGCGAGCGCGACCGCTTCCGCACCCGCATCGAGCGCAGCGCCGACGGCGGCACCGAGATCTACATCAGCCACCGCGGCATGGTCGAGGTCTACACCAACGAGCGCAAGGACAACACCGTCTGGCAGCCGCGCCCGGCCGATCCGGAGCTCGAAGCCGTGATGCTGTCGCGCCTGATGCAGAAGCTCGGCGCGAAGGAAGAGCAGGCCCGGGCCGCTGCCGCGGTGGGGAGCCAGCCGGCTGCTGCGGCCGCCGCCCCTGCGCCACGCGCGCGCCTGCTGGCGGGCGGCCCCGGCGCCGGCCTGCAGGTGGACGACGGCTTCGACCGCGCCTGGCGTCGCGTCGGCCTGGCCCTGGACCGCAGCGGCTTCACGGTCGAGGACCGTGACCGCGCCCAGGGCCTGTACTTCGTGCGCTACGTCGATCCGGCCAAGGCCGGCAAGGAGGAGCCCGGCTTCTTCAGCAAGCTCTTCGGCGCCAAGGAGGACCCGCAGGGCGGCTTGGCGCGCTACCGCATCGCGCTCAAGACGCAGGCCGATTCGACCGTCGTCACCGTGCTCAACAACCAGGGTGCCTCCGAGACCGGCGATGCGGCCAAGCGCATCCTCGACCTGCTC
Source organism: uncultured Methylibium sp. (assembly GCA_964616015.1). Classification (GTDB taxonomy): domain Bacteria; phylum Pseudomonadota; class Gammaproteobacteria; order Burkholderiales; family Burkholderiaceae_C; genus Methylibium. The sequence goes on along the minus strand of CAZTTC010000056.1, from coordinate 10,878 downwards.
GTCACGGACCTGAAGTGATCGCGCGCCGCGCGCGCTGAGCATGCGCTTCTGCAGCCTCGGCAGCGGCAGCACCGGCAACGCGACCCTGGTCGAGGCGCGCGACGGCACGCGCACCACGCGCCTGCTGATCGACTGCGGGTTCACCCAGAAGGAGGCCGAGGCGCGGCTCGGTCGCATCGGCCTGGACGTGGCCGACGTCGACGCGATCTTCGTGACGCACGAGCATGGCGACCACATCGGCTGCACCGTGTCTCTGGCGCGCCGACACGGCATCCGGCTGTGGATGAGCCGCGGCACCTGGCGGGCCATCGGCGCGCCCGAGCTCGACGGCGGCCTGCTGCGCTTCGCGCGCGATGGCGAGGCCATCGAGATCGACGGCCTGCGACTGCAGCCCTACACCGTGCCCCACGACGCCGCGGAGCCTTTGCAGCTGTGCTGCAGCGACGGCGCCTCGCGCCTCGGCGTGCTGACCGACGCCGGATCGATCACCGGCCACCTGCTGGCGGCGCTGCAGGGCTGCGAGGCCCTGCTGCTGGAGTGCAACCACGACCGCGAGCTGCTCGCAGCGTCGACCTATCCGGCCTCGCTGAAGGCCCGCGTCGGCGGCCGGCTCGGGCATCTGGCCAACGACAGCGCGGCCGAGCTGCTGGCCGCTTGCCGCCACGAGCGCCTGCGTCACGTCGTCGCGGCCCACCTGAGCGAGCAGAACAACCGGCCTGCGCTCGCCGCAGCCGCCCTGGCCGGCGCGCTGGGCACGAACCCCGACGAGGTGGTCGTCGCGACGGCCCGCGGCGGCTTCGACTGGCTGGCCCTGGGCTGAGCCTGCCGGACGCGCCAGGCAGAAGGCCACCCCGAGGGGTGGCCTTCTGCTGTCGATGGCGCAGGGCTTGCGCCCCGTCGCGCTGCTTACTTCTTCGCGGCGTCGATCGCGGCCGAGGCAGCACCGGCGGCGGCCGAGGCGGCGTTGGCGGCAGCGTTGGCCGCCGTCGCGGCAGCACCGGCGGCAGCCGAGGCGGCCGCATCGGCGGCGCCAGCGGCGGCACCGGCAGCGGCCGAGGCGGCACCTGCGGCGGCCGAAGCGGCGTCACCGGCAGCCGACGCGGCAGTGGCCATGGCGGCCGAGGCAGCGGCGGCGGCCGGGGCAGCCACTTCTTCCTTCTTGCCGCAGGCGGCGAGGGCGGCGGCGGCGATCAGCGAAGCCAGCAGGAGCGACTTAGTCATCTTGAAATCCTTGTGAACGGAGGGTGGCAAACATACCGGTAGTTGGCAGAACCCGCGCCTGCGCGCCAAGTTCCGTACAAGACCAGGACCACTCGAGCAGTCCCATGCCTAGCCGGGCATTCTAGCCTCCCCCCGGGCATACCCTCATAGGCCGAGCGTCGTGACCGGGAAGCCTTCCTCCGAGCGTTGCCACAGCGCATCGATCAGCTCCCGGCAACGCAGCAGGTCGACCGGTTCTCGCAGCACGCGACCGCGGTAGCGCTCGCGATCGAACAGCCGCACCGCGACCCGGTCCGGCGCCAGCAACAGACAGGGCAGCTGCGCCACGAACTCCTCCTGCACGACCCGGCACTGCACGACGTGCGACCACTGCTGGCGCCACGCGATCCAGCGCGGGAAACGCTGCGGGACACGGGCGTAGCCCGCTGCCAGCAGCGTGAGCCGGCGGCGCGCCCCGGCCCAGCGCGCCAGCGCGTCGACGACCGCCGGCTGGCCGAGCGGCCAGTCATCGAAGTCGAGGTCGGCGAACCACAGCTGCGCGACCCCCTCGGCCGCGCAGTGCTCGAGCGCCGCCAGCAACTCGCGCTGGAAGTCCTGGCGGCCTTCGATCGGCGTCGCGGCCCCGGGCCGGTCTGCATCGTCCTCAGTCATCGTCGACTCCCAGCGGCTGCAGCCAACCGTCCTCGGTCCATTGCATCAGCAGCTCGCGCGCTGCGTCGCTCGCGCGCGCGACCTCGGCGGCCGTCAGCACCCGGCGATCGGCCAGGCGGCGCATCAGGCTCGCGTCGCGACCGGCGGCGCGCCAGGACTCGCCGTTCAGGAACACGTGCGCATCGTCGTACATCATGCGCGAGCGCGGATCGAGGCGCAGGCCCGGCGCGATCGTCGCCGCTTCGGACGAGCCGAACCAGACCCGGGGCTTGGGCTCGGTCAGGGCCTCGCCCAGCGCCGCCTGCAGCGCGCGCCGGTCGCGCACCGCGCGCGCCACCGCCGCCTGCGCAAAGCGCTGCAAGCCCTCGGGGATGCGCCCCGGCGACGCGGTCGCCCGCTGCGACGGATCGCGATACAGCTGCGGCGGATCGTCGTCGCTGCGTTCGAGCAGTCGGCCCAGGACCTCGCGCGCGAGCTCGTCACGAGCCGGCGCGCGAAAGCCGATCGAGGCCGTCAGGCACTCGCCCTCGGCCACCCCATCGTGCCCCCAGCCCGGCGGCAGGTAGAGCAGGTCGCCTGCCTCGAGCAGCCACTCCTCGGTCGGCGCGAAGCGCGCCAGGATCTTCAAGGGCAGGTCCGGCCGCAAGGCCGCGTCGCCGGCCGGTCCGATGCGCCAGCGACGCCGGCCTTGCACCTGCAGCAGAAAGACGTCATAGGAGTCGACATGCGGCCCGACGCCGCCGCCGTCGCTGGCCCAGGACAGCATCAGATCGTCGAGCCGCGCCTGCGGCACGAAACGGAACATCGACAACAGCGCGTGGGCCGCCGGCACGTGCAAATCGAGACCCTGCACCAGCAAGGTCCAGCCGGGACGCGACACCGGCGGCAGGGAGCGGCGCGGCAACGGGCCGCGCTTCAGGCGCCAGGCGTCGCGCTCGCGCACGACCAGCCGCGACTCGACATCCTCGCTGCCCGCCAGCGCGAACAGCGCCGCGCGCCCCAGCGGCGCCTGCACGCCGGGCACCGCCTGGCGCACCAGCAGGGGCCGCTTCTGCCAATGGCGGCGCATGAATGCGCGGGGGCTCAGGCCGCCGAGCAAGAGCGTCGGCGCGTCGATGTCCGCAGGCTGGCTCATGCGGTCATTGTGCGATCATCTCCGCATGCAGATCGACCCGCCCTGTGTCGTCAGCCTGACCTGGCGACTCGAAGATGCCCAGGGCCAGCTGATCGACGAGCTGGCCGAGCCGGTGGAGTTCTTCGTCGGTGGCGACGACCTGCTGTCCAAGGTCGAGGAAGCGCTGATCGGGCAGGGCGAGGGCTTCGAGGCGACCCTGCACCTCGAGCCCGAGCACGCCTTCGGTGAGTACGACGCGGACCTGGTGTTCTTCGAGGACCGCAGCGTGTTCCCCGAGCACATCGAGGAAGGCATGCAGTTCGACGGCCTGCCCGAAGGCGCGACCACGCGCGACATGCCGACCGATGCGGTCTACACCATCACCGAGGTCTACGACAGCCACGTCGTGCTCGACGGCAACCACCCGCTCGCGGGCATCGCGCTGGTGCTGGCGCTGAAGGTGCGCGAGGTGCGCGCGGCCAGCGCCGACGAGCTCGAGCACCGCTCGGTCTCGACGTCTGCCCTGTCGGTGCTGAGCACCCTGCCCCCGCCGCCGCAGCTGCACTGAGGCCACCGCCCGGTCGCCTCGTCAGGCCTTGCCGGTCGAGCCGAAGCCGCCCTCGCCGCGCGCCGACGCCTCGAAGCCGTCGACGACCCGAAACGCCGCCTGGACCACCGGCACGATGACCAGCTGCGCGATGCGCTCCAGCGGCTGCACGGTGAAGGCCTCACGGCCGCGGTTCCAGCAGCTCACCATCAGCGGCCCCTGGTAGTCGGAGTCGATCAGGCCGACCAGGTTGCCCAGCACGATGCCGTGCTTGTGGCCCAGACCCGAGCGCGGCAGGATCATCGCCGCCAGGCCCGGGTCGGCGATGTGGATGGCCAGGCCCGTCGGGATCAGCTGGGCCTGGCCCGGCTCCAGCACCAGCGGCGTGTCGAGGCAGGCGCGCAGGTCGAGCCCGGCACTGCCGGGGGTCGCGTAGGCCGGCAGCTGGTCCGCAAGGCGCGCGTCGAGGACGCGGACGTCGATGGTGGTCATGCCGCGTCGGTCGCGCGACGGCGTGCGATCTCCGCCACCAGCTGGCGCGCCAGCGTCAGTTTGTCGGCCGTGCCGCCATCGGGCGGCAGCGGCTGCTCGCCCTGCGCATCGACCAGCAGCAGCGCGTTGTCGTCGCGGCCGAAGGTCGCCGGCCCGAGATTGCCGACCACCAGCGGCAGCTTCTTGCGCAGCAGCTTCTCGCGCGCGTGGCGCGCCAGCTGCTCGCTCTCGGCCGCGAACCCGACGCAGAACGGCGGCCGCGGCAGCGCCGCGACGGTCGCCAGGATGTCGGTGTTCTCGCTCAGCTCGACACCCGGTGGCAGCTTCTTGCCATCCTTCTTGATCTTGTGGTCAGCCAGCTTCGTCGGCCGCCAGTCGGCCACCGCCGCGGTGGCGATGAAGATGCCGTGCAAGCCGGCCTGCGGCAGCACGGCCGCCAGCATCTGCTCGGCGCTCTGCACGTCGATGCGCGTCACGCCGCGCGGTGTCGGCAGGTGCACCGGCCCGGCGACCAGCGTCACCTGCGCACCGGCCTCGCGCGCGGCACGCGCCAGCGCGAAGCCCATCTTGCCGCTGGAACGGTTGGTCAGGCCGCGCACCGGATCGATGGCCTCGAAGGTCGGGCCAGCGGTGATCAGCACCCGCTCGCCCGCCAGCGGCTTGGGCGACAGCGCGGCCACGATGTCCTCGAACAGCTCCTCGGCCTCGAGCATGCGGCCGTCGCCGACCTCGCCGCAGGCCTGGTCGCCGTTGCCCGGGCCGAGCGGCAGCGCGCCATCGGCCCGCACCTGCGCCAGGTTGCGCTGCGTCGCCGGGTGCGCCCACATCTCGCGGTTCATCGCCGGCGCCAGCAGCAGCGGGCAACTGGCCATCGGGCGGGCCAGGCACAGCAGGCTCAGCAGTTCGGAGGCCGAGCCCTGGGCCAGCCTGGCGATGAAGTCGGCGCTGGCCGGCGCCACGATCACCGCGTCGGCGTCGCGCGTCAGGTTGATGTGGGCCATGTTGTTGGGCTCGCCCGCAGCCCACGGGTCGGTCAGCACCGGCTGGCCGGACAGGGCCTGCATCGTCACGGGTGTGATGAACTGGCGCGCGGCCTCGGTCATCACCACCCGGACGCTGGCACCGGCCTTGACCAGCAAACGAAGCAGTTCGGCCGCCTTGTAGCAGGCGATGCCGCCCGACAGACCCAGGACGAGGCGCTTGCCGGCAAGGTCGAGACGTTCACTCATGAATAGGATTATCGACGGCCGAACGCAGGGCCGCGCGCTACAGTGCCTGACCGATGGCCTGAAGCACGCTGATGGACGCACTCCTGCTTGCCCGAGCACAGTTCGCCGCCAACATCACCTTCCACATCCTGTTCCCGACGATCACGATCGCCCTGGGCTGGTTGTTGATGTTCATGCGCTGGCGCTGGCTGCGCACGCAGGACGGCGCCTGGCTGGCGGCCTACCGCTTCTGGACCAAGGTGTTCGCGCTGAGCTTCGCGCTCGGGGTCGTCAGCGGCATCACGATGAGCTTCCAGTTCGGCACCAACTGGCCCGGCTTCATGGAGAAGGCCGGCAACATCGCCGGGCCGCTGCTGGGCTACGAGGTGCTGACCGCCTTCTTCCTCGAAGCCGGCTTTCTGGGCGTGATGCTGTTCGGCCACGGCCGCGTCAGCGAGCGGGTGCACATGATGGCGACCTTCTTCGTCGCCTTCGGCACCACGGTGAGCGCATTCTGGATCCTGGTCCTCAACTCGTGGATGCAGACGCCGGCGGGCCACGAGATCATCGACGGCGTCTTCCACGTCAAGGATTGGGGCGAGGTGCTGTTCAACCCCTCCTTCCCCTACCGCTTCGCGCACATGCTGCTGGCCTCGGCCCTGACCTGCGCCTTCCTGCTGGCCGGCCTGTCGGCCTGGCAGCTGCTGCGCGGCAAGGCCGAGCGCTCGGCACCGAAGGTGCTGCGCGTCGGACTGACGGTCGCGGCCGCCTTGATCCCGGTGCAGATCTTCGTCGGCGACCTGCACGGCCTCAACACGCTCGAGCACCAGCCCCAGAAGATCGCCGCAATGGAAGGCGTGTGGCATACCGAGAAGGGGGCCCCGCTGCTGCTGTTCGCCTGGCCCGACGGCGAGGCGCGCAAGAACCACTTCGAGATCGCGATCCCGAAGATGGCCAGCTTCATCCTCACGCACGACTTCGACGGCGAGGTCAAGGGCCTGAACGAGTTCCCCGACGCCCACCCGCCGGTCGCGCCGGTGTTCTGGGCCTTTCGCGTGATGGTCGGCATGGGCATGCTGATGCTCGCGGTCAGCTGGGTCGGCTGCTTCCTCGGGCGACGCGCCGGCTGGCGCCGCGAACGCCTGCCGCCGACGCTGCTGTGGGTGCTGGCCGGGATGAGCTTCTCGGGCTGGGTCGCCACCGTGGCCGGCTGGTACGTCACCGAGATCGGTCGCCAGCCCTTCATCGTCTACGGCCTGCTGCGCACCGCCGATGTCGCTGCAACGACGGTGCCGTCGCCGATGATCGCGCTGAGCTTCGCGATGTACCTGACGCTCTACGTCGCGCTGATCTTCGCCTACGTGACGGTGCTGAAGTACATGGCCGAGAAGCCCGAGGACATGCTGCAGCCCGACGCCGTTGAGGCCGCCCAGGCGCACGCGGCCGGTGTGCTGGCCGGAGAGGAAAGAGCATGAGGCGGGCCGAGCGCGGGGACGCTCCCAAGCCGGTCCGCATCGCCTCGGGGGATCGGTCGGCGTCCTCGCTGATCGAGGGGCGGACATGAGCTTCGACGCGGCACTGCCGGTGATCTTCATGGCCCTGATGGGGCTGTCGATGCTGATCTACGTGATCAGCGACGGCTACGACCTCGGCGTCGGCCTGCTGATGCACCGCGCCACGCCCGAGGAGAAGGACGTGCTGATCGCCTCGATCGGCCCGTTCTGGGACGCCAACGAGACCTGGCTGGTGCTGGGCGTCGGCATCCTGCTGGTGGCCTTCCCCAAGGCGCATGGCCTGGTGCTGACGCAGCTCTACCTGCCGGTCACCTTCATGCTGATCGGCCTGATCCTGCGCGGCGTGGCCTTCGACTTCCGCGTCAAGGCCAAGTCCGATGTCAAGCCGATGTGGGACCGGCTCTTCTTCGCCGGCTCGATGCTGGCGTCGCTGTCGCAGGGCTGGATGCTGGGCCGCTACATCAGCGGCTTCGGTGACGGCGGCTGGAACTACCCCGTCTTCGCCGCGGCCATCGCGCTGGCGCTGCCGGCGGCCTACGCGCTGCTCGGCGCGGCCTGGCTGATCATGAAGACCGAGGGTGCGCTGCAGGAGAAGGCCGTCCACTGGGCGAAGCTGGCCTGGGCGCCGGTGGGGGTCGGCATCGTGCTGATCTCGCTGGCCACGCCCTGGATCAGCGAGACGGTGCGCGAGCGCTGGTTCACGCTGCCGGCCTTCATCGCGCTGATGGTGATCCCGCTGACGACCGGCATTGCGCTGGTGGTCACGCGCGTGGTGCTCGACAAGGCCATCGTGCGCGGCGCGCTGTGCTGGCTGCCCTTCGTGCTGATGATCGCCGTGTTCTGCCTCGGCTTCGTCGGCCTGGCCTACAGCATCTATCCCTACGTCGTGATCGACCAGCTCACGATCTGGCAGGCTGCCAGCAGCCCGGCGGCGCTGAAGGTGATCCTGGTCGGCGTGTGCATCTCGGTGCCGGCGATCGCGGCGTACACGGTGTTCTCGTACCGCGTGTTCTGGGGCAAGGCGACGGAACTGAAGTACGGGTGAGTCGCGCCATCCGCGACCGCTCGAGGCTCAGCCCCCGCCCCGCTGCATGTACAGGTCGAAGTAGCGCATGAAGCGCGTCCGCGCCTCGTCGGCCAGGTTCTCGAACGCGAACTCCACCTCGAGGCGCGGCATGCTCATCAGCGCAATGCGCCGCGGCGGCAGCGACCGCCAGTGCAGCTCGAGCAGGCCGCCGTCGATCGCAATGGTCGCGCGATACTCGCCGATCTCGATCGGATGGCCGTTGCAGGCCCCGACCAGGCGCCCCAGCCACTCGGCCTCGGTCCCGCCGGTGTCGCGCGTGAAGCGCGCCGGGTAGTCCGGCTGCATCAGCCGCCCGCGATCGGCGGCCAGATCGCCAGAACGTCGCCTTCGCTGAAGGTGCGTGTGGCGCGATCGGCCGGCGCGATGTAGTGCCCGTTGATCAGCACCAGGTGCACCAGCTTCATCGGCAGCCCATAGGGTGCGATCACGTCGGCGATCGTGGCCTCGGGCGCGATGTCGAGTTCGACGCGGTTGCTGGTACGCGCTTGCGGCGGCAGGTAGTCGGTGAGCGTCGCGTAGAGCTTGAAGGTGATCTTCATCCGCGCATCATCGCCGCTCGCGGCCCGCCCGTCAGCGCGCACGGGCTTGGGTCTGGGCCCAGCGCTCCTGCGCCTGCCCCTGGGCGATGTAGGCGTCGGCCAGCCGGGTCGGGTCGGCCAGCAGCTTGTCGCGCCATTCGCCAAGCTTGACCTTGCCTTCGACCAGGCCCCGCATCACGCCCACGTGCTCGGTCCAGCCGATGCTGTTGCAGCCGACCAGCGTCTCGCTGTCGAACTGCAGGCTCAGGTGCCTGAAGCCGCCGCGGTCGGTCAGCTCGACCTGCTTGCCGCCCGGCACGCCCTGCCAGTCGCCGAAGCTGGCCGAGATCAGGCCCAGCGTGTCCAGCACGTTGATCTGCGTCACCCGCTTGAGCTCGGCGCCGCGCTCCAGCATGTTGAGCGCGGCGACTGCGGCCTGGTCGGCGGCGTTCGGCTGGATCGCGCTGATGACGCGCTGGCGCGTCGCCAGGTCGAAGGCCTCGGCGCAGTCGCCGGCGGCGAAGATGCCGGAGACATTGGTCTGCAGGCGCTCGTCGGTCAGCACGCCCTGGTTGCACTCGATGCCGGAACCCTTGAGGAAGGCGACGTTGGGCTTGACGCCGGTGGCGCTGATCACCAGGTCGGCATCGAGCGTCTGGCCGTTCGAGAGGCGCACGCGCATCGCGCTGCCGCCCGCCCCGGGCGGCGCCGCGACCACCGGAGCGGCGTCTCCCATGCCGAAGAAGCTGGCGACCTTGTTCAGCAGGCCGCCCTGGGCCGGCGCCGGCGCTGCCGGCGCGCGCGCGGCACCGGCCGCCTCGATCGCCTCGACCTTGGTGCCGGTGAAGACGCGCACGCCCTTCTTCTCGCACCAGGCCTTGATCATGTTGCCCGCGGTCGGGCCCATCATGCGCGGCACCATGCGGTCGCCCATCTCGACGACCGTCAGCTGCACGCCGCGGGCGGCCAGCGCCTCCATGATGATGCAGCCGATGAAGCCGGCGCCCATCTGCAGCACCTTGGCGCCGGGCTTGGCCAGTTGCTCGATGTGGCGCGCGTTCTCCAGCGTCCAGCACGGGTGCACACCGGGCAGGTCCATGCCGGGGATCGGCGGGCGCACCGGTTGCGAGCCGGTGGCGATCAGCAGCTTGTCGAAGCCGAGGATGCTGCCGTTGTCCAGGGTCACGGTGCGGCGTGCCGCGTCGACCGCCGTCGCACGCTGCTGCAGCAGCTGGATGTTCAGCTTGGTGAACTGGTCGGGGTCACGCCGCAGGTAGGTGCCGCTCTCCTTGACGTTGCCCACCAGCAGATAGGGAATCGCCATGCGCGAGTACGGCGGCTCGGGTTCGTCGCCGACGACGATGATGCTGTCGTAGGGAGCGTGCTTGCGGATCGTTTCGGCCGCGATGACGCCGGCCGGGCCGGCGCCCAGGATGATGTGTCTCATGTGTCGGTCTCCACCAAATGCGAAGGGCGGAACGAGTCGCCCCGTCCGCCCCTTCCTCTCCAGCGACAGCTCAACTCACAGGCCAAGCCTCTTGCGGGTCTCGGGCTTGAGCTGGCCGTTCGCGTCCCAGCCGCGGATCTCGTAGTACTTCGGCAGCATCTCCGGCAGCTTGTTGACCAGGCCCTTGGCCGGGCCGGTCTTGGCCGGTTCGGTCAGCAGGCGCTTGGGCAGCGTGTCGTCCTTGGCGCTGAAGCCGGCCCTGTTGTTGAAGTCGCGCTCCAAGTTCCAGATGCGCTCGCCGATGTCGTTGAGCTTCTCGAGCGTGAACTCCTCGCCGCAGGCCGCCGCGACCTGCGGTTGCACATCGGCCAAGCCCCAGGCGAAGCTGGTGAAGATACAGATGCCGGCCGAGTCGAAGGCCGCCGTCGCGTCCTGGAAGGCCTTGACCAGATCGGGCTTGCCCTCGGCCGCCAGCGGGTCGGTCTTGACCGGGATGCCCAGCACTTCCGAGGCGACGGTGTAGCCGCGCAGGTGGCAGGCGCCGCGGTTGGACGTGGCATAGGCCAGGCCCATGCCCTGGATGCCGCGCGAGTCGTAGGCCGGGAACTCCTGGCCCTTGACGCTCATCGACAGCTCGGGGTGGCCGTACTTCTTGGTCAGACGCGCCGAGCCCTGGCCGATCTCCTTGCCGAAACCCTCGCCCTTGGCGGTGATCTCCGCGAGGTGCACCAACGCACGGGCCGACCCGAAGGGCGCGTCCATGCCGAGCTGCTCCTTGGTGAGCACGCCCATCTCGTACAGCTCCATCACCGCACCGATGGTGGCGCCGAAGGAGATCGGATCCATGCCGTGCTCGTTGCACAGCACGTTGGCGTACTGCAGCGCGTCGAGGTCGTTCACGCCGTTGGCATTGCCCAGCGCCCAGGCCGCTTCGTACTCCAGGCCGCCCGAGGCGCCCCAGTACTGCGGCTTGTTCTCGACCGAGAAGTGACCCTGGTCGATCTTCTGGATGCGGCCGCAGGCAATGGTGCAGCCGAAGCAGGCCTGGTTGGTCACCAGCGGCTTCTTGCCGTCGGTCT
>CAZTTC010000055.1:0-16119 GCA_964616015.1 uncultured Methylibium sp. | reverse complement strand
CGGCGCGGTGGCCGGCTGCAGCGTGCGCGAGCTGTTCGCCGGCCAGCCGCAGGCGCGCCTGGTGGTCGACGAGGCCGAGCTCGCGCTGGCCGACGCCGGCCTGTACGAGACCGAGGTCGAGATCCTGCTGCCCGATCGGCCGCCGCAGTGGATCGCGCTGTCGGCGCGGCGCATCGGCCCGGTCGGCGCCGAGCAGGAGGTCGTCGCGGTGCTGTCCGACATCTCGCGCCTGAAGCGCCAGCAGGGCGAGCTCGAGCGCCTGGCCGGCGAGCGCGAGCGCACCGAGGCCGCGATGGGCCAGCAGGCCGAGATGACGCGCGCCATCCTCGACTCGGTCTTCGTCGGCATCGTCACCGTCGGGCCGCAGGGCATCGAGTGGATGAACCGATCGGCGCGCCGCATGTTCGGCGGCGACCTGGCCGACTTCCACCACCAACCCCTGGCCTGCGTGGCCACGGCCGAGGCGCAGCACCCGTTTCGGCTGGCGCCGGCGCAGCTGCAGGCGCCGGCGCTTCCGATCGAGCCGTCCGGGGCGAGCTTCGAGTGCCGCGTGCAGGCGCGCGACGGCCGCGCCTTCTGGGTGGTCGGCAATGCCGTCGCCACGGGCGACGTCGAGCGGCCGCAGCTGACCTACGCGCTGCTCGACATCGACCGCCGGCGCGAGGCCGAGGCGCGCACGCTGCAGGCCCAGGCCTCGCTGCAGCGGGTGATCGAGATGTCGCCGGTCGCCATCACGCTGTTCGACGCCGGCAGCGGTGCGCTGCGCCAGGTCAACGCGGTGGCCGCCGAGGTGATCGGGCTGCCGGCCGACCTGGTCGTCGGCAAGCGCCCGGAGGAGCTGCCGCTGCCGGTCGACGGCCGCCTGATCGCGGGCGACCTGCGCGCCGCGCTGGCCACCGGCCGCGAGGGCGAGGTCACGCGCCGCGAGTACCGTTTCGAGCGTGACGGCCAGACCCAGGTCTGGGACGCCCGCTACCTGCCGCTGGCCCAGCCCGGCCAGCCGCCCGACGCGGTGCTGCAGGTCGCCAGCAACGTCACCGAGCAGCGCAGCGCCGAGGCGGCGCGCCTGCAGGCCGAGATCGCGCAGCGCGAGATGCTGGTGAAGGAAGTGCACCACCGCATCAAGAACAACCTGCAGGGCGTGGCCGGCCTGCTGACGCAGATCGCTCAGCGCCAGCCCGAGGTGGCCCCGGCCATCCAGGAGGCGGTCGGCCAGGTGCAGGCGATCGCCCAGGTCTACGGGCTGCAGGTGGGCAGCCGCGGGCCGCTGCGGCTGGCGAGCCTGGTCGAGGCGATCGCCGGCGGCCTGTCGCGCGGCGGCGGGCGCACCATCGCGCTGCGGCTGCCCGACGCGCCGGCGGAAGCGTCGCAGTGGGCGCTGCCCGAGGCCGAGGCCATCCCGGTCGCGCTGACGCTCAACGAGTTGCTGGGCAACGCCCTCAAGCATGGCGCCGACGGGGCGGTGGACTGCACGCTGGTCAGCGGCCCCGACGACGTGCGCATCGAGATCCGCAACGACGGCCGGCTGCCCGAGGGCTTCAGCCTCGATCGCGTCGGCGCCGGCGTGTTCGGCCTGGGCCTGGTGCGGGCCTTGCTGCCCCGGCGCAGTGCCGGCCTCGCGCTGAGCGACGAGGGCGGGCGCGTGCTCGCCAGCGTGACGCTGCGGCCGCCCGGCCTGACGCGGCTGGGTGCGGCGACCTGATGCTCGGCCGCCACGCGGGGCGGGTCAGCCCGCTTGCGCTCGGCGGGGCGTGATCGAGAATCGGTGCCACTACAACCAGCGGGTCGGGGGCGTTCGGTGGGAAGCAAGGGCAAGATCCTGGTCGTCGACGATGACCGCCTGGTGCTGGCGACCCTGGCGCACGGCCTGTCGCAGGCCGGCTACGAGGTGATCGACGCCGACAACGGCGACGAGGCCATCCTGCAGGCCCGCGAGCGGCGTCCCGACCTGGCGCTGCTGGACATCCGCATGGAAGGCAAGAGCGGCTTCGACGTGGCCGCCTACCTGCGCGACCACGGCGCCGTGCCGTTCATGTTCCTGTCGGCCTTCTCGGATGCGGCGACGGTGGCCCAGGTGCGCGCGCTGGGCGCGCTGGACCACCTGATCAAGCCGGTCGACATGCAGCAGATCGTGCCCGCGGTCGAGGCCGCGTTCACGCGGCTGCGCGCCGCGCGGCCGCCGGCCAACGAGCCGATCGCCGTGCGCGGCGACCCGCTGGCCGACGTGGTGGCGATCGCCGTCGGCGTCGTGATGCACCGCTATTCGCTGGCCCGCGCCCCGGCGCTGGACAAGCTGCGCAAGCTGGCCGAGACCCAGGGCCGCTCGCTCGAAGCCGAATGCGAGCGCATGCTCGCAGCGGTCGAGCTGCTCTCCGCCCCGTCGAGTCTGTGACCCACCCCCGTTGCGGCTTCACCGCGCCCCCTCCAGGGGGCGCCGCTGGCGGACCGGCCACGCCGGATCCGCGGCGGCGGCTTGCGGGTGCGGCGCATCGCGGAGACCTTCGCGCTGCGCGGCGGTCGGATCAGCCGGGCAGCGTGAAGTAGAAGCGCGCGCCGCGGTCCGGCTCGGCCTCGGCCCAGATCTCGCCGCCGTGGCGCTGCACGATGCGGCGCACCGAGGCCAGGCCGACGCCGGTGCCGGGGAAGTCGCTGCTGCTGTGCAGGCGCTGGAACACGCCGAACAGCCGGTCGGCGAAGCGCATGTCGAAGCCGGCGCCGTTGTCGGCCACGCAGTAGGCGCTGCGGCCTTCGTGGGCGGTGCGGCTGAACTCGATGGTCGCGATGCTGCGTTGGGCGCTGTACTTCCAGGCGTTGCCCAGCAGGTTCTCGAGCACCACGCGCAGCAGCGTCGGGTCGCCCGCGGCCTGCAGGTCGGGCGCGAGGATGACCTCGGCGCGGCGCTCGGGCGACTGGCGGCGCAGGTCCTCGATCACGTAGGCGGCCAGCTGCGACAGGTTGACCGACTGCCGGGCCAGCGGCTGCGCGCCCAGGCGCGACAGCGCCAGCAAGGCGTCGATCATGCTGTTCATGCGCGCGGCCGCGCCGAGCACGCGCTCGAGGTGGTCGTTGCCGACGCGGTCCAGCAGGTGGCCGTAGTCTTCCTTCAGGATGCGGGTGAAGCCCTCGACCACGCGGATCGGCGCCCGCAGATCGTGCGACACGGTGTAGCTGAAGGCGGCCGCCTCGTCGCCCGCCGTGGACGGCAGCACGGCCTCGGCCCGCGGCGCCGCAGGCCTCGGCCCGGCGAGGCTGGCGCTGCCCTCGAAGCCGTCGAAGCGGCCGGCATCGTCGTGGCAGGGCCGGGCACGCAGCCGCCAGCCTGGCGACACGCCGCCGTCCAACGCCAGGTCGAGATCGTCGAAGGCCGCCTGCGACTGCAGGCGATCGCGCAGGCGCTCGGCCGAGGCGGCATCGAACGACTGCCACAGGGGCGCGCCCACGGGCGACGGCAGCGAGGCCGCGTCGCCCGATGCCGCGAGGCGCAGGCCGACGACGCGGTGCTCGGCGTCGGTGCGCCACAGCGTGCCGTCGACCAGCGTCAGCAGGCGCTGCACGCGCAGCCGTTCGGCGCGCAGGCCGGCCAGGTCCGCCTGGCGGCGCCGCTGCCAGCTCAGGCCGGCGAGCGCCGCCACCAGCGCCATCGCCGCGCCCAGCAGCAGCAAGCCCATCGCGCCGCCGGCCGTGGGCGCTGGCAGGTCGGCGGCCCGGGCCGCCGGCGCCAGTCCCAGGCCGACCAGCCCGGGCAGGCCGGCGAGCGCCGCAACGCCGCAGCGCACGGACAGGCTCGAACGCGCGGACAGGGCCGTCATGCCGCGGATTCTAGGAGTCGCCAGCGGGCATGACGCAGCGCTCGAGCCGACGCTGCGGCGGACGGTATCCTTCACGGGGGGGTTGACGCTCCGCTTGGCGCAGCCGGGCGGGACGCACCACACTTGTTGCCATGCACCGTCAGGTTCCGGTTGTTTCCGCAGACGGCCAGGAGGACGCCGTCTCGCGCAGGCGCGGCGAAGCCGTGGCGAACCCGGCGACGCCCGCCGTGTCGATGGGTGCTCACGGGCCCGGCCCGGAGCCGCCCTTGCTGCCGCGCGGCGCGGCGCTGCGCGACATGGCGGTGGCGCGCAAGCTGGCGCTGATCGTCGTGCTGTTCGTGATGGTGGTGGTCGGCCTGGTCGCGCTGGGCAAGTTCAGCTCCGACATCCACTCGGGCGTGCGCGCCTACGTGGCCGGCGAGGGGCACTGGGCCAAGGCCCACCGCGATGCGCTGCAGCACCTCAAGCGCTACCTCGAGACGCGTTCGCCCGCGGACTTCCAGGCCTACGAGCGGGCCCTGCTGGTCAACCTGGGTGACCAGCAGGCGCGTCTGGAGCTGGAGAAGCCGATGCCCGACATGGCGCTGGCGCGCGCCGGCTTCCTGGCCGGGCGCAATCACCCGGACGACGTCGACAGCCTGATCTGGCTCTTCCGCAGCTTCCGCGACCTCAGCTACCTCGACCGCGCGATCACGCTGTGGGCCGAGGGTGATCGCCTGATCGGCGAGATGAGCGGCCTGGCCCAGGTCCTGCGCGCCGAGGTCGAGGGCCGTGGCGACCCGGCGCGCATCGCCGCGCTGGCAGCCGAGATCGATCAGGTCCACGAGCGCATCCTGCCGCTCGAGGATGCCTTCTCGGCCACGCTGGGCGAAGCGAGCCGCTGGATCGCCAACCTGCTGTTCGTCGTGCTGCTGGCGACGGCTGGCCTGATGCTGACGCTCGGCCTGCTGGGCGCCAACTACCTGATGCAGCGCATCAACCGGCAGATCGCCAGCCTGCGCGAGGCGGCCCTGCGGGTGGCCAACGACGACTTCGAGCACGACGCCGAGGTCAGCTCGGCCGACGACCTGGGCCGGCTGGCGGTGACCTTCAACGCCATGCTCGCGCGCCTGCGCACCCACCGCGAGGAACTCGAGGCCGGTGCCGGCGAACTGCAGCAGGCCACGGCCGCCGCGCAGGCGATGGCGCTGAAGGCCGAGACCGCCAGCCAGGCCAAGAGCCAGTTCATGGCGACGATGAGCCACGAGATCCGCACGCCGATGAACGGGGTGCTGGGCATGACCGAGCTGCTGCTCGGCACCGATCTGGACGCGCGCCAGCGGCGCTTCGCCCAGGCGGTCTACCGCTCGGGCGAGAGCCTGCTGGACATCATCAACGACATCCTCGACTTCTCGAAGATCGAGGCCGGCAAGCTGGAGCTGGCGCCGACCGACTTCCGGCCGCGCGCGCTGGTCGAGGACGTGCTGGAGCTGCTGGCACCGCGCGCTCAGGAGAAGGCGCTGGAGCTGAGCTTTCGCGAGCAGCCGGGCCTGCCGCGCGTGCTGCACGGCGACGCACTGCGCCTGCGCCAGGTGCTGACCAACCTGGTGTCCAACGCCATCAAGTTCACCGAGCACGGCGAGGTCGTGGTCGATCTGCGGCGCGTCGGCGCGGCGCCCGCCGACGAGGACGCCGCGCCGCCGTCGCGCTGGGTCGAGTTCTGCGTGCGCGACACCGGCATCGGCATCGCGTCCGAGGCGCTGCCGCGGCTGTTCACCGCCTTCACCCAGGCCAGCAGCGGCATGGCGCGGCGCTATGGCGGCACCGGCCTGGGCTTGGCGATCTCGCGCCAGCTGGTCGAGCTGATGGGCGGGTCGATCTCGGTCGACAGCCGGCCCGGCCTGGGCTCGACCTTCAGCGTGCGCCTGCCGCTGGCCGCGGCCGAGGTGGACTTCGGGACCCAGCCGGCCGACCTGGCGCCGCTGCCGGGGCTGCGCGTGCTGGTGGTCGACGACAACGAGACCAACCGCACCGTGATGGCCAACCTGCTGGGTCACTGGGGCATGGGCGTGGTGACGGCGCGCGACGGCGTCGATGCGCTCGAGCGCCTGCAGGCCGAGCTGGCGGCGGGCCGCCGCTTCGACGTCGCCCTGGTGGACATGGAGATGCCGCGCATGGACGGCCTGCAGCTGGCGCGTCGGCTGGCGTCCGACCCGGCCTACACGGACCTCAAGCTCATCATGCTGTCCTCGGTCAGCGCCCCGGACGAGGCGCGACGAGCCCAGGCGGCCGGCTTCCAGCGCTTCGTCCACAAGCCGGTGCGCCAGGCCGAGCTGCGCCAGGCCATCCTGGGCGTGTCCAGCGGGGGCCCCACGGCCGGCGGATTGACGGCGCGGATCGATGCCCACATCCTCGTGGTCGAGGACAACCCGGTGAACCAGGAAGTGATCGCCCAGATGCTGCGCCAGTTCGGGTGTCGCGTGCAACTCGCCGCGTCGGCCCTGGAGGGCCTGCGGGCGCTGTGCCAGCAGCGCTTCGACCTGGTGATGATGGACATTCAGATGCCCGGGATGGACGGCGTCGAGGCGCTGGGCTGGTTCCGGCGCGGGCCGGGCGAGCGCTTCGCCTTCGTCACGCCGCCGCATACTCCGGTCGTGGCGGTGACGGCGAATGCGCTGGACGGCGACCGCGAGCGTTTCCTGGGTCTCGGATTCGACGACTACCTCTCCAAACCCTTCCGCCAGAGCCAGCTGCTGCATATGTTGTCCGATCGCCTCTCATCCGGCCCGGCCCCTGCCGGCGGCAGTCCCGCCCCTGCCGGCGGCAGTCCCGCCCCTGCCGGCGGCGGTGCCACACCCGCCGGCGGCGGTGCCACACTCGCCGCGATGTCCGCAGCGGCTGCAGCGTCCGCCTCGCCGGCTGCCGGTGCGCTCGACGGCGAGGCGCTGCAGCGGCTGCGAGACCTCGACCCGACCGGCGCCAACAAGCTGCTCGAACGCGTCGCCCAGGCCTTCGACAGCTCGACCGGCCGGCTGCTGCCGCAGCTCGACGCCGCCCACGCCGGCGGTGACCTGGACGGCGTGCGCCACGTCGCCCACACGCTGAAGTCGTCGTCGGCCAGCATCGGGGCGCTCAAGTTGTCGAGCCTGTGTGCCGACATCGAAGGCATGATTCGCAGCAACGATGTGCAGGCACTCGGCCCGCATGTCGCCTCGCTGCGTGACGAGATTGCCATCGTGCGCGAGAACCTGCGTGCGCTGCTGGGCAGCGCCTGACCTGCCACCACGGACGAAGCTGTCATGAACCCCGGTGCCGACCCCACCGCCGACGACCTGCTGCACAGCCCGCGCGTGCTGCTCGTCGACGACGACGAGGTCAACCTGCTGCTGACCTCGATCGCGCTGCGCGAGCGCGGCTTCGCGATCACCGAGGCCACCAGCGGCGAGCGCGCGATCCGGCTGCTGGCCGACTGGTCGCCCGACGTGATCGTGCTCGATGCGCTGATGCCGGGCATGGACGGCTTCGCGACCTGCCGCGAGCTGCGCACCCTGCCCGGCTTCGAGTCGATGCCGGTGCTGATGCTGACCGGCCTGGACGACGACGCCTCGATCACGCGCGCCTACGAGGCCGGCGCGACCGACTTCTTCGTCAAGTCCACGCAGTGGAGCCTGCTGGCCGGCCGGCTGCGCTACCTGCTGCGCTCGTCGCGCACGCGCATGGAGCTGGAGCGCAGCAAGTCCAAGCTGGCGCGCGCCCAGGACCTGGCGCGCATGGGCAGCTTCGACTGGTGGCGCGGCCGCAGCGACCTGCTGTTCTCGGTCGAGGCGCTGCGCGTCTTCGGGCTCGGGCCGGGCGACCGGCTCGGCCTGCGCGACGTGGTGCGCATGGTGCCGGGCGAGCACCGCCGTGGCTGCATGGCGCTGCTGCGCGAGACCCTGGAGCGCAACACGGTGCTGGCCACCGACTTCCCGGTGCAGCTGCTCGACGGCCGCCAGCGCGTCGTCCACGTCGAGGCCGAACCCGAGTTCAGCGAGCAGGGCCAGCTGTCCGGCTACACCGGCATCGTGCAGGACGTGACCGACCGACGCCAGGCCGAGGACAAGATCCGTCACCTGGCCAACTTCGATGCGCTGACCGGCCTGCCCAACCGCCGCCAGCTGATCTGGCGTGCCGAGCGCGCGATGGACCAGGCCAAGCGCCTGAACCACCAGGTCGGCCTGCTGCTGATCGACCTGGACCGCTTCAAGGTCATCAACGACACGCTGGGCCACGGTGCAGGCGACGAGCTGCTGATGGAGGTGTCGCGCCGCCTGCGGTCCTGCGTGCGCCACTCCGACCAGGTGATCGAGCACGGCCTCGAAGCCGTCGGCCAGCGCGCCCACCGCTCGCTCGAGGCCGTCGGCCGCCTGGGCGGCGACGAGTTCGTCGCGCTGCTGCCCGAGGTCGGCACCGACCAGGATGCCGAGCGCGTGGCGCTGCGCATCCTGGAAGTGATGCGCGAGCCGATCTTCGTCGGTGGCCAGGAGTGCTTCGTCACCGCCTCGGTCGGCATCGCGCTCTTTCCGCGCGACGGCGTCTCGGTGGCCGACGTGCTGCGCAACGCCGACGTCGCGATGTATTCGGCCAAGGCGGCCGGCCGCAACGCCGCCTCGCTGTACCGCCCGCACCTGGCCGGCAAGGGCCGAGAGAAGCTCGAGCTCGAGAGCGCGCTGCACAAGGCCATCGAGCGCGAGGAGCTGGTGCTGCACTACCAGCCCAAGATCGACGTGCGCAGCGCCAAGATGATCGGCGCCGAGGCGCTGATGCGCTGGCGGCGCGGCGACCGGCTGGTGCCGCCGGGCGACTTCATCCCGCTCGCCGAGGAGACCGGCCTGATCGTGCCGATGAGCGAATGGGCGATCCGCGAGGCGACCCGCCAGGCTCACCTGTGGCAGCAGCAGCACGGCATCGAGACCTCCATCGCGGTCAACCTGCCGAGCCGGCTGTTCGAGCGCACCGACCTGGTCGCGCACCTGCAGCAGGCCGCGGCCTCGCACGGCATCTCGCACCGCTGCATCGAGCTCGAGATCACCGAGACGGGCCTGATGAAGGACCTGCAGAACGTGATCCCGGCGCTGCACCGGCTCAACGAGATCGGCGTCGAGATCTCGATCGACGACTTCGGCACCGGCTACTCCTCGCTGGCCTACCTGACGACGCTGCCGATCAGCGAGCTCAAGATCGACCGCAGCTTCGTGCGCGACCTGGGCGTCACGCTGCAAAGCTCGGCGGTGATCACGGCGATCATCGCGCTGGCGCGCTCGCTGGGCATCCGCGTGATCGCCGAGGGCGTGGAGAACCTGCGCCAGATGGAGGTGCTGCACCGCCTGGGCTGCAGCACGATGCAGGGCTTCCTGTTCAGCAAGGCGCTGCCGCCCGAGGAGCTGGAGCGCTGGCTCTCGCAGACCGTGCTGCCGCGCAAGGCGCCGTGGATCGGCCAGGTCGAGGAGGCCGACACCGTCGACCCGCAGGCCTTGCGCGGCGCGCCGCGGCTGCTCGGCAACCTGCCGCCGTCAGGCTGATCCCGGAGCCCTGGCGTGAGCAAGGAAGCCGCCGCGCGCGGCGTCGAACCCGCATCGCCGGCCTCGACGGCGCCCGCGCAGCTGGCCAAGGCGGCGCTGCGCCGGCTCGCGATGCAACGGCAAGAGCCGACGCCCGAGAACTTCGCACGCGCCTACCAGGCCGAGGGCGGCCCCGCGCCGGCCGCCGCGGCTGCCCCACCGGCCGACCCCGGTGCGACCCAGGACGGCGAGGCCTGGGCCGCGCTGATCGAGCGCACGCTGCGCGGCATCGAGCGCGGCGGGCGCCAGTGGACGGCCGCGCGCAAGAAGGACAGCCTGCAGCGCGTGCTGAGCGGCAGCCGCAGCGACGCCAGGCGCCTGCAGCAGCGCCTGGGCCAGCTGGTCGCCAGCTGGGACAGCGACGCGCCGGGCGAAGCCCCCAGCGACCTGGCGCCGCTGGACGCGCTGGAGCCCGCGAGCACTCCGACCGCGACGGCCGCCGAGGCGCCGCCTGCGGCCGTGCCCGTGCCGGCCGACGACGACGACAGCTGGCCCCGGATCGCCGGCGAGCTGGGCATCACGGTGCAGGCCGCGCTGCCCGTCACCGAGGCGCGCGGCCGCGAGGTCGCCGAGCGCCTGGCGGCGCTGCAGGCGCGGCTGCTGCCCGAAGGGCCCCAGCATGTCGCCGAGGCGATCACGGCCGCCTGTGCCGAGGCGCGGCGCGTGCTGCAGCATCGCCACCACCTGCTGGCCCAGCTGGGCAGCCTGTGCCACGAGCTGACCGAAGGCCTGGCCGACCTGGCCGAGGACGACTCCTGGGTGCAGGGTCAGTGCACGGTCATGCGCGACCAGCTGTTCGACAGCGACGCCGGCCTCACGGCACGCGGCGTGCGCTCGGTCAGCCAGCTGCTGGCCAGCACGCGCGAGCGCCAGCACCGGCTGCGCGCCGAGCGCGGCGCGGCGCGCGAGGCGCTGAAGGATTCGATCCACCAGATGCTCGACGAGATCGCCGCGCTCGGGGCCCAGACCGGGCGCTTCTCCGACCGGCTGGACGGCTACGCCGAAGCGATCGACCAGGCCGACTCGCTGGAAAGCCTGGCCGGCACGGTGCGCGAGATGGTGGCCGAGAGCCGCGCGGTGCACGAGGGCGTCAGCCAGACCCAGGCGCGGCTGGCGGCCGAGCACGAACGCGCCAGCACCATGCAGACGCGCGTGGTCGAGCTCGAGGCCGAGATCCGCCGCCTGTCGAGCGAGGTCTCGACCGACCCGCTGACCCAGGTGGCCAATCGCCGCGGTCTGCTGCAGGCCTTCGAGACCGAGAGCGCCAAGACCGCCCGCGCGCTGCAGGACGGCAGCGCGGGACTGGCGGTGGCGCTGATCGACCTCGACAACTTCAAGAAGCTCAACGACCGCCTGGGCCACGCCAGCGGCGACGCCGCGCTGCAGTTCCTGACGCAGCGCGTGCAGCAGGCCCTGCGGCCGGGCGACACGCTGGCGCGCTACGGCGGCGAGGAGTTCGTCGTGCTGCTGCCCGCCACGCCCGCAGCCGAGGCCCAGCAGGTGCTGACGCGCGTGCAGCGCACGCTGAGCGCCGAACTCTTCATGAGCGACGAGCAGGGCCAGGTCTTCGTCACGTTCTCGGCCGGCGTGACGCCGTACCGGGCGGGCGAGCGCCTCGAGGAAGCGCTCGAGCGCGCCGACGAGGCGCTCTACGAGGCCAAGCGGACCGGCAAGAACCGCACCTGCGTGGCGTGACCCCCCCGGTGCGGCTCCGCCGCTCCCCCTCGAGGGGGCGACGCCAGTGGACCGGCAGAGTCGGATCCACGGCGTCCGCTGGATTGCGACGAGTGGCTGACGGCCGCCTCTGACTGATTCGTGCTGCAGCGCCGCACGGCGCCTGTCGCCTGCGAGACAGGGGAAGCCTCAGGGCCGGCGGCGCGCGCAGTCATCAGAATCGCGACAACACCCGGCCACGAGCCGGGCGTCGATGTCGGCATTCACGAAGAACACCAGGAGACTAGCCATGCGATCGTTCAGCCCTGCCCGTGCTCTTTCGATTCTGGGCCGATGGCCCGCGCTGCTGGCCCTGGCGGTCGCGCCCGGCCTGGCCCTGGCGAACGACGGCGCCAAGGGCAGCGGATCGGGCGTTCACGTGCGCTTCGACCTGTCCGACCCGTCCGGCGCGCCCTTCCCGAGCGATCGCTACACGCAGTGGGACTGGACGCAGAAGACGCTCAAGCGCGTCAAGCTGCCCAAGCCGGACTGCGCGGCCTTCCCCTCGGACTGCGCCGACATCGACGTGATCAACACGCTCGACGGCTTCAACACCCAGCCGCGCATCACCGTGCCCTTCAGCGGCGACATCGACCCGGCCTCGGTCACCAGCGACACGGTGTGGCTGGTGAACCTGGGCGACACGCTGACGGGCCAGGGCTTCGGCCAGAAGGTCGGCATCAACCAGGTCGTGTGGGATCCCGCCACCAAGACGCTGGCCGTCGAGTCGGACGAACTGCTCGAGGAGCACGCGCGCTACGTGCTGGTGGTGACCAACGGCGTGCGCGACGCCCAGGGCCGGCCGATCGAGTCCGGCCCCTATGGTCGCTTCCGCCATGACCTGAACTTCGGCCAGTCGCGCGACCGCGAGCTCGCCGACTACCGCAAGTCGCTGCTCGACGGCGAACACGCGGCGCGCGCATCCAGGCAGCGCATCGTCGCGCTCAGCCTGTTCACCACGCAGAGCGCGAGCGCCGACCTCGAGAAGATCCGCAACCAGATCAAGCGCAGCCAGCCCGCGCCGGTGGACTTCGTCATCGGCAACTCGGCCGCCGGGCCGGTGCGCACGGTGTTCGCGCCGACCTCGCTGCTGGGCATCCAGTTCAGCCGCCAGACGGGCGCGGCGCCGGCCTTCACCACGTCCTTCCTGCCGACCCCCGCGCTCAACGTGGTGCCGGGTTCGGTGGGGCAGATCGCCTACGGCCGCTACACCTCGCCGGACTACCAGACCGCGGCCAAGTTCATCCCGGCCACCGGGACGCTGAGCGGGCACCCACAGCCGCAGGGCAGCAACCTGCTCACGGTGCAAATGTTCCTGCCGTCCGGCGCCAAGCCGGCGGGTGGCTGGCCGGTCGCGATCTTCGGCCACGGCTTCACCGACAGCATGTACGGCGCGCCCTGGACCGTGGCCTCGGTGCTGGCCTCGCAGGGCATCGCGACGGTGTCGATCAACGTCGTCGGCCACGGCGGCGGCGCGCTGGGCACGCTCAACGTGCTGCCGGCGGCCGGTGCGCCGGTGGTGGTCCCGGCCGGCGGCCGCGGCTTCGACCAGGACGGCAACGGCGCCATCGACACGACCGAGGGCGTCAACGCCGCCGCGCCGCGCAGCATCATCGGCAGCCGCGACGGCCTGCGTCAGACGGTGGTCGACCTGATGCAGCTGGTGCGGCAGATCGAGGTCGGCGTCGATGTCGATGCCGATGGCAGCGTCGACCTGGACGCCGCGCGCATCTACTACGCCGGCCAGTCCTTCGGCGGCATCTACGGGACGATCTTCCTGGGCGTCGAGTCCAACGTCCGCGCCGGCGTGCCCAACGTGCCGGGCGGGTCGATCACCGAGGTGGCGCGGCTGGGCGCCTTCCGCCCGCTGACCGGCATCGCGCTGGCGACGCGCCTGCCCTCGCTCATCAACGTCGTCGATCCGAGCGGCATCGCCTTCAACGAGAACATCCCGCTGCGCGATGCGGCGCCGGTGACCAACACCGTGGCCGGGGCGATGGCGATCCAGCGCCTGCTGGATCGCAACGAATGGGTGCAGCAGTCGGGCAACCCGGTGTCCTACGCCGCGCTGATCCGCAAGCAGCCACTGCGCGGCAATGCGCCCAAGCCGGTGATCTTCCAGTTCGCCAAGGGCGACCAGACGGTGCCCAACCCGACCACCAGCGCGATCCTGCGCGCCGGCGAACTGGCCGACCGGGCGACCTACTTCCGCAACGACCTGGCCTTCGCCGCGACGGGCGGCGCGATCCCCAGGAACCCGCACACCTTCCTGACCAACATCGGGTCGGCGGCCGCGGCGCCGTTCGCGGTCGGGGCGCAGAGCCAGATCGCGGCCTTCTTCGCGTCGAACGGCGCGCTGGTCATCGATCCCGACGGCGCGGGCGGGCCGATCTTCGAGGTGCCGATCGCCGGACCGTTGCCGGAAGGACTCAATTACATCCCCTGAGCCTGGGGAGCCGGCCACGATCTAGGGGCCGGGGCTGGTCGGCGAGGGGGCGGTAGGCTAGTCTTGCTGCCCCTTCTCGTCGCAAGACGGAGGCCTGACATGGCGTCGTTCGGAACCAAGCCCCACCGTTTCATCATCCGGCCGCTGAAGCCCGTGACGCCGGTGACGCCCGCGCGCAACCTCGACGTCGATCTGAGCGGCCTGTCCGCTGCGGGCAGCGCGGTCGGCGATGCCGACGAAGAAGGCGGCTGGTTGGCTTCGTCCTTCGACCTGATGCGCGGGCTGCGCGTCAGCGAAACGCCGCTGGACACGCTGCCCGGCGAGCTGCGCGACGCCTTCGGCGCCAAGTCCTGACCGTCCCGTGCCCAGTGTGGCGTTGGCGGAAGCGGTGAGATTCGAACTCACGGACGGTTGCCCGTCGCCGGTTTTCAAGACCGGTGCAATCGACCACTCTGCCACGCTTCCAACGTCTGGCCGATTCTAGGCGTCGAGGCCGTCAGCCCGGGCTCTGCGCCTGTTCGCAGGCGACCTGGATCACCTCGCGCCGGCCGCCGTCGATGCGCACGGCCGTCAGCGCGCCGCCCCAGACGCAACCGGTGTCGATCGCCAGCAGGTCAGGGCGCACGACGAGGCCCAGCGTCGACCAGTGCCCGAAGGCGACTGGCACGCCGGCGGTCTGACGCCCCGGGGCGTCGAACCAGGGCCGCAGGCCCTCGGGCGCGGCCTCGGCGCCTTCCTTGAGCTTGAAGTCGAGCGTGCCGTCGGTGTCGACGAAGCGGATGCGCGTCAGCGCGTTGACCGCAAAGCGCAGGCGGTCGTGGCCGCGCAGGCCGGGACTCCAGCGGGCCGGCTCGTTGCCGTACATCACCTGCAGGAAGTCGCCGAGGTCCGGGCCCGAGAACGCCGCTTCGAGCTCGGCTGCGAGCTGCAGCGTCAGCGTCAGGTCCCACTGCGGCGCGACACCCGCGTGCACCATCAGCCAGCCGTGTGCGTGCACCGCGAGCTTGCGCGTGCGCACCCAGTCGAGCCAGGCCGCGCGCCGCGGCGAGCTCAGGATGTCGTCCAGCGTGTCGTTGCGGTGCGCGGGCCGCACGCCGTGCGCGACGGCCAGCAGGTGCAGGTCGTGGTTGCCGAGCAGGCAGGTGGCCGCGTCGCCCAGGCCCTCGAGCCGCTCCAGCACGGCCAGCGACGCCGGGCCGCGATTGACCAGGTCGCCCAGCACGTGGAGCCGGTCGCGCGAGGGCGAGAAGCCGATCTCGGCGAGCAGGCGCTCGAGCGCGTCGCAGCAGCCTTGCAGGTCGCCGATGAGGTAGTTCATGCAGGCGATTCTGCTACCCTCAATGCCCCGCGGCCCGCCCGCAACCCGTGCCCGAACGGTCGGTGCACGCCGGCATGGACGTTCTGCTGCTCGCTTTCCTGATCCTGGTCAACGGCGTGTTCGCCATGTCCGAAATGGCGCTGGCCGCCAGCCGCAAGGCGCGCTTGCAGGTCATGGCCGAGACCGGCGACGCCGGGGCCCGCGCCGCGATGGAACTGCACGAGAACCCCACGCAGTTCCTGTCCACCGTCCAGATCGGCATCACCTCGATCGGCATCCTCAACGGCATCGTCGGCGAGGCGGCGTTCTCGGCCCCGCTGGCCGACTGGCTGGAAGCGCAGTTCGCGGTGCCGCAGCGCATCGCCGACATCGGCTCGCTGGCCGGCGTGGTGATCATCATCACCTTCCTCACCATCGTGTTCGGCGAGCTGGTGCCCAAGCGCATCGGCCAGATGTTCCCGGAGACGGTCGCCCGCATGGTGGCGCTGCCGATGCGCGCGCTCAGCGTGGCGGCGGGGCCGTTCGTGAAGCTGCTGTCGGCCAGCACCGGTGCGATGCTGGGTCTCTTCGGACTGCGCGACGGACCCAACCGGGCCGTCACCGAAGAGGAGATCGCCGCGAGCCTCGAAGAGGGCCTCGACGCCGGCGTGATCGAAGCCCACGAGCACCAGATGGTGCGCAACGTGTTCCGGCTCGACGAGCGCCAGGTCGGCTCGATGATGATCCCGCGCGGCGAGATCGCCTGGCTCGATGCCACCGCGCCGACCGACGAGGCGCTCAAGGTCATCGCGGCGCACGACCACTCGCGCTACCCGGTGTGTCGCGGCGGGCTGGACGAGGTGCTCGGCGTGGTCGGCACCCAGCACCTGCTGCAGCAGGTCACCAGCGGGCGGCCGCTCATGCTGACCGAAGCGCTGCAGCCGCCGGTGTTCGTGCCGGAGACGCTGACCGGCATGGAGCTGCTCGAGCAGTTCCGTGGCTCGGTGACGCAGATGGTGTTCGTGGTCGACGAGTACGGCGAGGTGCAGGGCGTGATCACCCTGCGCGACGTGCTGGAGGCCATCACCGGCGAGTTCACGACGCCGAGCGCCGAGGACTCCTGGGCCGTGCGGCGCGACGACGGCTCCTGGCTGATCGATGGCCTGATCCCCGTGCCCGAGCTGAAGGACCGGCTGGGCCTGAAGGAACTGCCGGACGAAGACCGGGGCCGCTACAACACCCTGGCCGGCATGACCATGCTGCTGCTGGGACGGC
>CAZTTC010000054.1:0-16135 GCA_964616015.1 uncultured Methylibium sp. | reverse complement strand
TGCTGCGCAGCTTGGGCAGGTTGAACTCGAGCCCGATGACGAACATCAGGAAGACAACGCCGAACTCCGCCAGGTACAGCATGCCGCCGGCATCACCGGCCAGCGCGAGCGCATGCGGCCCGATCAGCACGCCCACCGCCAGGTAGCCGACCATCGGCGGCAGCTTCAGGGAACGGCAGGCCGTGACGCCGAGCACCGCGGCGATCAGGTAGAGCAGCGTCAGTTCGAGCGAAGTGGCCATTCGTCCGGGGCTCGCAGGATCGGTGCCGCCGCAGGCCACGCCTGCGCGAGGGCGCGCCTAGAATCGTTCGATGCTACCCAAGGCCCGGCGGCCCGCGCCCCGGGTGCCGCCCTTGAGCCCTTTTTCCGCAACCTCTCCGCAGCGCAGCGTCGAGCTCGGCGCGCAGGCTCTTGCCATCGAAGCCCAGGCCCTGACGGCGCTGCAGCAACGCATTGCCGGCCCGATGGCCGAAGCCTTCGCTCAGGCGGTCGAGACGCTGCTCGACTGCCGCGGCCGCGTCGTCGTGATGGGCATGGGCAAGAGCGGCCACGTGGGCCGCAAGATCGCGGCCACGCTGGCTTCGACCGGGACGCCGGCGATGTTCGTGCATCCCGCCGAGGCCAGCCATGGCGACCTCGGCATGGTGACGCCGCAGGACGTGGTGCTGGCGATCTCCAACTCGGGCGAGAGCGACGAGCTCGCCGCGATCCTGCCGGCCATGCGGCGCCTCGGCGTGCCGCTGGTGGCGATGACCGGCCGCGTCGAGTCGTCGCTGGCCAGCCATGCCGCGGTCGTGCTCGACAGCAGCGTCGCGGAGGAAGCCTGTCCGCTCAACCTGGCGCCGACCGCCAGCACCACGGCGCAGATGGCGCTGGGCGACGCGCTGGCGGTCGCGCTGCTGGACGCGCGCGGCTTCAAGGAAGAGGACTTCGCGCGGTCTCACCCGGGCGGCGCGCTGGGCCGCAAGCTGCTGACCCATGTGCGCGACGTGATGCGCAGCGGCGAGCGCGTGCCGCAGATCGGCCTGGACACGCTGATGGCCGACATGATGCGCGAGATGAGCGCCAAGGGCATGGGCTGCACCGCGATCGTCGATGCGGGGGGCAAGCCGATCGGCATCTTCACCGACGGCGACCTGCGTCGGCTGTTCGAGCGCGGCGGTGACCTGCGCCAGACCCGCGCGGCCGATGCGATGACGCGCAACCCGCGCACCGTCGAGGCCGACGCGCTGGCGGTGGAGGCGGCCGACCTGATGGAGACCGCCAAGATCACCAGCGTGCTGGTGGTCGATGCGACCGGCGTGCTGGTCGGCGCCGTGACCTCGAACGACCTGCTGCGCGCCAAGGTCATCTGACGCGGACCCGATGCGCGAGCTGCGACCGACGCTGAGCTTCGATCCCGCGCTGCTGCTGAAGGCGCAGGGCCCGGCCGGCGGCATCCGGGCGGCCGTCTTCGACGTCGACGGCGTGCTGACCGACGGCCGGCTCTACATCGGCGAGCACGGCGAGACCGTCAAGGCCTTCAACGCCCTCGACGGCCACGGGCTCAAGCTGCTGAGGGCCGGCGGCATCGCGCCCGTCGTCGTGACCGGGCGCGACTCGCCGGCCGTGCGGCGGCGCGTCGCCGACCTCGGCATCGCGCACGCCGCCTACGGGGCTCACGACAAGCTGGCCGCGGCGCAGGGGCTGTTGCTCACGCTGGGGCTGGACTGGCCGCAGCTGGCCGTGCTGGGCGACGACTGGCCCGACCTGCCGCTGCTGCTGCGCTGTGGTTTCGCCGCGGCGCCGGTCAACGCGCATGCCGAGGTCCGCGCGGTCGTGGACCACGTGACGGCGGTGCCCGGTGGACACGGCGCGGCGCGCGAGCTCTGCGACCTGCTGCTGATCGCCGCCGGCCGCTACGCCGGCCTGCTGCGCGGCCAGCTGACGACGCTGGACGACGGCCAGCCGTCGACCTGAACGCAGCATGTCCGAGCACGCCGAAAGCCCGCAGGCACCGTTCAGCGAGTTGGTGCCGCTGACGCCGAGCGCGTCGAGCCTGCCACCCGTCACCGGGCCCTGGACGGCGCGCCTGTGGGAGCAGGGACTGGGTTACCTGCCGGTGCTGCTGATGGGGGCGCTGGCGGCGCTCAGCTGGTGGCTGGTGAAGAACACGCCGGTGCCTGCCGATCCGGGGCGCGCGGCAGCGTTGCGGCACGAGCCGGACTACACGATGCAGGACTTCTCGGTGGTGAGCTACCGCCCTGACGGCGCTCTGCAGTCGCGGCTCGAGGGGGATCGTCTGCGGCACTTCCCGGACAACGACACGATCGAGGTCGACGGCGTGCGCCTGCGCGCGGTCGATGCGGCCGGGCGCGTCGTCGTGGGCGCGGCGCAGCGCGCCCTGAGCAACGGCGACGCGACGCAGGTCCGGCTGACCGGGGGCGCCACCGTGGTTCGCGAGCCGGGGCCGGGGGAGGCGCCGACCGACCGGCTCGAGATCCGTGGGGAGTTCATCGAGATCTACACCGAGACCGAGCGGGTGCGTTCGCACCTGCCGGTCGTGCTGATCACGGGCCGCGGCGAGATGCGCGCCGGCAGCCTGGACTACAACCACATCGAGCGCACCGGCCAGCTCGGTGGCCGCGTCGTCGGCGAGTTGCGGGCGACGCCGCGGCCGGCGCCATGAGCGGGCCGCTGGTCTTCATCACGGGCGCGTCCAGCGGCATCGGCCAGGCGCTCGCGGCGTGCTACGCGCAGGCCGGCTGGCGGCTGGCGCTGGTGGCGCGTCGCGTCGCGGAGCTCGAGGCGTGGTGCCGCGGTCAGGGGTGGCCGCCGGAGCGCTGGGCCGTCTATGGCGCCGACATGCGCGACGTGGACGCGACCGTCGCCGCGGGGCGCGAGTGCCTGCGGCGCCAGGGCCTGCCGGACGTGGTGATCGCCAATGCCGGCATCAGCGTCGGGGTCGACACCGCCGAGTTCGAGGACCTCGAGGTGATCCGCGCCACCTTCGAGACCAACAACCTCGGCATGGCGGCGAGCTTCCAGCCCTTCCTCGCGCCGATGCGCGCGCGCCGCAGCGGCACGCTGGTCGGCATCGCCAGCGTGGCGGCGATCCGCGGTCTGCCGGGCCATGGCGCCTACTGCGCCAGCAAGGCCGGCGTGGTGGCCTACTGCGAGAGCCTGCGCGGCGAGTGCCGGCCCCACGGCCTGCGCGTGGTCACCTTGCTGCCGGGCTACGTCGCGACACCGCTGACAGCCGGCAACACCTACGGCATGCCCTTCCTGCTGTCGCCCGAGCGCTTTGCCGAGCGCGCCTGGCGGGCGATCGCCGCCGGCGACAGCTACCGGGTGATTCCCTGGCAGATGGGCGTGGTGGCGAAGCTGATGCGGCTGCTGCCGAACGCCTGGTTCGATCGCCTGGTCGCCGGGCGCGGGCGCAAGAAGCGGCAGGGCGAGTAGCCGCGCGCCAAAGAAAAAGGCGGCGGGCTCTCGCCTTGCCGCCTCTCGTCTGCGTTTTGACCCGCGTCACCCGGCCAGGGCCGGGTGGGTGCCCAGCGCTCAGTAGCCGCCGCGGCCGCCGCCGCCGCCACCGTAGCTGCCACCACCGCCGCCGCTGCGACCACCGCCACCACCGTAGCCGCCGCCGCCACCGCTGCGGCCACCGCCACCGCCACCGCCGTAGCCGCCGCCCCCACCGTAGCCGCCACCCCCGCCGCCGCTGCGGCCACCCCCGCCGCCGCCGCCGTAGCCGCCACCCCCCCCGCCGCCGCCGCCGTAGGGGCCGCGGAAGCCGCCGGGGCGCTCTTCGCGCGGGCGGGCTTCGTTGACCACGATGGCGCGGCCCGACAGCGACTGGCCGTTCATGCCCTGGATCGCGGCTTGCGCCTCGGCGTCCGAGCCCATCTCGACGAAGCCGAAGCCCTTCGATCGACCGGTGTCGCGGTCCATCATGACCTTGGCCGAGGTCACCGTGCCAAACTCGCCGAACGCCTGCTGGAGTTCTTCGTCACGCACACTGTAGGCAAGGTTGCCCACATACAGCTTGTTGCCCATGGAGAGCGCCTTCCTTCCTCAGAAAACGGTACCGCGGTACCCCGACCTATCTGTGGAGCCTCAACCCGCCGGAACCGATCCAGAGAAGGCGCCGCATCCAGACTTGAAATTCCATTATGGGTGAACCGCCGGCTTTCGGCGCAACCCGCCGGCGCGACTGTTGTATCGGAGCCGAGCGGCAGCGGGGGGGCCGGCCATGAGCGGGCCGCCGCGCATCGCGAGCCTGGTGCCCAGCCTGACCGAGCTGGTCTGCGCGCTCGGCCTGGCGCACCGCCTGGTGGCACGGACGGGGTTCTGCATCCACCCGGCGGAGGTCGTCCGCGACGTGCCCAAGGTCGGGGGCACCAAGGACGTCAACCTCGCCAAGCTGCGCCGGCTGGCGCCGACCCACGTGCTGCTGAATGTCGACGAGAACCGCGCCGAAACGGCGGCGGCGCTGCGGGACTTCGTCCCCGAGCTGCTCGTCACCCACCCCTGCAGCCCAAGCGATAACCTGGCACTGATCGACCAGCTGACGGCAGCCTTCGCGGCCGAGCCCGGTGTGGCCGAGCGCGCGGCGGCCTTGCGCGCCGCGATGGCCGACGAGCTGGCCCTGACCGCAGCGCAGCAATTCGCACCCCAGCGGGTTCTGTACCTGATCTGGCGCGAGCCCTGGATGACGGTGGCGCGCGACACCTACATCGCCCGCATGCTGGCCGCCGTCGGCTGGCGGACGCTGCCGGGGGTCGAGGGCGGTGCGGCGGGCGCGGGCCGCTACCCGCCGGTCGATCCCGCCGCGCCCTGGCTGGCCGACGTGGACCGGGTGCTGCTGAGCAGCGAGCCCTATGCCTTCGAGCCAGCCCACGCCGCCGAGGCGCAGGCGCTGTGTCCGCGGGCGCAGGTGCAGGCCGTCGACGGCGAGCTGCTCAGCTGGTACGGCCCGCGCGCGGCCGCCGGGCTGCGCTACCTGCGGGCGCTGGCGGCGGGCTGACGCGGCCGCGCGCCGCGCCACAATGCGGCGATGGACCTGAAGCCGCTGATCGCCCTGCTGGCGATCGTCAACCCGATCGGCGCCATTCCCTTCTTCATCAGCTTCACGCAGGGCTTCAGCCGCGAGCAGCGCCAGCGCACCATCCGCGTCAGCGCCTTCAGCGCCTTCGTCGTGATCGCGGTCAGCGCGGTGGCCGGCCTGCAGATCATCGAGTTCTTCGGCATCAGCATCGCGTCCTTCCAGGTCGGTGGCGGAACCTTGCTGCTGATCAGCTCGCTGCAGATGCTCAATGCCAAGCCGGCCGACACGACCAAGGAAGACGTCGCCGAGGGCAGCGAGAAGGCCGACGCCGGCGCCAGCATCGCGGTCGTGCCGCTGACCATCCCGCTGCTCACCGGGCCGGCGACGATCTCGACGATGGTGATCTATGCCGAGCGCAGCCGCCACTGGTGGCAGCTCGGCACGCTGGTGCTGTACGGCGTGGTGATCGGGGTGGCGGTCTACCTCGCCTTCGCCGCGTCCGGTCGCATCGCCCGGGTGCTGGGCAAGACCGGCATCAACGTGATGACGCGGCTGATGGGCCTGATCCTCGCGGCGATGGCGGTCGAGATCATGGCCGACGGGCTGGTGAAGCTGTTCCCGGTGCTGGCCAGCCACCTGAGCCGCTGACCCGATCCATGACCGACGCCCCGAGCTTCGATCACATCGTCGTCGGTGCCGGCACCGCCGGCTGTCTGCTGGCCAACCGGCTGAGTGCCGATCCGTCCAAGCGCGTGCTGCTGCTCGAGGCCGGCGGCCGCGACGACTACCACTGGATCCACATCCCGGTCGGCTACTTGTACTGCATCGGCAATCCGCGCACCGACTGGCTCTACAAGACCGAGCCGGACCCCGGCTTGAACGGGCGCTCGCTGCGCTACCCCCGCGGCAAGGTGCTGGGTGGCTGCTCCAGCATCAACGGCATGATCTACATGCGCGGCCAGGCGCGCGACTACGACCACTGGGCCGCGCTGACCGGCGACGACCGCTGGCGCTGGGACGCGTGCCTGCCGGTCTTCAGGCAGCACGAGGACCACCACGCCGGGGCCGATGCCCTGCATGGCGCCGGCGGCCGGGATCCGGCGTTCGCCACCTTCCATGGGGTCGGCGGCGAGTGGCGCGTCGAGAAGCAGCGCCTGCGCTGGGACGTGCTGGACGCCTTCGCGCTGGCAGCCCAGCAGGCCGGCATCCCGGCGACGGCCGACTTCAACCGCGGCAACAACGAGGGCGTCGGCTACTTCGAGGTCAACCAGCGTGCCGGCTGGCGCTGGAACACCGCCAAGGCTTTCCTGCGCCCCACCTGCTACGGGCGCCCCAACTTCGAGCTGTGGACCGGCGCGCAGGTGACGCGCCTGCTGCTCGAACGCCGCGCCGACGGCCAGCTGCGGTGCACGGGCTGCGAGGTCGCGACGCCCCAGGGCCTGCAGACCGTGCGGGCCGAAGGCGAGGTGTTGATGGCGGCCGGCGCGGTCGGCACGCCGCAGATCCTCCAGCTGTCGGGCATCGGCCCCGGCGAGCTGCTGCACCGCCACGGCATAGGCGTCGGGCACGAGCTGCCGGGCGTCGGCGAGAACCTGCAGGATCACCTGCAGATCCGCGCGGTGTTCTCGGTGCAGGGCGTCAAGACGCTCAACACGCTGGCGAACTCGATGCTCGGCAAGGCGCGCATCGGCCTTGAGTACCTGCTGCGCCGCAGCGGGCCGATGAGCATGGCGCCCTCGCAACTGGGCGCTTTCACGAAGTCCTCGCCCGAGCGCGCTTGGCCCAACCTCGAGTACCACGTGCAGCCGCTCAGCCTCGACGCCTTCGGCGAGCCGCTGCACGATTTCGACGCTTTCACCGCCAGCGTGTGCAACCTCAATCCGACCAGCCGCGGCAGCGTGCGCATCCGCAGCCCGCGCTTCGAGGACGCGCCGGCGATCGCCGCCAACTACCTGAGCACCGACGAAGACCGCCGCATCGCCGCCGACAGCCTGCGGCTCACCCGTCGCATCGCGGCCCAGCCGGCGCTCGCCGGCTACCGGCCGCAGGAAGTGCGCCCCGGCGTGCAGTTCCAGACCGACGAGGACCTGGCCCGGCTGGCCGGCGACATCGGCACGACCATCTTCCACCCGGTCGGCACCTGCCGCATGGGCCGCGACGACGACCCGCAGGCGGTGGTGGACGCGCGCCTGCGCGTGCGGGGCGTCGCCGGATTGCGCGTGGTCGACGCCAGCGTGATGCCGACCATCACCAGCGGCAACACCAACAGCCCGACCCTGATGATTGCCGAGAAGGCCGCCGCCTGGGTCGCCGCCGACCACGGCCATCGGCACAGTTGAAGGGTGAAGCCGGAGCCTGTCGCGACGGTGACTCGCCGCACCAACATGCTGCAGGAAAACCCCGATGCCGTGCATCACGGCACTCCCTACAGTTCGCCCACTCGCGGCAGGGTTCGCCCTGCCAGGCGGGGGATCGAGGAGACAAGCGAAGAGTGCGGCGGTCTGGACAACCGCCCGTTGGATGGAGATGAACTCAGCGCAGGCCGACCGGCCTTCGCTTGGAGAGCGCCAGTACCCCTGGCGCTCTTTTAGTTTGTGCGCCGCGTTGTGCCGCCCCGCATCCTGATCCCGCCCCGTCCGCATGCTCGATCTCGTCACCGTCACCCTGGCTTCCCTGTTCGCCGGCTTCGTCGACGCCATCGTGGGCGGGGGCGGGCTGATCCTCGTGCCGGCGCTGTTCAGCGTCTTTCCCGGCACGGCGCCGGCGACGCTGTTCGGCACCAACAAGGGCGCGGCGGTCTGGGGCACGGCGCTGGCCACCTGGCAGTTCTCGCGCCGCGTGACCCTGGCCTGGCACGCGCTGCTACCGGCGGCCGCCGCGGCGCTGGCGGGCAGCTTCGCCGGCGCCTGGACCGTGACCCAGGTGCCGGCCGACGGCCTGCGTCGCGCACTGCCCTTCGTGCTGCTGGGCGTGCTGCTCTACACGCTGGCGAGGAAGGACCTCGGCCGCGTTCACGCGCCGCGCCACGCCCCGCGCGCCGAGGCGGCCTGGGCCTCGCTGATCGGCGGCGTGATCGGCTTCTACGACGGATTCTTCGGACCCGGGACCGGCAGTTTCTTCGTGTTCTTGTTCGTGCGTCTGCTGGGCTACGACTTCCTGCACGCCAGCGCCTCGGCCAAGCTGCTGAACACGGCGACCAATGTCGCGGCGCTGGCGGCCTTCGCGTGGACCGGCCACGTCTGGTGGCACCTCGCCCTGGTGATGGCGGTGGCCAACGTGATCGGCAGCCTGGTCGGCACCCGCCTGGCGCTGAAGCACGGCGCGGGCTTCGTGCGCAGCGTGTTCGTGTTGGTGGTCACGGCGCTCATCGCCAAGACCGGCTACGACGCTTTCCTGCGATGACCGCCGACGGCGCGCCGTCGGCGATTCGTGCACCCCGGCGCGCCCTTCGTATGCCGCGGTAGCGAGGTGAGGCTGGCGTCGCGCAGAATCGCGGCGCATGAAGAGCCTTCCCCTGCGCGCCGTCGTGGCCTGCTGCCTGGCCCTGGCGCTGAGTGAGGCCGCGCCTGCAGCGGACGATGGCGCGCTGCAGCCTTGCCGTATCGCGGGACTGAAGCACGAGGTCCTGTGCGGCAGCGTGGTGCGCCCGCTGGACCCGGCCCGGACGGACGGCCGGACGATCGCGGTGCACTTCGTGGTGGTGCCGGCGACCGCGCGCGAGAAGCGGCCCGATTCGATCTTCTTCTTCGCCGGGGGGCCGGGCCAGAGCGCGATCGCGCTCGCAGGCTCGGTGATGCCGTTGTTCCAGCGCCTGGGCAACCGGCGCGACGTTGTCTTCATCGACCAGCGCGGCACCGGGCGCTCGGCGGCGCTGGAGTGCGAGCGGGACGAGGGCCGGCCGCTGGCCTGGCAGCTCGACGCCGAGCGCGGCATCCAGCGCCTGGCGGATTGCCTGAAGCGCCTGCGCGAGCTGCCCCACGGCGACCTGCGCTTCTACACGACCACGATCGCGATGGCGGATGCCGATGCGGTGCGTGCCGCGCTCGGCGCACCACGCATCAACCTGGTCGGCGGCTCCTACGGCTCGCGTGCAGCACTGGAGTACCTGCGGCAGTTTCCTGGTCGCGTGCGTCGCGTGCTGGTCGACGGCGTGGCACCGCCTGACATGGCGCTGCCGCTGAGCATGGGCCAGGACATCGCGGCAGCGCTCGAGCAGCTGTTTGTGGACTGCGAGCGCGAGGTCCCCTGCCGCGCGCGCCATCCGCGCCTGCGCGATCAATGGCGTGAGCTGCTGGCGAGGCTGCCGGTGCCGGCGAGCGTGACCGACCCGGCGAGCGGCCGGACGGTGTCAGTCACGCTGACGCACGACACCCTGGCCTCGGCCGTGCGCGGCCCGCTGTACGCGCCGGCGCTCGCGGCGGCGCTGCCCTTTGCGATCGGCGAGGCGGCGCAGGGGCGCTACAGCGCCCTGATCGGGCTGGCCGGCAGCCTGGGCTCGGCCTCGCGCAGCCTGCGGCTGGCCGAGGGCATGCACTTCGCCGTGGTCTGCGCCGAAGACCTGCCGCTGGCCGCCAGCGCCCCGACACCGCCCGGCCTGGGCGCGGCCTTCGCGCGGCCCTACGGCGCGATCTGCCCCGGCCTGCCTGCGGCCTCGGTGCCGGCGGCCTTCTATGCGATGCCGCCGAGTGCCGCGCCAGTGCTGGCACTGAGCGGCTCGCTCGACCCGGTGACGCCGCCCCGCCATGGTCGCCGCGCGGTGGAGGCGCTGGGGCCGCAGGCACGGCATGTCGTGGTGCCGAACGCCGGCCATGGCGTGCTGGCGATCGGATGTGCCCGCGAGGTGCTGCAGCGCTTCGTCGACGCCGCGAGTGACGTCGAGGCGCGTGAGGTCGACATCGCCTGCCTGACGCGGCTGCCGCGGCCGCCGGCCTTCGAGCCGCCGCGGCTGGATGCGCCGATGCAAGGGGCCGACCGGTGATCCGCGTCGAGGCGCTGCACAAGCGCTTTGCGACGCTGCGCCGGGGTCTGTTCGCGCGCGCCGCGCCCGGCGTGGTGGCCGTCGAGCGGGTGAGCTTCGCCGCGACCGACGGCCGCATCACCGGCCTGCTGGGCCCCAACGGCGCCGGCAAAACCACGACGCTGCGCATGATCGCCGGGCTGGTGCGACCCGACGCCGGCACGATCGAGGTCGATGGCCTGGATGTGCTGCGCGAGACGCAGGCGGCGCAGCGGCGCATGGGCGTGCTGAGCGATGCACGCGGCCTCTATCCGCGCCTGAGCGCGCGCGAGAACATCGTCTACTACGCCGCCTTGCAGGGCATGGCGCGGGACGCCGCCCATGCGCGCGCCGAGCGGCTGGCCGAGATCCTGGACATGAAGCCGCTGCTCGAGCGCCGCACCGACGGCTTCAGCCAGGGCGAGCGCATGAAGACCGCGCTGGCGCGCTCGCTCGTGCACGATCCCGCCAACATCATCCTCGACGAGCCGACGAACGGACTCGACGTGCTGTCGACGCGCGCCTTGCGCGAGGCGCTGCGGCATTTGGCCAGCGCATCCGGTGGCGGCAAGTGCGTCGTGCTGTCGAGTCACATCATGCAGGAGGTCGAGCGCCTGTGCGATGCGGTGGTCGTCGTCGCGCACGGCCGCACCGTGGCCGAGGGCAGCGTGGCCGAGCTGTGCGCACGCACCGGCGAGAGCGACTTCGAGGAGGCCTTCGTGAAGCTGGCATTCGCGCGCGAGCTGACCGCGGCCGAGGGCGAGGCGCGCGCATGAGCCACAGCGCCTGGTCGGTGCTCGCCAAGGAGATCGTCGATGCGCTGCGCGATCGGCGCACCCTGATGACGGTGCTGATGAGCTCGGTGCTGATGGGGCCGCTGGTGCTGGTGCTGCTGTCGGGCCTGGTGGCCTCGCTGGAGGAGCGGGCCGAGCGGCGCGTCGTGCTCGCGGTCGGCATGGAGCATGCGCCGAGCCTGCGCAACTACATCGAGCGGCAGACCTTTCGCATCGAGGCGGCGCCGGCCGATCACGAGGCGAAGCTGCGCGACTCCAGCCTCGGCGATCCCGTGCTGGTGGTCGAAGCAGGGTTCGAGGCCCGGCTGGCCCGCGGCGAGGCGCCGACGGTGCGGATCGTCAGCAGCAGCGGCAACCGGCAGGCCGAGGTCGGCACCGGGCGGCTGGAGCGGCTGCTGCAGGGCTTCAACCGCGAGCGTGGCGCGCTGACGCTGGCCCTGCGGTCGGTGCCGGCCGAGGTGCTGCAGGCGGTGGAGGTCGAAGAGCGGGATCTTGCGAACACGCGCAGCCGGGCGGCCCAGTTCACCGGCATGCTGCCATTCTTCGTGATCATGGCCGTGCTCTACGGCGCGCTCAACGCGGCGCTGGACACGACGGCGGGCGAGCGCGAGCGCGGCTCGCTCGAGCCGCTGCTGGCCAATCCGGTGCCGCCGATGGCGCTGGTGCTCGGCAAGTGGGGCGCGGTGGCGGCGGTGAGCCTGCTGATCGCCTTGCTCAGCGTGCTGAGCTTCCTGCCGGCGCAGTGGCTGATCCGCAGCGAGACCTTGCGGGCGCTGTTCATCTTCGGGCCGCGCGAGGCCGTGGCCTTCCTGGCGGTGCTGGTGCCGCTGGCGGCGGCGTTGTCGGCCGTGATGATGGCGGTGGCAATCCGCTGCAAGAGCTTCAAGGAGGCGCAGGCCAGCAACACCGTCGTGATCCTGGCGGTGTCCCTTCTGCCGCTGGTCGCGCTGTTCAACCAGGGCGGCGAGAAGCCCTGGTTCGTCTGGCTGCCGGCTCTGGCTCAGCACACGCTGATGAACCGGGTGCTGCGCGGCGATGCCCTGTCGCTGAACGACGTCGCGGTGCCGCTGGCGGTGAGCGCCGTCCTTGCGGCACTGAGCCTCGCCTACATCGCGCGACACCTGCGCGCCGCCGCGACACGCTGAGTGGCCGGGCCATCGAGGTCGGGGCTTTGCCAGGGCCTGCGGCATCGAATACGCTGCGCAGCCCGTGTCCGCTCACAGGAGGCGCATGCGCCCCGATGGCCGCTGTCTCGCGCCGGCCGCGCGCCCGTCCGGATCAGCCCGGCTGCGTGGGCGCGCCGAAGTCGCGCAGCCGCAGCAGGCCCCGCTTGCGCGGCGCGACGGCCGGTTGCTGCGGCGGTCGTGCCAGTTCGAGCGCGTGACGCACCTCCGCCTGCCACGGCAGGCGATGCACGATCGCGTTGAGATGCGGCGCGACCTCGTGCGCGGTGAGCACTTCGCCCTCGCTGCCGAGCAGGCGCAGGTTGGTGGTCATCATCATCGGATCGGCGATCGCGACGATGCCCTCGGCGACCTCGATCCAGTCCCACGAGATGCCGGCCGCGGTATCGCCGGCGCGGCCGCCCCACACCGACTGGCCCATGTTCGGCCAATCGGTGTTGAGCCGGGCCGACACATGTGTGCCAAGGTGCACGAAGTGAAGAGGCGAGTCGCGGCCGGGCTGCCACAATGCGGGCGGCCACGCGCTGATGGTCCATGCGGGCGTCATGATGTCGAATGGGCGCAGGCCCATGAACTGCTTCGATGGACAGCAGTGTGATCAGCGCGAGCGGTTTTGACAGCTGTAAACCTTGTCAGGGACAACCAGTCGATTCCGTCACGGATCGGGATTGACAGCATGCGGAATCGATGAACGGCGGGATGCTGCAAGGCAGCTATCAATCGGTGCTCGATGTGCGGAACCGCGATGAGTTTCGCGGCGAAGTCGTGCGCTTCGCGAAGCAGCTCGGCTTCGAGACCGTGTCGGCCATCACCGTCGTCGATCATCCGGTCGGTGACACCGAGTTCGTCGCGGTCGACAACGCGCCGGATGCATGGCGCGATGCGATTGAGGACGTCGAAGGCATGCGCCTCGATCCGGTGATGCAACACTGCAAGCGCAACAGCGTGCCGATCATCTGGGATCAAAACACCTACGTCTCGGCCGGGCTCGGCGGTATGTGGGAGACGCAGGCACGTTTCGGTTTCAGGTCGGGCGTGTGCCTCGCGCTGCACATGCCCGAGGGGCGGCACTTCGTGCTCGGGGTCGACCGCGACCAAGCCTTGCCGAGGGACCGCGGCGAGGTCACGCGCATCGTCGCCGACCTCCAGCTGTTTGCCGTGCATGCGCAGGATGCGGCCATGCGGGTGCTGGTGCCGGAGCGGCTGCAGCCCGAGCGACCGAAGCTCACGCCGCGCGAACTCGACAGCCTGCGCTGGACCATGGAAGGCAAGACGGCCTGGGAGGTCGGGTCGATCATGGGCATCTCGGAGCGGACGGCCGTCCTGCATGTCAACAACGCCATGCACAAGCTCGATTGCAGCAACAAGCACCAGGCCGTGCTCAAGGCCTTGCGGCTGGGCCTGATCCGCTAGGCCGGACCGCGCTCTGGGCCCAGGGTTTTCCCTTCCCCCTGTAAGACTTACCAGTACCCCTCGATCACGGGGGCTGCTTCAATGCTGTCACGGCACCGCGAGTTGCGATGCGTCAACAGCCAGGAGCAGATCGTGCAAAACTTCCTTCAGCTCGTCCTCAAGAGCGTTTCCAGCCAAGCCGCCGCCCCGTCGGCCCCGATCCCGCTGCATCCCAGCCTGCTCGGCAAGGTCGGTGGCGGTGTCGGCGTGGTAAGCGCCCCGCGCAACGGCTGGTAAGAGGGCGAGTCCCCGCGGGGACTCGCCCCGCGTTTCCCGAGCTAGCGAGAACGACCGAGCCGCCACGTGTACACGTGGCGGTTTTGCGCTGATGCCGCCCCTGTTCCGATCCGAGGTCGTCGACGCCCACCGCCATGCCTGGCTGGGCGGCATGCAGCTCGTTCGGCCGCTGTCGCTGAGCGTGCTGACGGCTTGCGCGGTCGGTGCGGCGGCCGTGGTGCTGGGCTACCTGTGGGTCGGGGAGTACACCCGCAAGGCGCGGGTGCCGGGCGTCCTGGTCCCCGACCGGGGTGTGATCCGCCTGGTGACCCCAGAGACGGCCACGGTCGTCGAGCGGGCCGCCCGCGAGGGCGCCACCGTCCGCCGGGGCGACGTGATGTTCGTCCTGTCTGTCGATCGTGGGACCACGACCGGAGACGCCCAGGCCTCGGTCCAGCAGAGCTTGGCTGCCAAGGGGCGCAGCCTGCAGGGTGCGCTGCACCAGCAGGCCGACCTGCTGGAGGCTCAGCGCACGGCGCTGGAGCGCCAGTTGGCCGACCGGCGCGGCGAGCTGGCGCAGCTCGAGGCCGAGGCCAGGTTGCACCGGCAACGGCTGGCCCTGGCCCGGCAGGCGCTGGCCCGGCTCGAGTCGCTGCTGGCCGACAACTACATCTCCTCGGCCCAGG
Source organism: uncultured Methylibium sp. (assembly GCA_964616015.1). Lineage (GTDB taxonomy): Bacteria > Pseudomonadota > Gammaproteobacteria > Burkholderiales > Burkholderiaceae_C > Methylibium. The sequence continues at coordinate 1,781 of CAZTTC010000054.1, read as the reverse complement.
TCCAGGCCAAGTCTGAGGAAGTGCTCGCGGTCGAGGCGCAGCTGCAGGGCCTGGAGCGCCAGCGCGCCACCCAGCAGCGAGAGATCGGCACGCTCGAGGCATTGCGGCGGGAGTTGCCGCTGCGCGCCCAGACCGCCAGCGGCGAGCTCGAGCGGGACCTGGCCACGGTCGCCAAGGAGGCCGCCGAGGCCGAGTCTAGGCAGCGCATCGTCGTGCGCGCGCCGATGGATGGCGTGATCGGCACCGTGCTGGCCGAGCCCGGGCAGTCGGTATCGCCGTCGGCGGCCCTGGCCAGCCTGGTGCCGGCCGACGCGCGGCTCCAGGCGCATCTGTACGCGCCGTCCAGTGCGCTCGGCTTCGTGCGGCCCGACCAGCCGGTGCTGCTGCGCTACGCGGCCTTTCCGTACCAGAAGTTCGGGCATCAGCTGGGCCAGGTGCTGCAGGTGTCGCGCACGCCGCTGCAGGCGGGCGAGCTCAGCAACGTGCCGCTGGCCGGCGTGACCAATACCTACTCGACCGTGAACGGCGAACCGCTGTATCGCATCACGGTGGCCTTGAAGCAGCAGACCGTCGATGCCTACGGCCAGGCGCAGCCGCTGACGGCCGGCATGCAGTTGGAGGCCGATGTGCAGCTCGACCGGCGCCGCCTGATCGAATGGCTGTTCGAGCCGCTGCTCGGCCTGACGGGCCGGGTCGCGGGCGGTCGGGTCTGAGCCGACGATGCTCGACGCGCTGCGCCTGGGCTTCGGCGGCTCGCGCCTGCCGATGCTGTTGCAGACCGAGGCCGCTGAATGCGGTCTGGCCTGCCTCGCGATGATCGCGGCGCATCACGGCCAGCGCAGCGACCTGCCGACGCTGCGACAACGCTTCTCGCTGTCGCTCAAGGGCGCGACGCTCGCCGACCTGGTTCGCATGGCCGGACAGATGCAGCTCAACGCCCGGCCGCTGCGTGCCGAACTGGCCCACTTGCCGCAACTCAGCCTGCCCTGCGTCCTGCACTGGGACCTGAACCACTTCGTCGTGCTGGCCGCGGTCCGTCGCGGTGTCGCCGTCATTCACGATCCGGCGCGCGGGGTGCGCCGCCTGCCGCTGGCCGAGGTGTCGCGGCACTTCACTGGCGTCGTGCTCGAGTTGACGCCAGGCGCCGGCTTCGAGTCGCGCAACGAGCGCCAGCAGGTCGGGCTGCGGCAGTTGCTGGGTCCGGTCAGTGGCCTGAAGCGCTCGCTCGGGCAGATCTTCCTGCTGGCGCTGGCGCTCGAGGTCTTCATGCTGCTGGCGCCCTTCTTCCTGCAGTGGGTGGTGGACGGCGCGCTGCTGAGTGCCGACCGGGACCTGTTGCTGACCCTGGTGATCGGCTTCGGCCTGCTGGTGTGCCTGCAGGTCGCGACGGGCGCGCTGCGTTCCTGGGCCGTGCTCTATCTGTCGAGCACGCTGAACCTGCAGTGGCTCGGCAATGTGTTCGCCCACCTGATGCGCCTGCCGGTCGCGTGGTTCGAGAAGCGCCACGCCGGCGACGTGATGTCGCGCTTCGGCGCGATCCAGAAGATCCAGCAGACGCTGACGACGAGCTTCATCGAGGCCGTGCTCGACGGGCTGCTGGTCGTGGTGACGCTGGCCATGATGGCCGTGTACAGCCTCGGCCTGACGGCGATCGCGCTGGGTGCGGTGGCGGTCTATGCGCTGCTGCGCTGGGCGTTCTTCCGGCCCCTGCGGGAGGCCACCGAGGAGGCGATCGTCCACGAGGCCAAGCGCTCGACGCACTTCCTGGAGTCGCTGCGCGG
>CAZTTC010000053.1:0-16240 GCA_964616015.1 uncultured Methylibium sp. | reverse complement strand
GCGCGCATGCGGGCCTGGGCTTCAGCAGCCAGGTGATGGCCGCGGCCCTGGTGGGCGGCGGTGCCGTCGCCGCCTGGCACTTCCGCCGGCAGCGCCACCCCGCGGCGACCTCCGCGAGCAACGACCGCAACGTCAACCTCGACATCGGCGAGCGCGTCCACGTCGAGTCCTGGCGCGCCGACGGCTCGGCCAGCATCCTCTACCGTGGCGCGCCATGGACCGCGCGCTTCGCCGGCGACGGCGTGCCCGAGCCCGGCGAGTTCGTGATCCGCGGCCTCGACGGCAATCGACTGCTGCTGGGCCGCTGAGCCCCGCCCTTTCTCTCTTCAACCGCCCGGACCCATGGAAATCGTCGCGATCCTCTTCCTCGTCATCGCCATCATCTTCGTGGCGCGCGCCGTCAAGGTCGTGCCCCAGCAGAGCGCCTGGGTGGTCGAGCGCCTCGGCAAGTACCACGCGACGCTGGTGCCGGGGCTCAACTTCCTGGTGCCCTTCGTCGACCGGCTCGCCTACCGGCACTCCCTCAAGGAGATCCCGCTGGACGTGCCGAGCCAGGTCTGCATCACCAAGGACAACACCCAGCTCACCGTCGACGGCATCCTGTATTTCCAGGTCACCGACCCGATGCGCGCGAGCTACGGCGCGTCCAACTACATCGTCGCCATCACCCAGCTGGCGCAGACCACGCTGCGCAGCGTGATCGGCAAGATGGAGCTGGACAAGACCTTCGAGGAGCGCAACGCCATCAACGCCGCTGTCGTCAACGCGCTCGACGAGGCGGCGCTCAACTGGGGCGTCAAGGTGCTGCGCTACGAGATCAAGGACCTGACCCCGCCAGCCGCGATCTTGCACGCGATGCAGGCGCAGATCACCGCCGAGCGCGAGAAGCGCGCCCTGATCGCCGCCTCCGAGGGCCGTCGCCAGGAGCAGATCAACATCGCCACCGGCGAGCGCGAGGCCTTCATCGCCCGCTCCGAGGGCGAGAAGCAGGCCGAGATCAACAACGCGCAAGGCGAAGCCGCGGCGATCGTCGCCGTGGCCGAAGCCACCGCCGATGCGATCCGCAAGGTCGCGGCCGCGATCCGCGAGCCGGGCGGCGAGCAGGCCGTGCAGTTGAAGGTCGCCGAGCGTGCGGTCGATGCCTACGGACAGCTGGCCCAGAAGAACAACACCATGATCGTCCCGGGCAACATGACCGAGGTGGCCGCGCTGATCGGCACCGCCATGACGCTCATCGGCAAGGGCAAGCCGGGCGCGTGATCGAAAGCAAACGCCACCGCGAGGGTGGCGTTCTGGTTTGGCGGAGAGAGCGGGATTCGAACCCGCGGAGGGCTGTTAACCCTCACACGCTTTCCAGGCGTGCGACTTAAACCGCTCATCCATCTCTCCGGAGGCCCGCATTGTAGCGAGGCAGGTGCATGAAAAAAGGCGCCCCGCGGGGCGCCTTTGCACTGCACACCCCGCAGCGCGGAGTGCATGCCGCCGAGGCGGCTCAGTTCAGCGGGACCTTCTTGCCGTCCTTGTAGACGTAGAGGGTCATCGCCGGGTTCTTCAGCTCGCCGTCGGCCTCGAAGCCGACCTTGGCGGTGACGCCCGTGTAGTTGGTCTCAGCCAGCTTGGCCAGGTAGACCTTCGGGTCGACCGAGTTGGCGCGCTTCATCGCATCGACCAGGACCATCGTCGCGTCGTAGACGTAGGGCGAGTAGACCTGGAACTGCCCCGGGTACTTGGCGTCGTACTTGGCCTTCCAGGCCTTGCCCGCGGGCATCTTGTCGAGCGAGGCACCGCCTTCGGCACACACCACGTTGTTCAGCGTCTTGGCGCCGGCCGACAGCTCGGCCAGCTTGGCCGTGCAGATGCCGTCACCGCCGAAGAACTTGGCGTTGGCCAGGCCCAGCTGCTCCATCTGGCGCAGCATCGGGCCGGCTTGCGGGTCCATGCCGCCGTAGAACACGCCGTCCGGGGCCTTCGACTTGATCGAGGTCAGGATGGCCATGAAGTCGGTGGCCTTGTCGGTCGTGTACTGCTCGTCGACGATCTGGATGCCGCGCGCCATGGCGGTCTTCTTGAAGACCTCGGCCACGCCCTGGCCGTAGGCGGTGCGGTCATCGATGATCGCGACCTTCTTGAGCTTGAGGTTGTTGGCGGCGTGCAGCGCCAGACCGGCGCCGAGCGCGTTGTCGTTGGCCAGCAGGCGGAAGGCGGTCTTGTAGCCTTGCTGCGAGTACTTGGGGTTGGTCGCCGACGGGGTGATCTGCGGGATGCCGCAGTCGTTGTAGATCTTCGAGGCCGGGATGGTCGTGCCCGAGTTCAGGTGGCCGACCACGCCGTTGACCTTGGCGTCGCACAGTTTCTGCGCAGCCGCAGCGCCCTGCTTCGGGTCGGCTGCATCATCTTCGGCCACCAGCTCGAACTTGATCTTCTTGCCACCGATGGTGATGCCCTGCGCGTTCAGCTCCTCGATCGCCATCCGGGCGCCGTTCTCGTTGTCCTTGCCATAGTGCGCCTGGGCGCCCGAGACGGGGCCGACGTGACCGATCTTGACCACCTGCTCTTGTGCGCAAACGGCGGTCGCGGCCAACAGCGTGGTGGCAGCGACGATCGCGTTGAGTCTGAGTTGCATGAAGAACCTCCGGGTTGGAAGAGAGAGTTGAGGAAAACGGGTTGTTCTCAACGGCCGAAACCATACTCCAAAACCAGGCCCCGGCCGGCCGCTCGCGCCTAGTGAAAACACCGTCAGCGCCCTCGCACGGAATCGATCACCGCCCACTTCTCTAGCAAGGGGCAGACCACGCCTGGCGGCTGCGTGTGGGCCATGCCGCCCCGGCGCTCAGGCCCGGACTTCGTGCGGCTGGATCGCGTAACCCCGGCTCTCGAGGTGACGCCAGCGCTGTCGTCCGGCCCGGCGAGCCGGCTCGTCGCGGCCGACGATCTCGAACAGGCGCTCGAAGCTCTCGAAGCCCGGCGCGATGTCTGGCCCCAGGTTGACCAGCACTTCGTGATGCGGCGCGTCGACGGCGCGCTCCAGCAGCCAGACCGGTGTGGTGGCCAGCCGGTCGGCCGGCTGCTCGCCGGCGCGCAACCGGGCATGCGGGACGAAGGCCAGCGGCTCGAAGGTCCACAGCGCCACGTCCAGCTCGGCCAGCAGCTCGCTCGATCCGGTCACCGCGGCACGGGCGCCGCGCTGGTAGGCCTTCAGCAGCAGGCGGCAGGCGTAGCCCAGCGGGTCCGCAGCCCCATGGTGGAAGTTGACCTCGGTCATCGCGCCCGGCGCGTCGCCTCGGGCCGGGCTCAGCGTGCCTGCGACAGCAGGAAGTGCGTCAGCAGCGCGACAGGCCGACCGGTCGCTCCCTTGGCGGCGCCCGACTTCCAGGCCGTGCCGGCGATGTCCAGGTGGGCCCAGGGGTACTTGGCGGTGAACTTCTTGAGGAACATGGCCGCCGTGATCGCCCCTCCGGCGCGTCCGCCGACGTTGCCCATGTCGGCGAAGTTGCTCTTCAGGGCCTCGTCGTACTCGTCGTCCAGCGGCATGCGCCATGCAGGATCGAGCCCGGCATCGCCGGCGGCCAGCAGACCTTGGGCCAGCGATTCGTCGGTGCTGAAGAGGCCCGTCCGGTGGTGGCCCAGCGCGATCACGCAGGCGCCGGTCAGCGTCGCGATGTCCACCACCGCCGACGGCTTGAAGCGCTCGGCATAGGTCAGCGCGTCGCACAGGATCAGCCGGCCCTCGGCGTCGGTGTTGAGCACCTCGATGGTCTGGCCCGACATCGACGTCACCACGTCGCCCGGCTTGACCGCCCGGCCGCTGGGCATGTTCTCGCAGGTCGGGATGAGGCCGACGACGTTGAGCTTGGGCTGCAGCCGCGCCAGCGCCTGGAAGCTGCCCAGCACGCTGGCCGCGCCGCCCATGTCGAACTTCATCTCGTCCATCTCGCCGGCCGGCTTGATCGAGATGCCGCCGGTGTCGAAGGTGATGCCCTTGCCGACCAGCACCACCGGCGCTGCGCCCTTGGCGTCGCCGTCGTAGCGCAGCACGATGAACTTCGGCGGCTCGTCCGAGCCCTGGGCCACGGCCAGGAAGGAGCCCATGCCGAGCTTGTCGCAGTCCTTGCGTTCCAGCACCTCGGCCTTGATGCGCGGCAACCGGGCGAGCTTCTTCGCCTCGGCGGCCAGGAAGCTCGGCGTGCAGTGGTTGCCGGGCCGGTTGGCGCATTCGCGCGCCAGCGTCACGCCGGCGGCGATGGCCTCGCCGCGCGCCAGGCCGGCCTGGACGGCCTTGGCCGAGGCCTTGCCGGCGAGCAGGCTCACGGTCTGCAAGGCCGGCACCGGCGGCGCGCTGGGCTTGGTGTGGCGGTAGACGTAGGTCGCGTCGGCGGCCGCGGCCACCAGCGCCTCCGCATGCGCCGCCTCCGCGGCACCGGCGGCAATCACGGCGACGTGCTTGACGCCCTTGGGCTTGAGCTCGCCCAGGCCGGCCGCCACCGCCGAGCGGAATGCCTTGGCACTGGCGTCCGCCGCGACGGCGAAGACCACGCGCGCGGCCTTGATGCCCGCCGGGCGGTGCAGGTAGAGCGTCCGGCCGGGCTTGAACGCCAGGTCGCCGGCGCCGACGGCCTCGAGCAGGGCCGCCTTCAGGGGCGCATCGAGGACCTGCTCCTTTGGATCGCCGGCCGCCACGACCAGCAGCGCATCGGCCGCGGTCTTCGAGAGCTTGTCGGTGGTCGTGATCAGAGAGCGGAAGTCCATAATGCGGTCCGATTTCAAGATCAATCGATGTTATTCGATTCCACTCTGCGCCGAGACCTCAGCCGCAGCTTCGGTGCCACCCTGATCGTCATCATGACGATCGTGATCACGATGTTCCTGATCCGCACCCTCGGCCAGGCGGCCGGCGGCTCGGTGGCGGCACAGGACGTGGCCTTGCTGCTCGGCTACATCGCATTGGAGAACCTGCCGACGATGCTGAGCCTGTCGCTCTTCATCGCCGTCGTGACGACGCTGACGCGCATGTACCGCGACAGCGAAATGGTCATCTGGTTCGCCAGTGGCGTGAGCCTGCTGCGCTTCGTGCTGCCGGTGCTGCGACTGGCCTGGCCGCTGCTGCTGCTGGTCGCGGTGCTGGCGCTGTTCGTCTGGCCCTGGGGCAACCGGCAGGTGGCCGAGCTGAAGGACCGCTACGAGCGCCGATCCGACGTCGCGCGCGTCGCGCCGGGCCAGTTCCAGCGTTCGGCCGACGGCCAGCGGGTGTTCTTCATCGAGCGCGAGAGCGGCGACGCCGCGGGCGCCCGCAACGTCTTCGTGCTCGAGCGCAAGGCCGACTCCGAGAGCGTGACCTCGGCGCGCAGCGGGCGCATCGAGGTCGAGGGGGACCAGCGCTTCATCGTGCTCGAGCGCGGCCAGCGCAGCGACATCAACCTGGCCACCGGCGAGCGCAAGCTGGCCCAGTTCGACACCTACCGCGTGCTGGCCGGCGACGTGGCGGCCGCCGGCGACGACCGCCTGCCGCCCAAGGCCCGCAGCACCTGGGAGCTGTTGACCGAGCCCAGCAACCGTCACCTCGGCGAGCTGATCTGGCGCATCGGCCTGGCGCTCGGCGGAGTGAACCTGGTGCTGCTGGCCATCGGGCTCGCGGCCGGCAACCCGCGACGCGCCGGCAGCTGGAACCTGCTGTTCGCGCTGCTGGCCTTCGTCGTCTACTACAACCTTCTGAACCTGAGCCAGGCCTGGGTGGCCGGCGGCAAGCTCACGCCCGGCAATGCGCTGCTGCTCGTCCATGGCGGCGTCTTCCTGTTGGCGCTGACGCTGCTGTGGTGGCGCGAGCGCGGCGCCTCGTTCAGCCTGCGCCGCCGGCGCACCAGCGCCTGAGGGCCGGCCATGCGGACCGTGCGCCGACTGCTGTACGCCGACGTGTTGGGCGCCGTCACCTTCGTGGCGATCGCCTTCCTGGCCCTGTTCTTCTTCATCGACTTCGTCGACGAGCTGGGTGACGTGACCCGCGGTGCCTACGGCGTGCAGCACGCCCTGCTCTTTTGCCTGCTGGAGGTGCCGGCCCACTTCTACGAGCTGGTGCCGATCGCGGTGCTGATCGGCGGCATCTACGCGATGGCGCGGCTGGCACAGTCCTCGGAGTTCACGATCCTGCGCACCGGCGGGCTCGGCCCGAGCCGGGCGTTGTCGCTGCTGGCGCAGCTGGGCGTCGCCTTCGCGCTGGTCACCTTCGTCGTCGGCGACTACGTGGCCCCCTACTTCGACGCGAAGGCGCAGGCGCTGCGGGCCAGCCTCCGCGGCGCGGCCGGCAGCGAGAGCGCCTGGCTGCGCGATCGCCGCATTGCCGCCCCCGACGAGTCGCCGCCCGGCGAGCGCATCGACTCGATCAACGTCGGCCGCGTCGGGCCGGGTGGCAGGCTCGACGACGTGCGCATCTACGAGTTCAGCGCCGACAACCAGTTGCTGGCCCGCGTCGCGGCGGCGCGCGCCCAGGTGGAAGACGGCGCCTGGACGTTGCAGGACGTGCGCATCACGCGCTGGCAGGGCGACGGCAGTCGGCTGCCGGCCGAGGAGGTGCGCGCCGAGCTGCGCTGGCCGACCCAGCTGTCGCCTTCGGTCGTCGGCGCCGCGGTGTCGCCGCTCAAGAGCATGTCGACGATCGACCTGTACCGCTACATGAGCCACCTGTCGCAGAACGAGCAGGCCGCGCAGCGACAGGAGATCCAGTTCTGGAAGAAGGCCTTCTACCCGCTGGCCTGCCTGGTGATGATGGGCCTGGCCTTGCCCTTCGCCTACCTGCACGCGCGCGCCGGCGGCGTCAGCGTGCGGGTCTTCGGCGGCATCCTGCTGGGCATCAGCTTCGTGCTGCTGAACAACGTCTCGACCCACCTCGGCCTGCTGCGCGACTGGACACCCTGGATCGCCGCCGCCGCCCCCGGGGTGTTCTACCTGCTGCTGTCGATGGCGGCCTTCAGCTGGCTGGTGCGCTTCCGATGACGCGGCCCGCCGGCATCCTGCTGTTCGCGCACGGGGCGCGCGACCCGCTGTGGGCGCGGCCCTTCGAGGCCGTCGCCGAGCGGCTGCGGCAGAAGGCGCCCGACACGCCGGTGGCGCTGGCCTTCCTGGAGTTCATGGCCCCCGACCTGCCGAGCGCCGGTCGCGGGCTCGCGGCCCAGGGCTGCGAGCGCGTGACCATCGTGCCGCTCTTCCTGGGCGCCGGCGGCCACGTGCGCAAGGACCTGCCGCTGCTGGTCGATGCGCTGCGCGCCGCCCACCCCAAGGTCGAATGGCGGCTCGTGGCGGCCGTCGGCGAGCATGCCGATGTCATCGGCGCGATGGCCGACGTGGCCTGGGCACACGCCGGCGCGCCGGCGGAACCCCGCCGATAATCGCGCCCCACCTGCCGCGCCACGCCGATGAACCTGCACCAGTTCCGATTCGTCCAGGAAGCCGCGCGCCGCAACCTCAACCTGACCGAGACCGCGAAGGCATTGCACACCTCGCAGCCCGGCATCTCCAAGGCCATCCTCGAGCTGGAAGGCGAACTCGGCATCGACATCTTCGCGCGCCACGGCAAGCGCCTCAAGCGCATCACCGAGCCGGGGCGGCAGGTGCTGGCGGCGGTCGAGATCATCATGCGCGAGGTCGGCAACCTCAAGCGCATCGGCGAGGAGTTCAGCCAGCAGGACACCGGGACGCTGTCCATCGCCACGACGCACACGCAGGCGCGCTACGTGCTGCCGGGGCCTGTGGCTGCCTTGCGCAAACGCCATCCCAAGGTCGCGATCAGCCTGCACCAGGGCACGCCCGAGCAGGTCGCTCAGATGCTGATCGACGAGACCGCCGACATCGGCCTGGCGACCGAGTCGCTCAGCGACTTCGATGCCCTGGTCACCCTGCCCTGCTACGACTGGCATCACGTGGTCGTGCTGCCGCTGACCCATCCGCTGTCGGTCCACGAGCGGCTGACGCTGGAGCAGCTGGCGCAGGAGCCGTTGATCTCCTACCACCCCTCGTTCACCGGCCGCACGCGCATCGACCAGGCCTTCGCCGCGCGCGGGCTCGAGCCCAACGTCGTGCTGGAGGCGATCGACTCCGACGTCATCAAGACCTATGTGCGGCTCGGGCTGGGCGTCGGCATCGTGGCCGAGATGGCGGTGCGCGACGACCCGGCCTGCGCGCCCGGCGGCGATCTGATCACGCGCCCGGCCGGGCAGCTGTTCGGCAAGAACGTCGCGCGCCTGGCCTTCAAGCGCGGCGCCTACCTGCGCAGCTTCGTGTACAGCTTTGCCGAGCTGCTGTCGGATCGCCTGACGCGGTCGCTGATCCAGCGGGTGATGCAGGGCGACGGCGAGAACTACGAACTCTGAGCCCATGGACGTCGCCCACCGCACCCCCTCGACAGCGAGTCGGCTGCCGCAGGTCGGCACGACCATCTTCAGCCTGATGTCGGCGCTGGCGCAGGAGCACCACGCGGTCAACCTGGGCCAGGGCTTCCCCGACTTCGACTGCGATCCTCGACTGGTCGACGCGGTCGCGCAGGCGATGCGCGCCGGGCACAACCAGTACCCGCCGATGCCCGGGGTGGCGGCCTTGCGGGAGGCCGTCGCCGCCAAGATCGAGGCGCTGTACGGTCACCGCTACGACGCCGGCAGCGAGATCACCATCACCGCCGGCGCGACGCAGGCGATCCTGACCGCGATCCTTGCGCTCGTCCATCCGGGGGACGAGGTGGTCGTGCTGGAACCCTGCTACGACAGCTATGCGCCCAACATCGAGCTCGCCGGCGGGCGCGTGGTGCGCGTCCCCCTGACGCCCGGGAGCTTCCGCCCGGACTTCGACCGCATTGCGGCCGCACTCACGCCGCGCACCCGCGCGCTCATCGTCAACACCCCGCACAACCCCAGCGCGACGATCTGGGGCGCGTCGGACATGCAGCGACTGGCCGACCTGCTGCGGCCGACCGACGTGCTGGTGATCGCCGACGAGGTCTACGAGCACATGGTGTTCGACGGCGCCGCGCACCAGAGCGTCTCGCGCTTTGCGGACCTGGCAGCGCGCAGCCTCGTCGTCTCGAGCTTCGGCAAGACCTTCCACGTCACCGGCTGGAAGGTCGGCTACGCAGCCGCCCCCGCCACGCTGATGGCCGAGTTCCGCAAGGTGCACCAGTTCAACGTCTTCACCGTCAACACGCCGGTGCAGCATGCCCTGGTGGCCTATCTCGCCGACCCGCGGCCCTACCTGGATCTGCCGGCCTTCTACGCGGCCAAGCGCGACCGCTTCCGCACTGGACTCGCCGGCAGCGACCTGGTGCTGCTGCCCAGCGAGGGCAGCTATTTCCAGTGTGTCGATTACTCGGCGCTGCCCGCGCACCGCGAGCGCAGCGAGCTCGACTTCTGCCGCTGGCTCACGACGCAGGTCGGTGTCGCGGCGATCCCGCTGTCGGCCTTCTACGAAGGAGGTTTCGAACAGCGCGTCGTGCGCTTGTGCTTCGCCAAGCAGGACGCCACGCTGGACGAGGCGCTGCGGCGCCTCCGGGGCCGGCTCTAGCCGGACTCGCGGCTCAGTGACGCTCGCCGCCGGAGCCGGGTGGCTCGGGCTCGAGGTCCTCGAGCGTCAGGTCGATCTCGAGCGGCTTTTGCGCCTCGGGCTGGGCCGGCAGCGTCGTCGTGGCGAGCAGGCGCTCGAACACGCCGCTGTGGACCTCGCCAGGCTCGGCATCGCCGATGGGTAGCAGCAGGTCAACCGATCCGCCGTTCTCGGCCTCCGAGCGGTCTCGCGCCACCGAGTACAGCAGCATCAGTTCGCGGTAGGCCGGCAGGTCGAAGCTGCCAGCGCCCGCGCTGGCATGACCTGCGTCGCCGCCGTCGACGCGCAGCAGCGAAGCCTGCAGGACGTCCATCGCGCGCTGGGGTTCGGCCCACAGATTCTGCAGACGGTCGATCACCGTCGGGTAGTCGTCCAGCGACCGCCCCCCTTGCAGGTCGGTCTCCCAGGCCGGGGCATAGGCATTGAAGCGACTGTTGAAGCGCTCGCGCAACTTCTCGTAGTCGTTGCGGTCGCCGCGGCGCTTGTAGATCTCGAGCAGCTTCAGGTAAGGCAGCGGGCTGTTGCCGGCGGTGCTGCGCAGGTGGCCCAGCAGCAGGTCGATCGCCGCGGTGTCCTGGCCCAGCACGACGAAGAACTCGGCCTGCTGCTCGAGGTCGATCAGTTCCTCGACCGAGACCTCGCGCTTCTGCGGCGTGGCCAGCGGTGCCGGCGATGTCAAGCCGCCGGCCATCGAGACCGGGCCGGCCCGCGTCGCTGCCAGCGTGTCGTCGAAGCCGTCGACCTCGTTCGGCTTGCTGACCCAGGCCTTCAGCGTCGGCACCGGCGCGAAGGCGATGGCCTCGGCGGTGGCGATGTCGTCGGAGTCGACCTGGGTCGACGGACCGCGCGGTTTGGGTTCGGCGGCCGCCTGCACCAGCCAGGCATGGGCCTCGGCTTCCTGCTGGCGCTGTCGCCACAGCCACAGCACCAGGCCCAGCAGCAGCGCGACCAGGGCGAGCAGCGCATAGACCAAGGGGTTGTTGTAGCGATCGCCCTCCGCGCGCTGCAGTCGCGACTGCAGCGTGCCGAGCTGCTGGTTGGTGTTGGCGGTCTCGGCCTGCAGTCTCTTCATCGAGGCTTCGAGCTCCTCGACCCGCTGGCGCGCAGCCGCCGCAGCACTGGCCGCGCTGGCGGCCTCCTCGGCCGCGAGCGCAGCCGCCGCACTGGCTGCCGCGTCAGCGGCACGGGCCGCCGCGCTGGTCGCGGCTGCGGCGAGCGCGACGCTGGGCTCTATCGGGGTGAGGCGCAGTCGCGCACTGTCGTCGGCCGGCCGGCGAGGTGCGGCTGCGCGTGGTCTCGCGGTCGTCGGCGCGCCTGCCGCCGTCGCCACGCGCTTGCGTGCCGGCGGCGCAACGGCACGCAGGCGGGCGGTCGGCTCCGCGGCAACGGCCCGCGCCATGGCCCCCGATGTCGGCGGCGCAGCCTGGCTGGCCGGGGCGGGCTCGGCGGCACCGACGGGGCTGGGCCCCGCCACCGCGGGGACGGCGTCCGCCGTCGTCACCAGCGGTGGATCGGCAAACAGCGTGAAGCGCCTGACGACGCGTGCGCCGCAACCGATGCTGATCTCGACGTGGACGACCGGCTCGTCGACGCGCGTCGTGGTGAACAGACGCAAGCTGCGTTCGGTGACGCCGGGCGGCGCAGGATCCAGGCGCAGCGAGGTGGTGCCGGGTTGCTGGAGGTTGTCGGCGAAGGAGACCGAGCCGGACAGGCACTCGGGTCGGAGCTCTTCGTCGGGCTCGAGCCGCAAGGGGATGCTCAGCTGCAGAGGCTGACCCAGCGTGGCCGCAGCGGGGAGGCGGCCGAAGCCAACCGCCAGCGCAGCCTGCGCGATCGCCCCAAGACCCAGACCTACCAGTAGTTGACGCCCGCCGAGCTGCATGTCTCTTGTTGTGTCTGTCGCAACTGACTCTAGCATGCGGCGATGCGGCGACCGGCCCGCCGCCGCGGCGTGCGGCCACCCGATCGCGGGAGGCACGCAGCATCCGCGCGACGCTCGGCGCGAGCGTGCGTGACACAATTCTCGCCTCGCCGAATCCGCGCCTCACGCCGACGATGACCGCCGAACTGCGCACCGAGCGACGCGATGCCACGCTGCTGTTGACGATCAGCGACCCGGCGGCGCGCAATGCCTTGTCGCCGCAGGTCTATGCCGCAGGCGTCGAGGCGCTCAACGTGGCCGAGGCCGATGCGGCGGTTCGCGCGGTGGTGCTGCGCGGCGACGGCGGGCACTTCTGTGCCGGCGGACACCTCGGGCGACTGTCCGCCCATCGGCAGCAGGGTCGCGACGTCCAGCAACGCGCGATCGAGATGTTCCACCAGTTCGTCGGCGCCCTGCGCAGCTTTCCCAAACCCGTGATCGCCGCGGTCGAAGGCTCGGCCGCCGGAGGTGGTTTTTCGCTGGCGCTGGCCTGTGACCTGATCGTGGCAGCCGAGGATGCACGCTTCTCGCTGGCCTATGGCCGCGTCGGCCTGTCGCCCGACGGCGGCGGCAGCTGGCACCTTGCGCGCGCCTTGCCCCGGGCCCTGGCCCTGCAGCTGCTGTGGCTCGGTGATGCGCTGTCGGCGCGCGAGCTGCACACCCGCGGCCTTGTCAATCGGGTGACAGACAGCGGTCAGGCGCTGAACGAAGCTCTGCACCTCGCCCGACAGTTGGCCGCCTGCGCGCCGAATGCCGTGGCCAGCGCCAAGGAGCTGGTGAACGAGGCCGGCAGCCACTCGCTCGACCCTCAGCTGGATGCCGAACGCGACCACTTTCTGGACAACCTCTTCGATGACAACGCTGCCGAGGGCCTGCAGGCCTTCTTCGACAAGCGCCCGCCGCGCTTTCGCTAGCGGAGCGCGCGGATGACGCCGGCCGCACGCCGGCGCATCTACCTGATGCGCCACGGGTCGGTCGACTACTTCCTGCCGGACGGCAGCCCGGTGCATCCGGAGCGCGTGCCGCTCAACGCCGAGGGCGAGCGCCAGGCCGACGCTGCCGGCCGCCTGTTCGCGCAGTGCGGCGTGCGCTTCGACCGTGTCCTCGTCAGCGGCCTGCCGCGCACCGTGCAGACCGCCGAACGGGTGCTGGCGGCGGCCGATCAGGCGCTCGAGCCCGTGGTGGAGCCGGCCCTGCAGGAGATCCGCGGCGGCCGCCTCGCCGACATCCCGCCGGACCAGATCGAGCAGGCCTTCCTCGGCGCCTTCCAGGGCGGCCCCGGCATCGAGGCCCAGCGCTTCCTCGGCGGCGAGTCGATCGGCGAACTGCTCGACCGCGCCCTGCCGGCCTTCGCCGCCTGGCGGGCGCGCGACGACTGGCAGTGCCTGCTGATGGTGCTGCACGGTGGCGTGAACCGCGCGCTGCTGTCGAGCGCGCTGACCGGCGAACGCGCCTTCTTCGGTCGGCTCGAGCAGCAGCCGGCCTGCATCAACGTGCTCGACGTCGGCGCCGGCGACGAGGCCGTGGTGCGCGCCGTCAATCTGGCGCCCACGCAATGGCTGCACGAACGCGAGCGCCACACGACGATGGAGAAGCTGCTGGCGCAGTACCTCCGCCAGGCGTCCTAGCCGCGCTGCATCAGCTGCGGTAGCTCGGGTCGATCCGGTCCAGGCGCCGCAGCAAACCGGGCCAGGCCAGCGCGCCGGCGCCCTGCCCGCGCGTCACCTGCATCGCCTGGCGCGCCGAGCTCGAGATGATCTGCGGATCGATCGTCCTCAGCGGGCCGCCGCCGGCCTGGGCACGGACCTGGATCGTGCACACCGCCTCGAAGAGGTACATCGCGACCACCGCGTCGGCCACGGTCGCGCCCAGGGTCAGCAAACCGTGGTTGCGCAGCATCAGGTAGTTCCTGTCGCCGAGGTCGGCCACCAGGCGAGGCTTCTCGTCGTCGCGCAGGGCCACGCCCTCGTAGTCGTGATAGGCCAGGCTGCCCAGCACGAAGATCGACTGCTGCGAGATCGGCAGCACGCCGTCCTGTTGAGCCGACACCGCGACGCCGTTGAGCGTGTGGGTGTGCAGCACGCAGGCGGCGTCGTGGCGGGCGGCATGGATCGCGCTGTGGATCGTGAAGCCGGCCGGATTGACCGGATGCGGCGAGTCGTCGAGCTTGTTGCCGGCGAGGTCGACCTTGACCAGGCTGGATGCCGTGATCTCGTCGAACATAAAGCCGTAGGGGTTGATCAGGAACTGGTCGTCGGTGCCGGGCACGCGCACCGTGACGTGGGTGAAGACCAGGTCGTCCCAGCGGAAGTGGGCGACCAGCCGGTAGGCCGCTGCGAGGTCGACGCGTGCCTGCCACTCGGCCGGGGTCACGTCGTGCTGGCGGCTCGGGATCTTCGGTTCAGGGGCGTTCATCGGGGTCTCCTTGGCGTGGACAACAATAGGCGTCTGGACGGACACCATGCTGTCACGTCAGGGACAAACGATGAACAACCCCGCTCTTACCATCGCCGAACAGAAGAACATCGACTCGGGCCCTTGGTTCAGCAAACTCTCGCCGGCCCTGCGCACGGCGATCCTCGAGCGCTCGCAGGTCCGCCGGCTGGCCGATGGCGCTCTGATGAGCTCGCGCGGCGCACCGGCCGACGAATGGGTCGGCGTGGCCAAGGGCGCGGTGCGCGTCAGCTCGGTGTCGCTGTCGGGCAAGCAGATCACGCTGACCTACGTCGAGCCCGGCACATGGTTCGGCGACATCGCGCTGTTCGACGGCCTGCCGCGCACGCACGATGCCAACGCCCACGGCGAGACCACGCTGCTGGCCGTGCGCAAGGGCGATTTCCGCGATCTGCTGGCTCAGCACGTCGAGCTCTACGACGCGCTGTTGCGACTGCAGTGCCGGCGCCTGCGCCTGATGTTCGACGTGGTCGAGGACCTCAACACCCGCCCGCTCGCCGCCCGCCTCGCCAAGCAACTGCTGCTGCTGGCCCGCAGCTACGGCATCGCGCAGGGCGAGGAGATCCGCATCGGCCTGCAGCTGGCGCAGGAGGACCTGGCGCAACTGCTCGGCGCGTCGCGCCAGCGGGTCAACCAGGAGCTGAAGGGCTTCGAGCGCGACGGCGCGGTGCGCGTCGAGCCGACGCGGCTGGTGGTGCTGTCGCGCCAGAAGCTGCTCGCGATCGCGGAGCGATAGAGCGACAAAGCGATAGAACGAGAGACTAGCCCCCGATGGACGCCTACACCGGAACCAAGCCCGTCGCCGCCCAGCACGCCTTCGACCAGGGCGCCCTGCAGGACTACCTGGTCCGCCACCTCGACGGATTCGCCGGGCCTCTGGAGGTCGAGCAGTTCAAGGGCGGTCAGTCGAATCCGACCTTCAAGCTCGTGACCCCTGCGCGCAGCTACGTGATGCGGACCAAGCCCGGCCCGGTCGCCAGGCTGCTGCCGTCGGCCCATGCGATCGAGCGCGAGTTCACCGTGATGCGTGCGCTGGCCGGCAGCGAGGTGCCGGTGGCACGCATGCACCTGCTGTGCGAGGACGAAGCCGTCATCGGCCGTGCCTTCTACGTGATGGAGTTCGTCCAGGGGCGCGTGCTGTGGAGCCAGGCCCTGCCCGAGCTCACACCCTCCGATCGCGGCGCGATCTACGACGAGATGAACCGCGTGATCGCCGCGCTCCACAACGTCGACTTCCAGGCGCGCGGCCTCGAGGCCTACGGCAAGCCGGGCAACTACTTCGAGCGCCAGATCGGCCGATGGACCAAGCAGTATCAGGCTTCGGTCACCGACCCGATCCCGGCGATGGACCGGCTGATCGAATGGCTGCCGGCGCACATCCCGGCCAGCGCGCTGGACGCCTCGCAGGTCGGCATCGTGCACGGCGACTACCGCCTCGACAACCTCATCTTCCACCCGACCGAGCCGCGCATCCTGGCGGTGCTGGACTGGGAGCTGTCGACCCTGGGGCATCCGCTGGCCGACTTCAGCTACCACTGCATGAGCTGGCACATCCAGCCCGGCGCCTTCCGTGGGATCGGCGGGCTGGACCTTGCGGCACTCGGCCTCCCGAGCGAAGCCGACTACATCCAGCGCTATTGCGACCGCACCGGCCGCTCGGGCTCACGGGGCGGGGCTGACGCGCTGGTGACTGACTGGAACTTCTACCTCGCCTACAACCTGTTCCGCATGGCCGGCATCCTGCAGGGCATCGCGAAGCGGGTCGTCGACGGCACCGCCGCGAGCGAGCAGGCACGGCAGGCCGGCGCGGGCGCCAGACCCCTGGCGGAGATGGGCTGGGCGATCGCGCAGAAGATGCGCTGAGCGAACGCCGACACACACACAGGAGAGACGCCATGGACTTCGACTACTCGGCGCGCACCAAGGAGCTGCAGGCACGCGTGTCGGCGTTCATGGAACGCCACATCTACCCCAACGAAGCCGCGTACTGGCAGGAGATCGAGGCCAACACGAAGGCCGGCAAGCGCTGGACGCACCTGCGCTTGATCGACGAGCTGAAGGCCAAGGCACGCGCCGAAGGCCTGTGGAACCTGTTCCTTCCAGCCAGCGCCGACGGCCAGCACAACACCTCGGGCGACTACGGTGCCGGACTCACCAACCAGGAGTACGCGCCGCTGGCCGAGATCATGGGCGCGGTGCCCTGGGCCAGCGAGGTCTTCAACTGCTCCGCGCCTGACACCGGCAACATGGAGACCATCGTCCGCTACGGCACGCCGGAGCACAAGAAGC